>NZ_SMKC01000453.1 GCF_004348315.1 Streptomyces sp. 8K308 | reverse complement strand
GGTGTGGGGGGTGGCGGATCAGGGGTTGATCAGGCGTCGGCCTTGTGACCGTCGGGGGTGACGGCCCACCAGAGGCCCTGGGCGCCGTGGCCCGTGGTGTCGCCCGGCTCCTGGTCGCCGGTGAAGTAGTACAGCGGCCAGCAGTCGATGGTCAGCTGGATGGTGCCGTCCGGGCGCTCGAAGGGGATGATCAGCTCGGGGTCGAAGCCCAGCTGCTCGGCGACCTCCGGCTCGATGAACTCGGCCGGCTTCCAGGTCTCCAGGCAGGCGTCCTCGCAGCCGGTCGACATCGGCCAGGCGGTGTCGTTGTCGAACCGGTAGAGGGTGCGGCCCTCCGAGTCGGCCACGATCTCGCCGAGCTCCGGGTCGTCCACGATGTTCAGCGCGTCGAACTCCCCGCCCCCGGCCTCGCCGCCGCCACCGCCCTCCGCGGCGTCGGAGCCGGCCGGGGCGCCGTTCGGGGCCAGGGCGTTCCAGACGCCGCCGACGCCGTGGCCGTTGACGTCACCCGGCGCGGTGTCCTCCGCGTAGCGGTAGACCGGCCAGCCGTTGAGGGTCAACTGCAGGCTGCCGTCCGAGCGTTCGACCTCGCCGAGCAGTTCGGGGTCGATGCCCTCGGTGGCCGAGGCGTCCTCGGCCGGGACAGCGGGCCAGGCCGTGAGGCAGTCACCCTCGCAGTTCGAGGTGGGCGGGTCGGCGGTGTCGTTCTCGAAGCGGTAGAGCGTGAAGCCCTCCGAGTCGGTCACCACCTCTCCCAGCTCCGAGTCGTCGGCCAGGGCCAACGCGCCCGCCGGTTCGCCCAGTTGGGTCGCGGCGCCGGAGTCGCCGCCATAACCGTCGCCGTAGTCGTAGCCGTTGTCGGTGGCCGCTCCGGAGTCGTTGGCCGCGTTCTCGATGGTCGTGGTGCCGTCCCCGTCGGAACCGGCGCAGGCGACCGTCAACAGGAGGCTGGCCACCGCCGCCACGGTCAGCGCGGAGCGGTGCGGCAGGCGCTGGCGGGTGAGCTGAGTTGTCATGATCGCTCCTTGAAAGGGGGGTGGGGGATGGTCAGTTGGCTAGTCGGAGTGCGAGTTCTGGACAGCGCCGGATGGCGCGCACGGCCTGGTTGCGTGAGTCGGCCGGGAGGTTGTAGGTGGCGTTGTCGGGGTAGCCGTCCGGGCCGAGCCTGACGACCTCGGGCACCACGTCGGCGCAGAGCCCGTGGCCGCGGCAGAGCGTCCAGTCGACGAGCAGCTTGGGGCCGCCCTCGGTGGCCGCCGGCAGCGCGATCGGCTCCGGCGGCACGGCCAGCGAGCCGATGGTGGGCCGCCCGCAACCGCGGCCCACCGCGTGGTCGGTGAACTCCGTGAGGAACGAGTTCAGGGCGGAGTTCACGAAGTTCGCGGTGCCGTCCGGGTGGCTGCACGCCCCGCGCTTGCGGACCGAGAGCACCCGGTCGCGCACGGCGTCCAGCGCGTTGAGACCGCCGCCGTTGGCGGCCCGGCTCAGCGCCTCGGCGATCGACGGCAGCCCCAGCGCGCACGGTCCGCACTGGTTCGCCGACTGGTCGGCCATCCAGCGGGCGACCTTCACGGTCTCGCCCACCGGACACGTCTCGTGCGGCACGGGCATCACCGCGCCGGCGGCCAGCATCGCGTCGTACCGCTTGAGCGCGTCGCGGTCGAGGGTGGTCTCCTTGGCCGCGTCGGCGTCGATGAAGCGGCCGTGGTAGCCGCCGATCAGCACGCCCTGGCCCGGGTCCGTGATGCCGCACAACCACAGCACGTCGCGCAGTGGCGTGCCGACCGGCGCCTCGACCACGAACCTGCCGGCCACGCTCAGCAGCACGGTGCCCGGCTCGCCTGGCAGACCCATCTCCCGGTAGGAGAGGGCGCCGATCCTGGCGGCCACCGAGAGCTGGGTGAACGTCTCGGTGTTGGAGAACAGGGTCGGGGCCCCGGCGAGGCCGCTCTCCGTGGAGCGCACCTTGCGCCCGGCCGGCAGGGCCTGGAGGCCCTCGATGCCGCGGGTGAGCGCGGACGCCTCGCCGGTGACGAACCGCTCGGGCAGGTAGGTCACCTCGATCGGCCTGGCACCAGGCGGCATCTCGGCCACCGCCTCGCGCACCGACTTCTCCACGTCGGAGCGGGTGACGCCGATCGCGACCCGGTCCGCACCCAGCGCCTCGGCGGCCAGCAGCGCGCCCTCGAGCACCAGGTGCGGGGTGCGCAGCAGCAGCTCCTTGTCCTTCAGGCAACTGGGCTCGCCCTCACTGCCGTTGATCACCACATGGGGCGCCATGCCGCGTCGGCCGGCGGCCTCCACGACGCCCTTGAGCTTCCTGGCGAACGGGAAGCCCGCCCCGCCCCGGCCGCGCAGATCGATGTTCTCGGCCAGCGCGATCACCTCCTCGAGGCGCAGCCGGGGCAGCGGGCCGTGAACCGTGAGATGCGCGACACGGTCCAAGCGGGTGGTGACGTCGAGGCCGGCCAGCAGGCGCGGCTGGCCCACGACGGCGAGCGCGGGGCGCCTAGGAACGCTCATTGACGAGCCTCCTGCGGACGACGATCCGGTGGGCCAGCACGACGGCCACGCCGATGATCGCGGCGAAGTAGGCGATGGTGACCCAGGAACCGCTCACGGGCCGGCCCGCCTTGAGGCCGTGCACCATCGACGCGCCCCAGGCCAGGTAGGCGCTCATGTGGATGGCGCGCCACCAGCGGGCCTTGCGCGGCGTGGCGAACACGCTGCGCACGGCGCCCGAGACGGCGGTCACCAGGAACAGGTAGGCGGCCAGGGTGCCGAGGCCGACCAGCACCGGGCGTCTGTCGTCGGTGAACGGGACGAAGGCCATCGAGGTCGTGACCCGCTCGTTGGCGATCTTCACCCAGACGTGCAGGACGAGGAAGGCGAGCCCGGCGACGGCTAAGCCCCGGTGCACGCCCTGGGCCAGCAGCCGGTGCCCCGGCGCCAGCACGATCCGGTCGGTGGCCGCCACGCCCCACAGGACGGTGCCGCTCAGCGCCACCAGGGCCGCCACGCCGGCTCCCCAGTCGAGGAAGTACCAGAGGTGATCGAAGACCCCGGCGTTGGCCGCCGCGAGCAGCACGACCATCACGGCGCCCGCCACATAGGACGCGATCAGCCGCGGCCCCCGGTCTCCGCTCCGCAGCCGGCGCGCTCCGCCGACGGGCCCGCGGCCCGGGGCCTGGACCGGGCCGCGGACCTGGCCGCGGAGCGCACGCTGCGGCGATTTGGCCGCGGCTCGGTGAGACCCCTGACGACGGGAAGCCGTCCTGATCTCTGGGGGTGGGTAGGTGGTCATCGAAGCAAACCTCCGGGACAAGCGCCGTGACCGCAGCATGTCGAATTCCGGCGAGCAGGATTGCGCGATTATCCGGTCGTGATAAATTTCGACGCGTCCGGCCGCCGCCTGCGGCAAGGGCAATGAAAATGCCTGTCCTGCCGTCGTTGACCCGGTAATTCAACGGAACCTGAAAGGGTCCTTAAAGGCGACTTAAGAAATTGCGAAGACGCCTCGGAAAACGCGATGGCCGGTTTTTTGAAAGTACCTTGTGCGGTGTTCTTGGGAACGTTCTTCTGACGTTCTACTGACGCAATGCCCGCGATCTGTCGGGTCCACACCCGACGCGAAGGAGATGCGAGATGCGTGCCCTTCTGGACCACGTCTGGTTAAGCCCGAGGGAGGTCCCCGCCCTGGCCGACGAGGTGGTCGATGCGCTGGTCGACCGCGTGTCCGCCATGTCGGCGCTGCCCGAGCCTCGCCGCCGCGACGAGCTGCGGTCCGAGGTCGAGTCGGCCCTGCGCGGAGCGCTCAGCCGGTCGGAGCCCGGGAACCTCGATGACGGGGACGGCGAGTACGGCCCGCTGACCCGTGAACGGGCCCGCCAGGAGCTGTTCGCCGCGCTCACCGCCGGCTCGCCGCTCTCCGAGGAGGCCCTGGCCCCGCTCGCCCAGCGCGCCGCCTGGCCGCTGCCCGAGAGAGTGCGGGCCGTGGTGCTCGGCTCGCTGGGCGAACTGCGGCTGGTTTCCGACGCGTTGGGCGACCCGTTGATCGGCATCACCGACGGCCGGCCCTGCGCCCTGCTCCCGGACCCCGACCCGGAGGCCGAGTCCCGCCCGCTGCTGCGCCGCGCCCTGCCGCGCGGCCGGGCGGCCGCCGTGGGGCACGTGGTGCCGCTGGGGGAGGCCCGCTCCTCGCTGCGCTGGGCGCGGCGGCTCGTGGATCTGGCGCCCGAGGCCCAACTCCTTTTCGTCGAGGACCATCTGCCCGCGCTGCTGCTCCTCCAGGACGAGTCCCTGGTGCGCGCGCTCTCGACCCGCTGGCTGCGGCCGCTCGAGGCGCTGAAGCCGGCGCAGAGCGCGCGTCTTGAGACGACGCTGCTGGCCTGGCTCGAGGGCGGCGGCGCCCCGGAGGCGGCCAAGACCCTCAAGGTGCACCCGCAGACCGTCCACTACCGGCTGCGGCAGCTCGAGAAGCTGTTCGGCCCGGTGCTGCGCGACCCGCGCAGCCGGTTCGAGCTGGAGATGACGCTGCACAGCCGCCGGCTGCTGGCCCAGGTGCGGGACGTGCAGGCCCGGATCAGCCGGCGCGCGCGGACCGCGGCGATGTCGCTGAAGCCGATGGACATGGCCCGCGAGGCCCGCGTCAACGGCCGTTAAACGAGGGGGAGTCGAGAGGGCTCCGATGAACTGACCGACAGAACGGGGCAGCGCGTAGGCG
>NZ_SMKC01000452.1 GCF_004348315.1 Streptomyces sp. 8K308 | reverse complement strand
GGCTCAGCCTTCCAGCTTGGTGACGTCCCGCACGGCGCCCTTGTCCGCGCTGGTGGCCATGGCGGCGTAGGCGCGCAGCGCGACCGAGACCTTGCGGTCACGCTGCGCCGGCACGTACGTGCCGTTCAGCTCGGCACGGCGGGCGGCCAGCTCCTCGTCGGAGACCAGCAGCTCCAGGCTCCGGCTCGGGATGTCGATCCTGATCCGGTCGCCGTCCCGCACCAGCGCGATGGTGCCGCCGGCCGCGGCCTCCGGGGAGCAGTGGCCGATGGACAGGCCGGAGGTGCCGCCTGAGAACCGACCGTCCGTGACCAGCGCGCACTTCTTGCCCAGGCCCCGCCCCTTCAGGAACGAGGTGGGGTGCAGCATCTCCTGCATGCCGGGGCCGCCGCGCGGGCCCTCGTAGCGGATGACGACCACGTCGCCCTCCTTGACCCGCTTGCCCAGGATGGCGGCGACCGCGTCCTCCTGGGAGTCGACCACCACGGCCGGGCCCTCGAACGTCCAGATCGACTCGTCGACGCCGGCGGTCTTCACGACACAGCCGTCCTCCGCGAGGTTGCCGTAGAGCACGGCCAGGCCGCCCTCGGTCGAGTAGGCGTGCGCGATGTCGCGGATGCAGCCGTTCTCGGCGTCGGTGTCGAGGGTCTCCCAGCGCTCGGACTGCGAGAAGGCGCTGGCCGAGCGGCGGCCGCCGGGGGCCGCGTGGAACAGCTCGACCGCCTCGGGTGACGGGGAGCCGCCGCGGATGTCCCAGCTCTTGAGCCAGTCGGCGAGCGAGGGGCTGTGCACCGTGTGCACGTCCTCGCGGAGCAGGCCGGCCCGGTACAGCTCGCCCAGGATGGCGGGGATGCCGCCGGCGCGGTGCACGTCCTCCATGTAGTAGTTGCCGTTCGGCGCCACCTTGGACAGGCAGGGCATCCGGCGGGAGAGCGCGTCGATCTCCTTCAGACCGTAGTCAAGGCCGGCCTCCTGGGCGGCGGCCAGCAGGTGCAGCACGGTGTTGGTGGAGCCGCCCATCGCGACGTCGAGCGCCATGGCGTTCTCGAACGCGGCGCGCGAGCCGACGGCGCGGGGCAGCACGGTCGCGTCGTCCTCGTCGTAGAACCGCCTGGCGAGCTGGACGACGGTCCGGCCGGCCTCCTCGTAGAGCGCGCGGCGCGCGGTGTGGGTGGCGAGGACCGAGCCGTTGCCCGGGAGGGCCAGGCCGATGGCCTCGACCAGGCAGTTCATCGAGTTGGCCGTGAACATGCCGGAACAGGAGCCGCAGGTCGGGCAGGCGTTGTCCTCGATGCGGCGGATGTCCTCGTCCGAGACGCTGTCGTTGGCGGCGTCGGCGATGGCGTTGACCAGGTCGAGCTTGCGGACGGTGCCGTCCACCAGGGTCGTCTGGCCGGCCTCCATCGGGCCGCCGGAGACGAAGACCGTCGGGATGTTGAGCCGCATCGCGGCCATCAGCATGCCGGGGGTGATCTTGTCGCAGTTGGAGATGCAGATCAGCGCGTCCGCGCAGTGCGCCTCGACCATGTACTCGACGGAGTCGGCGATCAGGTCCCGGGACGGCAGCGAGTACAGCATGCCGCCGTGGCCCATGGCGATGCCGTCGTCCACGGCGATGGTGTTGAACTCGCGGGGGATGCCGCCGGCCTCCTTGATCGCCTCGGAGACGATCCGGCCGACCGGCTGGAGGTGGGTGTGGCCCGGCACGAACTCGGTGAAGCTGTTGGCCACGGCGATGATCGGCTTCCCGAAGTCCGCGCGGTCTACGCCGGCGGCCTGAAGCAGGGAGCGGGCACCCGCTGCGTTACGGCCGTGGGTGACGGTGCGGGACCTCAGTGTCGCCATCTCGGTGTCTCCTGCCTTTCCCCTCGCGGGGCGATACGACTGCCCTGCCCTTGGCGGGCGATACGACTGCCACCGAGGTTACGCCCCCCGCCCGCGTTCTGGGACACGGTTTCCGCCCTCCGAGACGACGGGGTTCTCCCACCCGGCAGGCCGGCTCAGGTCGCGGGCGACGGGTCGGCCGGGAGCGGGTCGGCCGGGTGCGGGTCGGCCGGGTGCGGGGCCAGGAGCGGGAGGAGCGGCCGGCGGTCGGCGGTCAGCGCCGCCAGGCGCGTCTCGCACAGGGACACCAGCACCTCGTACCCCTCCTTCCCCATCATCTCCGTCAGCTCGGGCCGGTACGTCACGTACAGCGGCTCGGCCGCCCCGTGCGCCGCCGGCGCCCCCGTGCACCACCAGTGCAGGTCGTGGCCGCCCGGCCCCCAGCCCCGCCGGTCGTACTCGCCGATCGAGACGTACAGCACCTGCTCACCGTCCGGCCGGTCCACCCACTCGTAGGTCCGGCGCACCGGCAGCTGCCAGCACACGTCCGGCTTGGTCTCCAGCGGCTCGCGCCCCTCGCGCAGCGCCAGCGTGTGCAGCGCGCACCCCTCGCCTCCCGCGAACCCCGGTCGGTTCAGGAAGACGCAGGCGCCGTCGATCCGCCGGGTGCGCCGCTCGCCGTCCTCGTCCTTCTCCACCCAGCCGTCCGCCGAGGTGCCCTCGGGGTGGTACTGCCAGGTCTCCGGGGTCAGCCGCGCCATGTGCTCGCCGACCCGCCGCTCGTCGTCCTCGTCGGAGAAGTGCGCACCGAGGGTGCAGCAGCCGTCCGTCGACCGGCCGGCCTCTATCCCCTGGCAGCCCCTGCCGAAGACGCACTGCCAGCGCGACGTGAGCCACGTCAGGTCGCAACGGAACACCTGCTCGGGGTCGGCCGGGTCGCGGAACTCGACCCACGCCCTGGGGTGATCGAGATCGACCTCGTCACCCGCCGCACGCCGTCGCGCTCCGTCGAGCTTCCTGACGGTTCTGCCCGGCTTCGCCCTCTTCGTCTTCGCCACACAGTCAGGGTAAGGGTGACGGTAGCGTTGACCCCCATGAGGCTCGGTGTTCTCGACGTCGGTTCCAACACGGTTCACCTTCTGGTGGTTGACGCGCATCCGGGTGCCCGGCCGCTTCCCGCCTACTCGCACAAGGCGGAGCTGCGGCTCGCCGAACTTCTCGACGCGCGCGGCGCGATCGGGCAGGACGGCGTCGACCGCCTGGTGGCCACCATCCGGGAGGCGCTCGAGGTCGCCGAGGACCAGGGCGTCGCCGACCTGCTGCCGTTCGCCACCTCGGCGGTGCGGGAGGCAAGCAACGCCGACTCGGTGCTGGCGCGGGTCGCCGACGAGACGGGCGTCGCGCTGCAGGTGCTCTCCGGCGCCGACGAGGCGCGGCTGACATTCCTGGCGGCGCGGCGCTGGCTCGGCTGGTCGGCGGGGCGGCTGCTGATGTTCGACATCGGCGGGGGCTCGTTGGAGATCGCGTTCGGCCTCGACGAGGAGCCGGACGCGGCGGTCTCGCTGCCGTTGGGCGCGGGGCGGCTGACGGCGGCCCGACTGCCGGGCGACCCGCCGTCGCCGGCCGACGTGCGGACGCTGCGGCGCGATGTGCGGTCCCAAGTGGCGCGCGTGGTTGGCGACTTCACCCGCTTCGGCGCGGCCGACCGGGTAGTGGCCACGTCCAAGACGTTCAAGCAGCTGGCGAGGATCGCCGGCGCGGCCCGCACCTCCGAGGGCCTCTACGTGCGGCGCGACCTCAGCCGCGAGGACCTGCGGACGTGGGGCCAGAAGCTGGCCGAACTCCCGGTGCGGGAGCGCCAACAGCTCCCCGGCGTCTCGGAGGGCCGCGCCCGCCAGCTCCTCGCCGGCGCGGTGGTCGCCGAGGCGACGATGGACCTGTTCGGCGTCGAATCCCTCGAGATCTGCCCCTGGGCCCTCCGCGAGGGCGTCATCCTCCGCCGCCTCGACCGCATGCGAGACGCTGCCCGCTGACCCTCCGGCCGCAGGCCGGCAGGCCGGCAGGCCGGCAGGCTGGCGGGTGGTCGAGCCGCAGGCCAAGGGCCAGCTGGCAGGCCGCAGAGCGGCCACGGCTCAGGGACCATCGGCTGTAACCGATACGCCGCAGGCCACGGTCCGCTGGCCGCTGAGGCTTCGGCCGCAGGCTGGCGGCTGGCGGCTGGCGGCTGGCGGCTGATGCTTCAACCGATCGGCCGGCCACAGGCCGCCGGCCGTCGAGGCTTCGGCCGCAGGCCGGCGGGCCGCAGGCCGGCGGGCCGCAGGCCGCCGAGGCCTTGACCGATCGGCCGGCCGCAGGCCGGCGAGTGGGCGGCCAAGGGCCAGCCGCAGGCCGCAAAGCGGCCACGGCTAGGGACCATCGGCCGTAACCGACACGCCGCGGGCCGCGGCCCGCAGGCCACTGATTCGGCCGCGGGCCGGCGGCCGCTGAGGCCTCAACCGATCGACCGGCCGCAGACCGGCGGGCGAGCGGCCAAGCGCTGGCCAGCAAGCCGCGAGGCGACCACAGCTCGGAGACCATCGGTCGTAACCGACCCACACCACAGGCCGCCGGCCGCAGGCCACAGGTAGCTGAGGCCCCAATCGGCCACAGGCCGGCAGGCGGACGGCCCAGCGCCAGCCGGCGAGCCGCAAAGCAACCACGGCTCGAGGGCTGCCGGCCGCCGGCCGCCGAGACTTCGGCCAACAGGCCGCGAAGCGGGCACGGCCCGGAGGCCATCGGTCGTGACCCGCACGCCGCCGGCCGCAGGCCGCGAAGCGGGCACGGCCCGGAGGCCATCGGTCGTGACCCGCACGCCGCCGGCCGCAGGCCGCGAAGCGGGCACGGCCCGGAGGCCATCGGTCGTGACCCGCACGCCGCCGGCCGCAGGCCG
>NZ_SMKC01000451.1 GCF_004348315.1 Streptomyces sp. 8K308 | reverse complement strand
CCGCCAGGGCGTCCCGAAGCCGCGGCGTCACCGCCCGGACCCGCGACGCCACTTCGTCCGCCCCGTAGCCCCGCGGCGCACACTCGGCCAGCATGATCACGTACAGGTACGTCCGGTAGAGCGCCATCCGCGTCCGTTCCTCCGCGGTGAAGTCGACCCGGCCGCCCACCGAGGCGTAGCCGTCGAGCAGCTCGCGGTCGAGCGGAGCGAGCAGGCAGAGCGACGCGAAGTCCGCCAGGGGATCGCCCCAGAACATCCGCTCGCCGTCTATGAGCGCGCTGACGCGGCCGTCCGCGAGCAGCACGTTGCCGGCCCACAGGTCGTAGTGGACCAGCGCCGGCTCCCGCACCTCGTCCAGCGTCGGCGCCACCGCGGCGGCGAGGTCGCGGATCCGATCGGGCGGCACCGGCAACGGCGCGGCGTACCGTTCGGCGTCGGTCAGCACCACGTCGAGCATGGTGGTGAAGGTGCCGCGCCAGTCGGCCGAGACCGGCAGGGCGCCGCCCGGATAGCCGAAGCCAGGGCCGCGGATGGCGTGCAGCCGGCCGACGAGCGCCCCCAACTCGCGCCGCAGCCCCGCCCGTTCCCCTTCGGCGGGCGGCGCCTCGTGCCAGGACACGCCCGGGCACTCCGTCATCAGCAGATAGTCCTCGCCGAACGACACGACCTCCGGCACCGGCGCCGTGCCAGCCGCCGCCCGGTAGAAGGCGGCCTCGCCGAACAGCAGCCCGCGCTCGTGGGACAGCCCGGGCGTGTCGGCCGGCGGCGGGACCTTGAGGATCAGCCGCCGGCCGTCCCGCAGCGACAGCCGGTGCAGCGTGTTGTAGGTGCCGCCGGTCAGCGGCTCGGCACCGACCACCTCGGCGGCGTCGAGGCCGGCCGCCGCCAGCGCCTCGGCCGCGGGACCCGCGGTCACCTGGCACCCGCCGCCGTGAGGGCCGCCCGCAGGTGGCCGTGGCTCTCGGCGAGGAGCCGAGCCGCGGTGTCCGCGTCGACCCTGCCGATGATGGTGAGGATGGCGTTCTTGACCTCGCCGCCGGTGGCGGTGAGCGCCTCCTCGATCACCGTGTCCGACGCGCCCGTCGCCAGGTGGACGATCCGCCGCGAGCGGGCCCGCAGCTTCTCGTTCGAGGCCCGCACGTCCACCATCAGGTTCCCGTACGTCTTGCCGAGCCGGATCATGCTGATTGTCGAGAACATGTTGAGCACCAGTTTCTGCGCCGTGCCCGCCTTCAGCCTGGTGGAGCCCGCGATCAGCTCGGGGCCCACCACCACCTCGATGCCGTGGTCGGCCGCGGCGGCCAGCGGCGACCCCGGGTTGCAGGAGAGGCCGACGGTCAGCGCCCCCCTGGTGCGCGCGTGCCGCACCGCGCCCACAGCGTACGGCGTGCGCCCCGAGGCCGAGACGCCGACCACCACGTCGTCGGCCGTGACGCCGACCGCGTCCAGGTCGGTGGCGGCCAGCCGCTCGCTGTCCTCTGCGCCCTCCACCGCCGAGACCATGGCCTCGGGGCCGCCGGCGATCAGGCCCATGACCTCGCCGGGCTCCGTGTTGAAGGTGGGCGGGCACTCGCTGGCGTCGAGCACCCCGAGCCGCCCGGCGGTGCCGGCGCCCAGGTAGAGCAGGCGTCCGCCGCGGGCCATCCGCTCGGCGGCGGCGTCGATGGCGGCCGCGATGCTCGGCAGTTGGGCCGCCACGGCGGCCGGGACGAGGGCGTCCTCGGCGTTCATGGCCCGGGCGATGTCCAGCGTCGAGCGCTGGTCGATCTCGGCGAGCTCTGGCCGGTGGGCCTCGGTGGTCAACGAGTCAAAATCCGTGGACATGGCGGGTCGGCTCTCCATGTTTTGGGCGAGGGGGGCCGGGGCGGGCGATGTCGGCCGTGCGCGCGAGGCCGGCCGGCTCAGCGCTCGCGCGGCGAGTGGCGGTGGGCCAGGGCCTCGTAGCTGGCGTGCAGCGCGGGTGCGGCCGACTCGTAGGTGCGCTGTGCGACGCCGATGAACAGGCAGTCGATGACAAGGAGTTGGCTGGTGCGGCTGGACATGGCGGCCGGCCGCAGCTCGCTCTCCCTGGCGGTCGAGGTGGTCAGCACGTGGTCCGCGTACTGGGTGACCTCGCCGTCCGGGCGTCCGGTGATGGCCATCGTGGTGGCGCCGTGGTCGAACGCGGCCTGGAGCGGCTCGATGACGTCAACCGTTCGGCCGGAGTGGGTGATGGCGACGGCGACGTCCCCGGCGCGCAGCTGGACCGCGTTGGTGACGGCCAGGTGCGGGTCGGAGTGCGCGTGGGCGACGAGTCCGATGCGGAGCAGCTTCTGCGCCAGGTCCTGGGCGACGAGCGCCGAGGCGCCGACGCCGTAGACGTCGATCCGGCGGGCGGCGGCGAGCGCGCTGACCGACGCCTCGAGCTGGGCCAGGTCGAGCGCGCCGGCCGTGTCGGTGAGGGTCTGCCGCTCGTCCTGCGCCAGCTTGGCGACGACGTCGCTCAGCGGGTCGTCG
Source organism: Streptomyces sp. 8K308 (assembly GCF_004348315.1). Classification (GTDB taxonomy): domain Bacteria; phylum Actinomycetota; class Actinomycetes; order Streptomycetales; family Streptomycetaceae; genus Streptomyces. Next base: position 2,266 of record NZ_SMKC01000451.1, on the reverse strand, counting down.
ACCGAGATGTCCGCGGTGACGGCCGGGGCCGCGCCCGACGCCTGCTGGGCGGCGAGCCCGGCCAGCGCGAGGCGCAGGTCACGGTAGCCGGGGTAGCCGAGCAACCGGGCCGTGCGGACGACGGTGGCCTCGCTGGTGCCGGTGCGCTCAGCGAGGCCGGTGACGGTGAGAGCGGCGCAGCCGGCCGGGTCGCCGGCGACGGTCTCCGCGACGCGCTGCATGGAACGGGTCATGGAAGGCGCCATGGTTCGCACCTTCGCGGCGAGCGCCCCGGGCTCCGGGGGAGCAGGACGGGGTGCGACGGCGGCGACGGGTCGGGGTCTGCCGACACGTCGGACGAAATTTTCCTTCATCGCATTCCTCACAGGCGAAACGTATTTTCGGGGACGAGGGTCCGTCAAGCCCCCGGGTGCGCTGGTCGGTATCCGCTGGTGTGCCAGGTGATGGTCCAATGGTCTGTATGGAGCAGCCGACTTCGGAAGAGGCCATCCACCGGGGCAGGGCCCTGGTGCTGGCGGATCTGACCGCCGACGGACTGGCCGGTCCGAAGGAAGTTTCCATGTTGGAGAAGGCAGTTTCCCATCGGCGTTGGTGGTCCGACCAGTGGCCGGAGGGCGCGGTTTTCGTGCCCGGGCTGCTGGCCCAGGACATGCAGGACGCGCTGCTCGAGCACCACGGGCGCTGGCCGCTGTGCCCCCTGTGCGAGCGGGCGCCCGAGCGGGAGCCCCACGCGCTGGACCTGGAACCCGAGCTCGGCGAGGATCCGCGCTGGGTGTGCGGGGTGACGGGCCACGAGGTGGCGCCGCTCGGCTCGCTCGCCGACGCCCGGGGCTGACGCGCCGCGGCTCGTGCCCGGCCCGCTTTCAGAGATCCGCCCAACGGCGACGGGCGTCGGCGACGGCCTTCGGCGGCCGGTTCGGACGTGGGGCGGAGCGTGGGGGAATGCGGCGCGGAGCCCGCCGCGTTGCACCGGAACGTGTCCCCTCCCCACAGCTCAGCCACGTCCGACGCGCCCGACGGCGCGACCCGCTCCCGACTCCCCCTGGCCGTATACGTCCTCGGCGCGGCGGTTTTCGCACTGGGCACCTCGGAGTTCATGCTCTCCGGGCTGCTGCCCGAGGTGGCCGACGACCTCCACGTCTCCATCCCGACGGCCGGCCTGCTGATATCGGCGTTCGCCATCGGCATGGTGGTCGGCGCGCCGGTGCTGGCCGCCGCCACCGGGAGGTTGCCCAGGCGGCTGACCCTCGTCTGGCTGCTCGCGGTGTTCGCGGCCGGCCACGTGGTGGGGGCGCTGGCCCCGAACTACGCGCTGCTCTTCGTCTGCCGGGTGGTGAGCGCGTTGGCGTGCGCCGGCTTCTGGGCGGTGGGCGCCGCCGTGGCCATCTCGCTGGTGCCGCACGACGCCCGGGCCCGGGCGATGGCGGTGATGATCGGCGGCCTCAGCATCGCCAACATCACCGGCGTGCCGGGCGGCGCGGTGCTCGGCCAGTCCCTCGGCTGGCGCTCCGCGTTCTGGGCGGTGGCGCTGCTCGCCGCGATCGGCCTGGTCGGCGTGCTGCTCTTCGTGCCGCACACCACGCGGGAGGCCACGGCCGAGGGGCCAAGGCTCCGCGACGAACTGCGGATCTACCGGCGCGGCATGGTCTGGCTCGCCAGCGCCACGATCGCGCTCTTCGCGGCCGGCACCTTCTGCTTCTTCTCCTACCTCGCGCCGCTGCTCACCGACGTCTCGGGACTGGCCGAGGGCTGGGTCCCGGTGGCGCTCGTGCTCTACGGCGTGGGCGCGCTCGGCGGCACGGCGCTCGGCGGACGCCTCGCCGACCAGCACATGTTCGGCACGCTCTACGCCGGCCTGGCCTCCGCGGCCGGGGTGCTGGTCCTGGTCGCGCTGCTGGTCTCGGTGCCGGCGGCCGTCGTGACGCTGGCCGGGCTGCTCGGCTTCGCCTCCTTCCTGTGCGCGCCGGGTCTCAACGCGCGGATCTTCAACGTCGCGGGCGCCGCGGCGCCGACCCTGGCTGGGGCGACCGCCACCTCCGCGTTCAACACCGGCAACACGATCGGCCCCTGGGCCGGCGGCCTGGTGATCGACGGCGGCCTCGGCTACGTCTGGACTGCGTGGCTCGGCGCGATCCTGGTCCTCGGCGCGTTGGGCGGCGCCTGGCTCCAGTCCCGGACGGCGAGCCGATCCCGGCTGGTGGCCCGCAGCGGGCTCGTCTCCGACGTGCGGGTCACGTCCTAGCCGTGGTTCTTCCCCCCACCCACC
>NZ_SMKC01000450.1 GCF_004348315.1 Streptomyces sp. 8K308 | reverse complement strand
GGGCGGGAGCCGGGCCTGTCGGAGCGGTACGACATCGTGGCCCGGGGCCATGAGCACACGGTGGCAAAGTACTGCACGCTGTTGGGCACGAGCGTGGCCGCCACCATCCTGCGGGAGGACGGGGCGGCGCTCCGCTACCTGGCGTCGCGCCCTGACGTCGACGCGGGGCGCGTCGGCTGCGTGGGGTTCTCCGGCGGCGGGGCGCGGGCGGTGCTGCTGCGGACCGTCCACGACGCGGTGGCGGCCACCGTGGTGGTCGGCATGATGAGCGGCTTCGCCGAGATGTTGGACCGACATGTGGCGCCGCACAGTTGGATGCTGTTCCCGCCGGGCCTTGGCCGGGTGGCCGACTGGCCGGACGTCGCGGCCAGCCGGGCGCCGGATCCGCTACAGGTCCAGTACCTGCGGGACGACGCGCTGTTCTCGCCCGAGGGCATGCGGGCGGCGCACCGGAGGCTGCGGGCGCTGTACGAGCTGGCCGGGCGACCGGAGGGCTACGCGTTCCGCTTCGCGGACGGCCCGCACCGCTTCGACGTGCCGGCCCAGGAGGCCGCGTTCGCCTTCCTGGCGCGGACGTTGGGCGGCGAGGCGACCGGGGCGGCTGGCGCGGGTGGGGCGTGAGGGGATCCGACGCACGTGTGACCGGGCGGGTGGAGGCGAGATGTTCGCGATATCCCTGGGCGCGGACGGAACGGAGCTGCGTCCGCTGGAGCCGTGGCGGGCCGAGGAGTTCCTGGCCCACATGGAGCGGGGTCGGGAGTTCGTCGGGCGGTACATCGCGCTCCCGGACGCCGTCACGGATCTGCCGTCGAGCCGCGCCTACCTCCAGGCGTACGCGGAGAAGGTGGCGGCCGACACCGGGCGCATCTACGGGATCTGGGTGGACGGCACGCTGGTGGGCGGCGTCCTCTTCCGGACGATGTCGTCGAACGCGGCACGGCCGAGGCCGGCTGCTGGCTCGAGCCGTCGGCGGTGGGCAGGGGGCTCGTGACGCGGGCCGCGCGCGTGATCATCGACTGGGCCGTGGAGGAGCGGGGGATCCACCGCGTGGAGTGGCTGGCGTCGGCGGCGAACGAGGCGAGCATCGCCGTGGCCAGGCGGCTGGGGATGACGAAGGACGGCGTGCTGCGCGAGAGCTACCCCCACCGGGGCCAGCGGCACGACGTGGAGGTCTGGTCCGTGCTCGCGCCGGAGTGGCGGGCGGCGCCTCGGAGTCAGCCGGCGCGGGAGCGGAGGGAGGCGAGATAGGCGTTGTACGCCTCGAGCTCGCGGTCGCCGTCGCGGTCGGCGGTGCGGTCCTGACGGCGGGCCCGGCGCTCCTCGGACAGGTACCACTGGATGACCAGGGCGACCAGCACCACGACGGTGGGGATCTCGCTGAAGGCCCAGGCCATGCCGCCGGCGCTCGACTGGTCGGCGACCGCGTCGACGGCCAGCGAGGCCGGCGGGTCGGCGAAGGTGTCCACCATGGGCTCGGAGGCCATCATCAGCGCGATGCCGAAGAAGGCGTGGAACGGCATGGTGGCGAAGAGTTCCAGCATCCGCATCAGGTGGCTCGGCCGGTGCGGGCCCGGGTCGACACCCATGATGGGCCAGAAGAACACCAGGCCGACGGCGAGGAAGTGCAGCATCATCGCCAGGTGGCCGACGCGCGAGCCCATCAGGAAGTCGAACAGCGGCGTGAAGTAGAGGCCGTAGAGGCTGGCGACGAAGAGCGTGATGGTGAACAGCGGGCTGGTCACCACGCTCACGTACCGGCTGTGCAGCAGCCGGACCAAGAGCTCACGGGGGCCGCGGCGACCGCGGGGCGCCGTGGGCAGGGCCCGCAGCAGCAGGGTGACGGGGGCGCCGAGCAGCAGCAGGATCGGGGAGACCATGCTGATGACCATGTGCTGGAGCATGTGGGCGCTGAACAGCACCATGCCGTAGTCGTTGAGCCCGGTGCAGGTGACGGCGGCGATGGAGACGACGCCGAGGGCGAAGGAGACGGTGCGGCCCGGTGACCAGCGGTCACCCCGGCGGACCAACCGCAGCACGCCCCAGCCGTAGAGGGCGAGGACGGCCAGGCAGCCGATGAGGAAGACCGGGTCGCCGCCGAGTTCGAGCGCTCGTGAGAGCGTGAACGGCGGCAGGTCCATGCCCGATCCGTGGCCGTGGTTTTCCATCTCCGGTGTACTCCCGCTCGCAGCTCCCCCGCGCGTCAACCATAGGAAACGCCCTGGCCGCGGCGGCGGCCAGGGTGCCCGTCAGGCCGCCTGGGTGGCGGCGGCGATGCGCTCGGCGCGCAGCGCCTCGTACCAGCGGTCGTCGACCGGGGGCAGGGCGCGGACGTCCAGGGTGAGCCGCAGCAGCAGGTCGGCGATCCCGGGGTTGCGGGCGAGGACGGGGCCGTGCATGTAGGTGCCGATCACCGTGTCGCGCCAGGCGCCCTCAGTGCCGTCCCCCGTGCCGTTGCCCTTGCCGACGCGGACGCGGGCGAAGGGACGGACGCCGGGGCCGAGGTGGGTGATGCCCTGGTGGTTCTCGAAGCCGGTGAGCTGAGGCAGGCCGAGGGCGTCGTCGATGTCGGCGAGGACGTCGCCGACGCAGCGCTCGCCCTCGCCGCGGGTGCTGACCACGTCGAGGAGGCCGAGGCCCGGTTCGCGCTGGCCGAGGTCGTTGATGAACTCGTGGCCGAGGATCTGGTAGCCGGCGCAGACGGAGAAGATGATGGCGCCGTTCTCCGCGGCGCGGTGCAGGCCGCCGTCCCGGCGCAGCCGCTCGGCGGCGAGGCGCTGGGGGCGGTCCTCGCCGCCGCCGATGAGGTAGATGTCGCCGGAGGTGGGGATCTGCTGGTCGGAGCGGACATCGACGCGCTCCACGGCGAGTCCGCGCTGCCTGGCCCGGCGCTCGACCACCAGGACGTTGCCCTGGTCGCCGTAGGTGCTGAGCAGGTCGGGGTAGACCCAGACCACCCGCAGGGTCGATGAGCTCATGCGTGCCGTTCCTTCCGCCTGATGAGATGGCTGTACGGGATGTCGGGTGGAGGTCAGTTGCCGACGACGCGGCGCAGGTCCTGGAAGGCCGTGTAGTTGGCGATGGCCTCGACGCGGCCGGGCGGGAGCTGCTGGAGCGCCTCCTGGAAGGTCGCGCAGACCCGGAAGTCGACGGCGGCGACCTCGAGGCGGACGGCGAGGTCGAGGCGCCGGTCGCCGATGACGACGACGGGGTGGCCGGCGAGTCGCGTGTAGTCGACGTCCCACAGCCAGGAGGTGTCGGTGCCGTCGGCGCTGCGGGCGTTGACCGATAGGAGCACCGGGGCGGGCGGCGGGTCGATCAGCGAGAACGTCTCGAGCCAGCCCGCCGGGTTCTTGGCGAGCAGCAGCCGGATGTCGCGGCCCTGGAAGGAGACGACGTCGTAGCGGCCGGCGACCGCGGTGACCGCCTGCATGCGCTGCAGGGCGACCTGCGGGGCGACGCCGAAGGTGGCGGCGACGGCGGCGGCGCTGGTGGCGTTGGCCTTGTTGGCCCGGCCCGGCAGCTGGAGCTGGATGGGCCACGCCGAGCCGTTGGGGTCGAGCACGTGGTCGCCGGAGAGCACCCAGGTGGGGGTGGGGCGGCCGAAGCCGCACTCGCCGCAGCGCCAGTCGTCGCCGTGGTGCTGGAGCACGCCGCCGCAGGCGGGGCACGACCAGGCGTCGTCCTTCCACTCCTGGCCGGCCGCGACCCAGACGACCTGCCCCGAGGACGAGGCGGCCCAGACGACCAGCGGGTCGTCCGCGTTGGCGATCACGGTGGTCTTGAGGCCCTGCAGGCCCTCGCGCCAGCGCTCGGCGAGCATCCGGGTCTCGGCCGCGCGGTCCAGCTGGTCGCGGGAGAGGTTCAGCAGGGCGATGGCCTTGGGCGACACGTCCCTGGCGACTCCGGCAAGGTACTTCTCGTCCACCTCGATGACGCCGTACCTGGCGTGGGCGCCGGCCGACAGGGCTGAGGTGATGCCGGCCGGCATGTTGGCGCCCAGCGCGTTGGAGACGACCTCGCCGGCGGCGCGCAGGGCCTCGGCGATGAGCCGGGTGGTGGTGGTCTTGCCGTTGGTCGCGGAGACCAGGACCACGTCGAGATGGCCGGCGAGCCGGCCGAGCAGCTCCGGATCCAGTTTGAGGGCGACCTTGCCGCCGATCACCGATCCGCTGCCGCGGCCCGCGGCCCGCGACACCGCCGCCGCCGCCTTTCCCGCCGTCACGGCCAGCCTGGCCCGCGGCGACAACGGCTGCGCACTCTCTGCCATCGTCCTTGCTCCTTCTTGCCCTCGACCGAAGGCCAGCCTACCGAGGTCCGCGCCCGCTCCCGCACCGCATCGCCCCTCGTGGGCGGGCTGTTGAGGGGGCCGGACGGAGTTCCGACACTTTCACCCTTATGCGCCTGTCGAGCAATGATCACCCCTTGTGATCCTTAGAGTGCTTACCGTGAAGGCCGCTCGGTCGTGTCTGGAGTGCTCATGATCCTTTCCATCTCGGGTGTCGTCCTGCTGGGAGTCATCGTGTTCCTCTTCTCCCGCAAGGACGGGTTGAAGATGTCGCACGCGGTGGTGTGCGCGCTGTTCGGTTTCTATTTGTCGGGGACGGCGGTGGCGCCGAGCATCGCGGCGGGCGGCGCCAGCATCGCGAACCTGCTGGGCGGGATCACGCTGTAGTGGACGGGGTGTGGCGCCCGCGGCGGGTGGTGGCGCGCGGTCTCGGGCGGCTGGTGGCCGCGGCGCGGCGGCAATGGGCGAGGGTCCCCCGGGAGAGGCGGGGTCCCGTGG
>NZ_SMKC01000044.1 GCF_004348315.1 Streptomyces sp. 8K308 | reverse complement strand
ATGGGGCCCCCAGGCCGGCACGCTGCCGCCCGTGGCGGCCCCCGCCGCCCGCCGGCCCACGGCCAGGCCCCGCCGCGAAGCGGCTGCGCCGGGCAAGGCCGACAGGCCGCCTCGTCGTAGCCGCTCGGCGGCCGACGGTTCGGCGAGTCAGCGTGGCGCCGCGCCGCCTGCGGCGGCCACGGACGCCTCCGGCTCCGCGTCCCCGTCCGCGCCGTGGCGTGGACCCGATGCGGATTCGCCGCGTGGCGCCTCGCCGGCGGAGGCTGGCGACTCCCGGCCGCCTCGTCGTAGCCGCTCGGCGGCCGACGGTTCGGCCAGCCAGCGGGCCACCGCCAAGAGCGAGCCACCCCCCGGCGCCAAGGCGCCGGAGGCGCGCGGTGCCGCCGAGCCCGAGGACGACGGGTCCGCCGACCCCGCGCCGGAGGCGCCCCGCTCTGGGTCGGAGAGGGAGGCGTAGTGGACGTGTGGGACGTGGCCGTGCGGGTCGCGGCGGTCGTGGTCGCGTTTCTCGTGCTGCCCCTGCTCGTCGGGCAGACCGAGCACAAGGCCATGGCGCACATGCAGGGCCGGCTCGGCCCCATGCACGCCGGCGGGTTCCACGGCTGGGCCCAACTCATCGCGGACGGCGTCAAGTTCGCGCAGAAGGAGGACACCGTCCCGGCCGGCGCCGACCGCCGTGTCTTCCAACTCGCGCCCGCCGTCGCGCTCATCCCGTACCTGATCGTCCTCGTGGCCATCCCGCTCGGACCCGACGGCATGGTCGGGCAGGTCATCGACGCCGGCATCTTCTTCGTGCTCGCCGTCCTCGGCATCGGCGTGCTCGGCTCGTTGATGGCCGGCTGGGCGTCGGCCAACAAGTACTCGCTGCTCGGCGCCCTCCGAACCGCCGCCCAACTCATGGCCTACGAGCTGCCGTTGCTGCTGTCCGCCGCATCCGTCGCGATGGCCGCCGGCACCCTCTCGCTCACCGGGATACTCGGCGAGTTCGAGTGGTGGTGGGTGCCGTGGCAACTCGTCGGCGGCTTCGTCTTCTTCACCGCCGGGCTCGCCGAGCTGCAACGCCCGCCGTTCGACGCGCCGATCGCCCCCGAGGAGATCATCTTCGGTGCGTACACCGAGTACTCGGGCCTCCGCTTCGCGCTCTTCCTGCTCGCCGAGTACGCCGGCATCGTCGTCGTCTCCGCCCTCACGGCCGTGCTGTTTCTCGGCGGCTGGCACGGGCCGTGGTCCGACCAGCTCGGCTGGCTGTGGATGCTGCTCAAGACCGGCGCGCTCAGCTTCCTCGTCATCTGGGCCCGCGTCGCCTGGCCCAGGCTCCGCGTCGACCAGATCCAGAAGTTCGCCTGGACCGCGCTGGTGCCCCTCGCCCTGGCCCAGATCGCGTTGACGGGCGTGATCAAGGTGGTGGTGTCAGGATGAGCCTCGGGTCAGGACTCGCCCGGGGGCTGGCGATCACGCTGCGCGCCATGACCCGCCGCGCGGTCACCCAGCAGTACCCGGAGCGGCGCCCCGAACTGCCGCCCCGCAGCCGGGGCGTCATCGCGCTGTTCGAGGAAAACTGCACGGTCTGCATGCTCTGCGCCCGCGAGTGCCCCGACTGGTGCATCTACATCGACTCGCACAAGGAGACCGTGCCGCCCGCGACCCCCGGCGGGCGCGAGCGCAGCCGCAACGTGCTCGACCGCTTCGCCATCGACTTCTCGCTCTGCATGTACTGCGGGATCTGCGTCGAGGTCTGCCCGTTCGACGCCCTCTTCTGGTCGCCCGAGTTCGAGTACGCCACCACCGACATCCGCGAACTCACCCACGAGCGCGAGGCGTTGCGCGCGTGGATGTGGACCGTGCCCGAGCCGCCCACGCTCGACGCGGCGGGCGAGGAGCCCAAGGAGATAGCCGCCGCCCGCAAGGCCGTCGAGCGGGACGAACAGGAGGGGACGTGACCGGGCAGGAGGTCGTCTTCCTCATCGTCGGGGTCGTCGTCCTCGGCGCCGCCGTCCGCTGCGTCACCACCCGGGAGTTGGTGCACGCGGCGCTCTGGCTGGTGGTCGCGCTCGGCGGCCTTGCCGTCCAGTACCTGCTGCTCACCGCCGAGTTCGTGGCCTGGGTGCAGGTGCTGATCTACCTCGGCTCGGTCGTCGTGCTGCTGCTCTTCGGCCTGATGCTCACCAGGGCGCCCATCGGCCCGTCGCCCGACGCGGACTCGGGCAACCGGCCGGTGGCGCTCGCCGTGTCGCTCGGCTCGGCCGCCGCCCTGGTGGTCCTCGTCGTCGACGCCTTCCGCACCGCGCGGATCGAACTCGACCCCCCGCACGGCGAGTCGGGGCAGATCGGCGAGAGTCTGTTCCGCGAGTGGGTGCTGCCGTTCGAGGCGCTGTCCGTGCTGCTGCTCGCCGCCCTCGTCGGAGCGATCGTCGTCTCCCGCACCAGGCGGCGCGACGGCGGTGAGCGCTGATGCACCTGCTCTACCCGGCCGTGCTCGCCGTGCTGCTCTTCTGCACCGGCCTGTACGGGGTGTTGGCCAGGCGCAACGCCATCCTGGTGCTGATGTCGGTGGAGTTGATGCTCGCCGCCGTCAGCCTCAACCTGGTCGCGTTCGACGTGTGGCTGCGCGACGCCATGCACTCGGGCCAGGTCCTCACGCTCTTCCTCATCGCCCTCGCCGCGGCCGAGATCGGCATCGGTCTCGCCATCGTGCTGCTCGTCTACCGCGCCCGCGGCACCTCCGCCATCGACCAGCTCCGCGAGCTCGGCGAGCCGCGCACGCCGCTCGACGAGACGCCGGCGGAGCGGACCTCGGAGACCCATCCCTCGTGAACACCACGACCGCCGCCGTCCTCGTGCCGCTGCTGCCGTTCGTCGCCGCCGCGGCGATCCTGCTGACCGGCCGGCGCGCGCCCGGCTTCGTCCGGCCGCTCGCCGTGCTGCCGACGCTCACCTCCGCCGGCCTCGCGATCTACGTCGCCGTGCGGCAGGGCGGCGACGAGCCGATCACCGCCGCGACCCGCCTCACGGTCACGGGCAACGACCGGCTCGACATCCAACTCGCCCTGAACCTTGACGGGTTCGCCGTGCTGGTGGCGGTGCTCGTGGCGGTCGTCGCCGGCTGTGTGCAGCTGTACTCGACGGGCTATCTGAGCGGCGACCGCCGCTACCCCTCCTACGCCGCGCTGGTCTCGCTCTTCACCGCCGCCATGCTGCTCGTCGTCTACGCCGACGACCTGATCGTGCTGCTCGTCGGCTGGGAGGTGATGGGCGTCTGCTCGTACTTCCTGGTCGGCCACTACTGGGACACCTCGGCCGCCCGCGCCGCCTCGCTCAAGGCGTTCCTGGTCACCAAGCTCGGCGACGTGCCGTTCCTGATCGGCATCCTGGCCCTGGCCGACGAGGCCGGCACCTTCCGCGTCAGCGAGATCGCGGGCCGGCTCCTCGACGGCGGCCTCGAACTCTCCCACCCCACCCTGATCGCCCTGCTGCTGCTCGCCGGCGTGGCCGGCAAGTCGGGCCAGGTGCCGCTGCACGCCTGGCTGCCGGACGCGATGGCCGGCCCGACCCCGGTGTCCGCGCTGATCCACGCCGCCACCATGGTCGCCGCCGGCGTCTACTTCGTGGCCCGGCTGCTGCCCGTCTTCGCCGCCTCCACGGCCGCCCTGCTGACGCTCGCCGTCGTCGCGGCCCTCACGATGATCGGCTCGGCGCTCGCCGCCCTCGCCCAGGACGACGTCAAGCGGGTGCTCGCCTACTCCACCATTGGTCAACTCGCCTACATGACGGGCGCCCTGGCCGTCGCCGACCGGGAGGCCGCGGTCTTCCACCTGCTGACGCACGGCGCGTTCAAGGCCCTGCTCTTCCTCTCCGCCGGCGTGCTCATCCACACCGCCGGCACCGGCTCGCTGACCGCCATGTCCCGGATGCGCGGCCTCAGGCGCCGCGCCCCCGACGCCTACTGGACCATGACCATCGGGCTGCTCGCGCTCGCCGCCATCCCGCCGTTCGCCGGCTTCTTCTCCAAGGAGGCGGTGATAGCGGCCGCCGAGCACGCCGCGCTCGACCCCGGGCACGGCGTCCCGGCCGCCGCCGGCTGGATCGTCCTGGTCGCCGGGCTGCTCACGGCGCTCCTCACCGCCTGCTACGCCGCCCGCCTCTGGCTGGTCGCCTTCCACGACCTCGCTTGTGGGGGCACCTCCCAGACGAAGTCTGGGGGAGCGCGCACCGAGCCGGTGCCGGTCTCCGAGGGCGCGAGCCCCGTGATGGCCGCCGTGCTCTGGCTGCTCGCGCTCCCCACCCTGCTGCTCGGCCTCGCCTACCCGGTCCTGCCGGACTGGTTCGACGGCGGCGACCTCGCGCCCACCCTCACCACCACCCTGGTGGCCACCGGCGCCGCGCTGGTCGGCGGCCTCGCCGCCTACGCCGCCTGGCGCCGCGCCTACGAGGACGCCCCGGAGAGCGGCTCCGTCGACCCGGCACCCGCCCTGCTGCGCGGCCTGCACCCGCACGCTGCCGCCGGCTTCCACGCCGACGCCGCCTACGCGGCCGCCGTCGTCCGCCCCACCGAGGCCGCCGCCCGCCTGGTCCGCTTCCTCGACCGGGCCGTCGTCGACACCTACGTGCGCGCCGCCGGCGCCGCGCCCGGGCTGCTCGGCGCCGCGGCCCGCCGCGCCCAGACCGGCAACGTGCAGACCTACCTCAGCGCGATCGTCGCCGGCACCCTCGTCCTGGCCGTCGCCGCCGTCCTCGTCGTCGCGGGGGAGTGAGCCGTGATCAGCCTCAACGACACCACCATGCGACTGCTGCTCGCCGCCGCCGTCGTGCTCCCGCTGCTCGGCGCCGGCGCCGCCCTGCTGCCCGCCCCGCCCGGGCTGCGCGGTAGGGGCGGCCCGGAGCGCGACGTGCTGCGGCACGGCGTCACCGTCACCGGCGCCGTGCTCGTCCTGACGCTGCTGCTCGCCGCCGGCTTCGACCACGACCGGCCGGCCGACGTCCAGGCCGAGAGCGACCTCAGCTGGATCCCGGCGCTCGACATCCGGCTGCACCTCGGCGTCGACGGCATCTCGCTGCCGCTGCTCGTCCTCACCGCGCTGCTGACCTTCCTCTGCGCCCTCCACACCTACGTCAGGCCGCCCAAGGGGGACGACACCCCGGGCCCGGTGCCGTTCGTCGCGCTGCTGCTCCTGCTCGAGGCCGGCACGCTCGCCACCTTCGCCGTCCTCGACCTGGTGCTGTTCTTCCTGGCCTTCGAGACGGTCCTGATCCCGATGTACTTCCTGATCGCCCGCTGGGGCGGCGCCGAACGGGCCGCCGCGGCCTGGAAGTTCATCCTCTACACGGTCGTCGGCTCGGTGGTGATGCTGCTCGGCCTGCTGCTGATCGGCGTGCGCGGCGGCACCTTCGACATGGTCGCCCTCGCCGAGGCGAACGGCGCGGGCCTCAGCCACACCACCCAGCTGCTCGCCGTGCTGGCCATCGGCCTCGGCCTCGCCGTCAAGACCCCCATGTGGCCGCTGCACAGCTGGCTGCCTGACGCGCACACGGCCGCCCCAACGGCCGGCTCGGTGCTGCTGGCCGGCGTGCTGCTGAAGATGGGCACCTACGGCCTGGTCAGGATCGCGCTGCCGATCGCCCCCGAGGGCATGCACACCTTCGCGCCCTACCTTGGCGCCTTCGCCGCCGCCGGCATCATCTACGGCTCCCTCGCCTGCCTCGCCCTGGTACGGCGCGGCGCCGGCGGGGACCTGAAGCGGCTCATCGCCTACTCGTCCGTCGGCCACATGGGCTTCGTGCTCCTCGGCATCGCCACCCTCACCCGCGGCGGCGTCAACGGCGCGCTGTTCGCCAACATCGCCCACGGCCTGATCACCGGCCTGCTGTTCTTCCTCGTCGGCGCCCTCAAGGAGCGCGTCGGGTCCACCGACCTCGACCGGCTGACCGACGTGACGCTCTACGGCCGGGCCCCGCGGTTCGGCGGGCTGCTGGCGTTCGCCGCCGTCGCCTCACTCGGGCTGCCGGGACTCGCCGGCTTCTGGGGCGAACTGCTCGCCATGCTCGGCGCCTACCACCCGGCCGAGGGCCTCAGCCGGCCCGCGTTCCTCACCTACCTGGCGTGCGCCGGCCTCGGCACCCTGCTGACCGCCGCCTACCTGCTGCTCGTGGTCCGCCGCGTCTGCATGGGGGACAAGGTCGACGAACCACTCCCCGACCTGCGCGCCCCTGAGTACGCGGCGTTCGCCCCGCTCGCCGCGCTGACCCTGCTCGCCGGCCTGTGGCCGGCCGTCCTGCTCGACCTCACCGACCCCGCCGTCGCGGCCCTCCTGCCGGGAGTCGCCAGATGAACCTCACCCAGAACGTCGAGTGGGCGGTCGTCGCGCCCCCGCTCATCGCCGCGGTCGCCGCCGTGGTGGTGCTGATCGCCGACCTGTTCCTGCCGGCCGCGAGGCGCCCGCTGCTCGGCTGGCTGGCCGCCGGCGGACTCGCGCTCGCCGCCCTCGCCCTGCTGCCGCTGCGCGACGGCGACCGGGCCACGTTCTGCCTCGCCGACGAGCCCGCGCTCTGCGCCTACACCGCGGACCGCTTCGCCGTCATCGTCCAACTGCTGGTGCTCGGCGGCGCGTTCCTCGTGGCCCTGCTCGCCGTCCCGGAGACCGCGGACGACGACATCCCGGGCGGCGAGTTCTGGTTCCTGCTGCTCTCCTCGGCCTCCGGCGCCGCGCTGCTCCCGGCCGCCCGCGACCTGGCCACCCTGATCATCGCGCTCGAGGTCGCCACGCTGCCCGCCTACGCCCTGGTCGGGCTGCGCCGCGGCAGCCGCACCGGACCCGAGGCCGCGCTCAAGTTCTTCCTCACCTCGGTCACCGCCACCGCCGTCACCCTGCTCGGCGTCAGCTTCGTCTACGCCGCCGGCGGCAGCCTCTTCTTCGCCGAGCTCGCCACCGCCCTGCCCGGGGGCGACCCCCAGCTGGCCACCCTGGCCGAGGCCGGGGTGGCGCTCACACTGGTCGGCTTCGCCTTCAAGACCGCCGCCGTGCCGTTCCACTTCTGGGTCCCCGAGACCTACGTCGGCGCGCCGCTGCCCGTCGCCGGCTACCTGTCGGTGGTCGGCAAGGCCGCCGGGCTCGCCGGCCTCGCCCTGGTCACCACCCTGGCCTTCCCCGGCTACGGCGACCTGTGGGGCCCTGCGCTCGGGCTGCTCGCCGCCCTCACCATGACCGTGGGCAACGCCGCCGCGCTGCGCACCGACCCGTCCGGGCCACACAGCGCGATCCGGCTGCTCGCCTGGTCGTCGGTCGGGCAGGCCGGCTACCTGCTGGTGCCGCTCGCGGCCGCCGCCTACACCGACCGCGGCGAGGCGGTGGGCACGACCGTCGCCTACGCGCTGATGTACGCGGCGGTCAACCTGGGCGCGTTCGCGGTGGCCGCCCAGGTGGCGCGCCGGCACGGCGGGCGCCGGCTCGCCGACTACCGGGGGCTCTACGCCCGCCGGCCGCTGACCGCGCTCGCGCTGGCCTTCTTCCTGCTGTGCCTGGCCGGACTGCCGCCGGGGGTGGTGGGCCTGTTCGCCAAGGTCGCGGTCTTCGAGGCGGCGGTGGACGCCGGCCTCGGCGCGCTCGCCGTGGTCATGGCGATCAACGTGGCGATCGCCCTCTTCTACTACCTGCGCTGGACGGCGCTGCTGTTCCGCCCGGCCGAGGAGCCGGCGGTCGGCCGGGCCGACGAGCCGGCCGCCGCCACCGCCGCCGTGCCGGCCGCTCTGGCCTCGCTCACCGTGCCGCTGACCGGGGCCGTCGGGCTCGCCGGGGCGGCGGCCCTGGCCTTCTCCGGTGCCCCGCAGCTGATCCTCACCTTTGTATCGAGCGGGCTGATCTAGCGCCGCCGACGGCCGCGGAACGTTCGCGCTCGGTAACAGCGGGGCCGGTGAGGGAACGGACGTCCCGCCGTTCGCGTTGTGCACTTCGGGAGTGTCCACTGTTAGTGGAGAAACTCCGGCATCCGGTACATCCGGCATTCCCCACACCCGCACACCCGCGCGCGCAACCAGGAGGGCACACCGTGCACCGCCGGCACAACGGTCTCAAAACCGCCGCCCTGCTCGGCGGCATGTCCGCGTTGATCCTGGTCATCGGGAGCTTCTTCGGCCGCGGCGGCCTGCTGATCGCGCTGGTGGTGGCCCTCGGCACCAACGGCTACGCCTACTGGAACAGCGACAAGCTCGCGCTGCGCGCCATGCGGGCCAGGCCGGTGAGCGAGTTCGAGGCGCCCAGGCTCTACCTCATGGTCCGCGAGCTGGCCGGCCAGGCCAGGCAGCCGATGCCCCGGCTCTACATCTCCCCGACCGAGGCGCCCAACGCCTTCGCCACCGGCCGGAACCCGCGCAACGCCGCCGTCTGCTGCACCGAGGGCATCCTGCGCCTGCTCGACGAGCGCGAGCTGCGCGGCGTCATCGCCCACGAGCTCAGCCACGTCTACAACCGGGACATCCTGATCTCCTCGGTGGCCGGGGCCATGGCCTCGGTGATCATGTTCCTGGTGAACATCGCCTGGTTCATCCCCATCGGGCGGGACGACGACGAGGGCGGCCCCGGCATCTTCGGGATGCTGCTGGTGATGCTCCTCGGCCCGATCGCGGCCTCCCTCATCCAACTGGCGGTCAGCAGGTCGCGCGAGTTCGAGGCGGACGCGTCGGGGGCCAGGCTCACCGGGGACCCGCTGGCGCTGGCCAGCGCGCTGCGCAAGCTGGAGGCGGGCACCCAGGCCCGCCCGCTGCGCCCGGAGCCCCAGTTGGAGACGGCGAGCCACCTGATGATCGCCAACCCGTTCCGCCGCGGCGAGGGGCTGGCCAGGATGTTCGCCACCCATCCGCCGATGGCGGACCGCGTCGAGCGTCTGGAACGCATGGCGGGCGGCCGCCGCTGAGGTCATCCTGATGGCGTGCGAACCATACTGAACATCATCTGGTTGATCTTCTCCGGGCTGTGGATGGCGCTCGGCTACGTGCTCGCCGGCATCATCTGCTTCGTCCTCATCGTCACGATCCCCTTCGGCATAGCCTGCTTCCGGATCGCCGGCTACGCGCTGTGGCCCTTCGGCTATCGCGTCACCGAGCGGCACGACGCGGGCCTGGCGTCGGGCGTGGGCAACGTGATCTGGCTGGTGATCGCCGGCATCTGGCTCGCCATCGGGCACATCCTGGCGGGCATCTCCTTCTGCGTGACGATCATCGGCATCCCGTTCGGCATCGCCCACTTCAAGATGGTGCCGGTGTCGCTGATGCCGCTTGGCCGGGAGATCGTGCCGACCGCCCAGGCGTACCCCGGCTACCGCTGGAACACGCAGGGCCAGTACACCTAGTGCTGGCACCACCTCCCGGGTGGTGCCGGCGCGTAGGGGAAACCTTACGAAAGTCAAGGGGCTGGTCAGCCTGAGGACTGACGCGGCGCCCCACGCCCCGTGGTTACGCTCCGTGCATGTTGATCACGATCTTCCGAGGCGCCGCCGCCCTGGCGGTCGGCCTCACCCTGTCACTCGCCGCGCCCCTGCTGCCGACGGCGACGGCCGCCGACCGTGCACCGGTCCCGGTCGCCGACCCGGTCGCCGCGCCGGCCGCCGTCCTCGAACTGCCGCGGCCCACAGGTCCGTTCGCGGTCGGCCGGGACACGCTGCACCTGGTGGACCGCGACCGCCGCGACCCGTGGGTGCCGGAGGCCGGCGACCGCGAGCTGCTGGTGTCGATGTTCTATCCCGCCAGGGCCGGCACCGGCCGGCCCGCCCCCTACCTGACCGTCGACGAGGCCCGGCTGCTGCTGGAGAGCCAGGGCCGCGAGGACGTCATCGCGCCCGAGGACGTCGCCGCCACCCGGATCAACGCCCGGGCGGGCGCGGCGCCCGAGCGCGGCCGGCATCCGCTGGTCGTCCTCTCCCCGGGTTTCTCGCTGCCGCGCACCACCCTCACCCTGCTCGCCGAGGAGCTGGCCAGCCGCGGCTACGTGGTGGCCGCCGTCGACCACGCGTACGAGTCGGTCGGCACCCTCTTTTCCGGCGGTCGGATGCTCACCTGTGTCGCCTGCGAGGCCGCCGACGACATGTCGGTCGTCGCCGAGGGCCGGGCGGCCGACCTGTCCTTCGTGCTCGACCAGTTGACGGGCCCCCGCCCCGCCTGGCGGCGCGCCGGGCTGATAGACGCCTCCCGGATCGGCATGGCCGGCCACTCGATCGGGGGCAACGCCACGGCCGTCACCATGGCGGCGGACCCGCGCGTGCGCGCCGGGGTCAACATGGACGGCACCTTCTTCGCCCCCGTGCCGCCCGAGGGCCTGGGCGGGCGGCCGTTCCTGATGCTCGGAACCGAGTCCCTGCACCACCCAGGCGGCGAGGACGAGTCCTGGGACCGGGACTGGGCCCGGCTCGACGGCTGGCGCCGCTGGCTGACCGTGACGCACTCGGGCCACTTCACCTTCATCGACCTGCCGGTGCTCGGCGGCCAGCTCGGGCTGACCGACCCCGAGGCGCCGCTCTCCGGCGAGCGCTCCGGCGAGATCACCAGGGACTACGTGGCCGCCTTCTTCGACGCCCACCTGCGGGGCCTGCCCCAACCCCTGCTCGACGGGCCGACGGCGGCCAACCCCGAGGTGATCTTCCAGGGCCGCTGAGCGCCCCGCGCGGCTACTCGGCGGCGGACGCCCTGCGGTTGCGCAGGAACCGCACCCCCTCGTGCAGGAGGGTGATCGCCAGCGCGAGGCCGAGCCCGAGCGCCACCCCACGCAGCGGGTTGTGCTCGAAGGCGGCGCCGCCGATGTAGCCGATGCAGGCCGAGTAGACGGCCCAACT
Source organism: Streptomyces sp. 8K308 (assembly GCF_004348315.1). Classification (GTDB taxonomy): domain Bacteria; phylum Actinomycetota; class Actinomycetes; order Streptomycetales; family Streptomycetaceae; genus Streptomyces. Next base: position 23,667 of record NZ_SMKC01000044.1, on the reverse strand, counting down.
CGCGGCCGCTATCGCGTCGTACCGCGAGAACCGGCTCAACGGGTAGCGGGTGGCGCCGGTGGTGAGCGTGGCGGCGGTGCGGCCGCCCGGAATATAGCGGGCGACGACCAGGACCAGGCCGCCGCGCTTCTGCAACATGTCGCCGACGTGCTCGTAGGCCTTGTGCGTCCTGCTGCCGGGTTTGAGCCTGGAGAAGACCCGCTCACCCGACTTCCGGCCTATGAAGTAGGAGATGTGATCCCCGGCGAAGGCGCCCAGGGCGGCGACGAGGATGACGAGGAGCAGGTTGGGGTTGCCGTCGGCCGCCGCGAAGACCCCCAGGGTCACCACCAGGGTCTCGCTGGGCACCACGGGAAAGAAGCCGTCGAGCATCGCGACGGCGAAGAGCGCCACGTACACCCAGGGGGTGGCGACAAACCCTTCGATGGCGTCGAGGATCGCATTATCCACGGCCCCAGCCTAGGCAATCGAACTGTTGACCAGGATCCGCCCTTCGTCAGGAGTGGACCTGACGATCGTCAGGTCCACTTCCCTCTCCGGGCGTCACAACCATCCGTTCCGCCGGAACCCCCGGTGGATCGCATAGCAGGTGACCAGGATCACGCCGATCACCAGCGGGTAGCCGAATCGCCAGTGCAACTCGGGCATGTAGTCGAAGTTCATCCCGTACACGCCGCAGACCATCGTCGGCACCGCGAGGATGGCCGCCCACGCGGTGATCTTCCGCATGTCCTCGTTCTGCGCCACCGTGACCTGGGCCAGGTTGGCCTGCAGGATCGAGTCGATCAGCATGTCGTAGCCGTTGATCTGCTCGGTGACCCGGGACAGGTGGTCGGCCACGTCGCGGAAGTAGCGCCTGATGTCCGTGTCCACCATCGGCAGCTCCTTCTCCGCCAGCATCCGCAGCGGCCCGTCGAGCGGCGCCACCGCCCGCCTGAGCTCCAACAGCTCCCGCTTCAGCTGGTAGATCTGACCGGGATTCGCGCCCCGGCCCCGGGAGTCGGAGAACACCGCCGACTCGATCTCGTCCACGTCGTCCCGCACCGCCGCCGCGACTTCCAGGTAGTGGTCCACCACGTGGTCCGTGATGGCGTGCAGCACGGCGGAAGGCCCCTTCGCCAGCTGCTCGGGCGTCGCCTCCAGATCCTCGCGCAGCGGCCCCAGCGAGCCGTGCCCGCCGTGCCGGACCGTGACCACGAAGTCCCGGCCGGTGAAGACCATGATCTCGCCGGTCTCCACCACCTCGCTGCTGTCGGTCAGTTCGGTGTGCTCGACGTAGCGCACGGTCTTCAGCACCGTGAAGAGCGCGTCGTCGTACCGTTCGAGCTTGGGCCGCTGGTGCGCGTGCACGGCGTCCTCGACGGCCAGCGGGTGCAGCCCGAAGAGGTCGGCGATCTCCGCGAACTCCGCCTCCGACGGCTCGTGCAGGCCGATCCACACGAACCCGCCCCGCCGGCCGCGCGCCCGCACTATCGCCTCCCGCGCGGTGAACCGGCCCTGCCTGCGCACGCCGTTCCGATACACGGCGCAGTTCACCACCGCGCTCCCGAGCGGCTCCCGCGCCCCGTGGCTCAGGTCAACCTTCGCGCCGTCCCCCACGGGCGTCCGCCGACCCCGCCGCAGGACCACGCCGATGCCCCGAATCATCGGTAGTTGACGAACTGCACGGCGAAGTCGAAGTCCTTCTCCCGCACGAGCCGCTGCACCTCCTGCAGCGCGTCCCTGCTCTTGGAGCTGACCCGCAACTCGTCGCCCTGCACCTGAGCCTTGACCCCCTTGGGCCCCTCGTCCCTGATCAGCTTGGCGACCTTCTTGGCGTCCTCGGTGGAGATGCCCTCCTTGATCGTGGAGTACAGCCGGTACTCCTTCCCCGAGGCCTGCGGCTCGCCCGAGTCCAGCGCCTTCAGCGAGATCCCGCGCTTGACGAGCTTGGTCTGGAAGATGTCAAGCACCGCCTTCGTCCGCTCCTCGGCGTTGGCCCTGATCTCGATCCGCTCCCCCGACCAGGCGATCGAGGCGCCGACCCCGCGGAAGTCGTACCGCTGCGAGATCTCCTTGGCCGCCTGGTTGAGTGCGTTGTCGACCTCCTGCCGGTCGACTTTCGAGACGATGTCGAAACTGGAGTCGGCCATGGTGGTAAGGCTCCTCGGATCTGTCACATCGAGCGTGGTCGCCGCACAGCCTAGTCACCCACCCTCCCGGATCCACCGGCCCCAACCGGGTGGCGGACCACCCCCACGCATCGGGTATCGTTTACCCCATCGCAAGGCGGTGTGCCCGAGTGGCCAAAGGGAGCAGACTGTAAATCTGCCGGCTCAGCCTACCCAGGTTCGAACCCTGGCGCCGCCACAGCGAAGAGGCAGCCCTCTGACCAGCGAAAACGCCGGGTCGGGGGGCTGTTTTGCTGCCCCGGATTACTGCTCTCGAACGAGAATCGAAACGCGGCGTTTGTCGCGCTCTGTCTCGCGCCTTTCCCACCCTCAGTCAGTTTCTCTTCCCCATGTGTTCCCCGGGGAAGAGGGGACTGCGGCTACTTGTCGGCATCGTCCCACTCGCGCATCGCGGCCTCGATGCGCTGGTTGGAGCGCTCCTCGTTCTGCGCGAGGATCTTGGCGTAGACGCGGAACAGCACCGCGAGGCTGTGCCCAGCCCGCCGCGCGCACTCGGCCGGGTCGACGCCGGAGCTCAGCCAGAAGGAGACCCCGGCGTGACGCAGGTCGTACGGCCTGCGGGCGAGCATCGAGGCGGCCTCTTCCTCGGTCAGCACGGCGACCCTGGCCTTCGCCCACACCTCCCCGTAGCCGCTCTCCTGGAGCAGCCCGCCCCGGCTGGTACGGAACAACCGGCCGTCCGAGGCGGTGCCGTAGCGCTTGATGTGCTCACGCAGCATCTGAACGTAGTCCGGCGGGATCGGCACGGGCCGTGAATCCGCCTCCGCCCGCGCCTTCAGGCCGCGCTCCTCGTGAGCCCGTCCATCATCGGTCCAGCCTCGCCCGGCGCGGACCATGCCCCGCCGGAGCGTGATCCGTCCCCAGCCGCGCTTGGGGAGGTGGCACTGGTTCTTCTTCAGGTGGATTGCCTCGGCCGGCCGCGTGGCCGCGTAGTACAAGCACCCGAAGAACGCCTCCAAGTGCTCGCCGCGGTCGCCCTGATCCCTGACCCCGGCGAGGAGTTGGCGGACCTGACGGGGGTTGGCCACGCTGTCGGGATCGACCTGCTCGGCGGTGCGGGGAATGACCGACCGGATGGTGGCCAGCGGGTTGATGCCGCCCGGCAGCAGCTTCTTCTCCACCGCGAAGCCGAGCGCGTCGCTGAGGCATGCTCGCTTGCGCTTGACGGTTCGGGCCGCGGCCGGCTTGCCGTCGAGCTTCTGGGCCAGCGCGTCCAGGGCCTTGCGCAGCACCTCGGCGTCCTCAAGGGCAGCCATGGGAACGGAGTGCTCCTCGACCCATTCCAGGGCCTTGGCGCAGTACTCCGGCGGCTCCTCGTTCCACCTGTTCTTGTTGTAGGCCCAGCTGTAGAGCGCTCGACGCAGCAACGGGGGTCCTGGTTTGCCGGCCTCGCCCTTCACCAGGGCCGGGGTGATGGTGGCCAGGGCGTCGGCGACGTTGCGGCGCGACTTGGCGGGGAGGATGTCCCACTTGCGGGCGACGAAGGCGCGGGAGTGCTCGTACCAGGTGACCGAGGCATTCAGCGCGCGCATCTCGGAGACGGGCAGGCCCGTCTCGGTGTCGAACTGTTCGCCCTTTCTCACGGCCGCCATCAACTCCGATCGGCGGCCGTCGGCTTGGGCCTTGAGCGTGTAGCTCTTGGAGTACTTGCGCTTTCCAACGAGCCAGTGCACGCGGTAGGGCTTGGGGCGTTCGCTCCGTGTCTCGATGGTGTAGACGCGGACGTCGTAGGTCAGCACGAGATCTTCTCCTCGCAGTTGTTGAGCCAGCGGTCGAGGTCGCCTCGACGGAAGCGGAGCTGGCCGTTGGGGAGCTTCAGCGCTTTGGGCGCGGTGCCGCGGACGCGCATGCGGTAGAAGGCGGCGCGCGACATCCCGAGCTCAGCTAGGACCTCGGCGAGTCTGAGGTGCCGTTCACGGGTTTCGGACATGGATGGGCTGTCCTCCTTGAGTGAATTGGATGGAGCCCGCGGCGTCGTGGCCGCCAGCGGGCCGGGGGCGACTCCCCACGTGGCATCAACGGCCGTAAATGATCATAGGTGACTTCTGGGCTATCGTTGGCAATTACCGCACTTTGTCCATGTCTGCCCGAGGTGGATCGCGTCGAGCTGATACACGAGCGTTTATGGCTGTCAGGGTGTGGTCATGCGAGGCGGTGCTCGACGAGATCTCCGCTGTCCCTCTTTCGTGGACTTGGTTTCCGGAAGTTGCGTCCGCTAGTTTGCCGAGGCGACGGACGCGGCTGTCCGGAGGCCGGAGCCTCGTGTCCGCCGCCGCTTCGAGTTGCCTTGACGGCCAACGGAGGTCACCGACGATGCTGCGCCGCCACGCACTTGGCCGGGCGTTTCGATGAGCCGTTACGGCCGGATCGAGCGCGGCTACATGGCCGCTGACCGCTTCACGCAGGTGTCCAACGAACTCGCTCGCGACCGGCGGTTGAGCAGGAAGGCGCGCGGGCTGTTCCTGGAGATCGCCTCGCACCGCGACGGCTACGGGCTGACCGTGGAAGCGCTGGTCCGCTCCGGCCCGGAGGGGCGCGGGGCCATCATGACGGGCCTTCAGGAACTCGAAGTACGGCTACCTGGAGCGCCACCAGGAGCGCGACGAACGCGGTCGCCTCGGCTCAGCCGTCTACCGCATCACCGACTCGCCCCAGCCCACCCTGTCGTCCGAGGCCGCCAGCGGGCAAAAGACCAGGTCAGCACCGATGTCGGAAAACCCGACGACGGATGACCCGATGTCGGGTGATCCGCACCCTAAGAAGAACAAGATCAAGAAGACCAACCAGCAGAAGACCAACCCCTCCCCTCCCTCCGTCCCCGCGAGCGCGAGCGCCGGCGTGTCGCTGTTGCTGGAGATCGGAGTGCGGGAACCGCGCCTCAGCGTTGGAGGGCAGGCCCTCAGCCGCGAAGGACAGCGGCTTGAGACCCTCCTGGCGGCCGGCTGGGACGCGGACGCCCTGCGCACTGCACTGACTGGCGCTCTGCCCGCTAGGGTCACTCACCCCGCTGGCTTCCTCGCCCGCCGGATCAGCCACATCCCGCCGGCGCCCGTGCGTCTGCCGGCGCAGGACACCGGGCCCGAGCGGCGCGCGACCTACACCCCACCCCGCTTCGGCGAACACATCCTCACCCCGGTGTTGCCTGAGTGCGAGGACTGCGGCCGGCCACCGGTGCCTGGCCGCGATCGGTGCGCGGAATGCCTCGGCTGGCCGCTGTGCTCCGGCTGCCAACGTCGCCGTGGCGACCCGGACTCCGCGGGCCTGTGCCGAACCTGTGGCGAAGAGCACCGAGAGCAGGCTGCCGCGTTCCCGGCCGTTTCATGACCCATATCTCGCTCGCCGGGCACGCCAGGAAGTTGCAGAGGGCTGGCTCCCCTCGCCAGCATGTCCGCGTGACCGCTGCCGACCCCATCGCCCGCCTCAAGGCGGCCAAGCGTCGGTTCGACCGCCTCCGCGCCCAACTCCCCGAACGCGAGGCTCGCCGCAACAGCCTGCTGGCCGACTCACACGTCGACCCGCTGAGCGAGGAGGAGAAACAGGAGCGAGAGGCGCGCCGTGCTCGCGGCGAGAAGAACCCACCGGTGCCGGGCCGCGGCCGGCGGACCGAGATCGCCCGGCTCATCGACCAGACCGAGCGCAACGTCCGCAACATCCACGAAGCCGAACTCGCCTACCGCGAAGCGACCAACCGGCCCCGGCGACTGGCTGAACCGGACGCCGCCTTCGCCGAACTTCCGGAGGCCCAGCGGGCCGTCGACGAGGTGATCGCCGCGCGCGACGCCTACTACGCGGCCATCGCCCACGCCCTCCCACCACGCAAGGAAGGAGCTCGCGTCAGCGGAGCGGACGCCGATCGCTTCGGCGAGGTAAGGGAGACCACCGGCCTCGACCCATCGCACCTGCGTCGCATCCAGCGCGCGGTGTTGGAGGGCCGGACCGCGCGGTCGTGAACGTCCTCGGCTGACCGTCGCGGTGCGCGCGACGGTCAACGAATGTTCGAACTCCCGAAGGCCCTGGTCGGCTGCGTACAGCCAGCACGCAGCGCCACCACACCGTGTCAGTGTGGCGGCGCTGCTCATCATGCGCTGCTCACGGACGGCATCGGCTCACCGAGCTGTGGGTCCCGTCGTGGACCGTGTCGAGGTCCTCGGGGCCGACGCTCGTCTGCTGGACGTTCGACGCGGCTCCGAGGCGGCCAGGCGGCCGGTCTCGTTGAGCAGGGACTTGGCGTTGGCCCAGGAGACGCGGACCCGGTCGGCGACATAGTTGGGGCTTAGCGCCACGTGGTCGGGGTCCAGGGCGCGGACCTCCTCGAGCAGCTCCGCGCGGGAGCGTCGCCTCCTTCGATCGGTCGGACCGGTCTTCACCGGGGAGGCCGGTGCATCGACGGCATGGGTGCCCGGAGTCGAGGCCGACGCGGCCCCGATCGGGGCGTCGGTCGGCGCCGATCCCGACCCGGAGTCGGGGATGTCGGTGGTGTCTCCCTGGTCGGCGTGGACGGCGGCTGATCGGGGTTGATCGGGGTATTCGGCGCGGGAGTCTGGCGTTGTCGGGGTGACGGGGACTTCGTGCTCTGTGGCCGGGCCGTCGGCGATTTCCACGCCTCGGTGCATCAGGCCGGCCATCAGGCCCCAGCCGCCGCCGCAGGCGACGGCGGCCACGATCATCGTGATGATCTGGTCGGGCGCCTGGCCGTAGTGGATGTGTGCGGCGGCCTCGGTCGTGTAGCCGAGGGTCGTGGCGGCGATGCCGCTGGCCATGATCCAGCGGCGGCGGAGGATGGAGTTGAGGACCATGGTCGCCTCGCCGGCGATGATGAACGCCTGGACGGCGACCGGCACGGCCCACGTCACGCCGGGGAGCACTCCGGGCTGGTCCAGGTAGGTGTGAAGGGCCATGACGTTCACCCATCCGTTCCACGCCGAGGTGATCGTCAGGATGGCGAGGACCGCGGGCAGGAAGGCGGTGAACACCGCGGTGGCGATGAACGCGGCCTGATCGCGGACCCGCTGCTGAATGGTGCCGGGCATCGCCCTGGGCGCGTGCCGGTGGTCGCTGGGGGCCATCATCGAGCGCCCTTCGACCGCTTGCGGGAGTTGGTGATCCGGAAGCCGTATCCGGCGCGCAGCGGGCAACTGTCGCAGACGGCGGCTGCCTCCAGCCGCTTCGCGTAGGGGACGGGCCCCTCGGAGAACTCGACCTGCTCGAAGAGCTTGACGTTCGCCGCGCAGGCGGCGCGGCCGTGGTCGCTGTTGACGACCGTGCCCACGGCCGCCTTGGAACGGCGGGCCATCGCCGTGATCCGGCGGCTCCCCTGGGTGGTCATCGCGCACCTCGGAGTGCCCGTGTTGTCGCGAGTCTCTGAGAGGTGGTCAGGGGTCGCTTGGGGCTAGGGTTGCGCACGGCTCGTCCTCCAGTGGCGTCTGGTGGTCGGGTGAGAGCCCGTGGTCAGCGGTTGCAGCGCTGGTTGCGGGCTCTCGTGTGTTCAGCCCGCCGGGCCGCCTCCATGGTTGCGCAACATATCTATGTTGCGCAATTTTTGAGTCTCGTACGATGTGGCTATGTCGAGCGAGGGTGAGAGCGAGAGGCGCCGACCGCCGCGCACGGTGCGGATGAAGTCGGCCGATCTCAGGAAGAACATCGTCAAGGTGATGGGGCGTGTTCAGTACGGCCGCGAACACATCCAGGCGGTGCGGTACCAGGAGGCCCAGGCGGTCATCGTTCCCGTCGACTGGTACGAGCGAGCGTGCCGAGCGATGGACGAGGAAGGCCGACTGCCCGCGCTGGACGACGATTCCCCGGGCGCTCACTCCTGAGCGGTCGGGGGCCCGAGGCCGACCGGGGATGCCGGTGGGCGTCGGTCGTCGGCCTTCCGGCTGAGGCGAGGGCGCCGCAGGCTTTGAGGTAACGGAGGGTGATGAACCCTTGACGCTTCATCCTTCGAGGGGGATTGTCGTGCGAGTCGCCGCAACCCACTCGACGCAGGAGGCTGCCGTGCCCCTACGGTTCCTGGGCATCTACCCGAACACCTCCGACGCGGCTCGCCGACCGTCTGGGAGGACCTGACCAACGGAGATCTGCTGATCCAGTCCTACAAGGCGTCGGAGAAGGATGTGGCGGAGTGCCAGGCCGTCGGGTCGGTACCAGGGCACTCCACGGACGTCCCCGACCATGAAACGATCATTCGACTCCCGGCGAGCATGCTGCAGGTCATCCCTCGGCCAGGGGACTTCGAAGCCCGGCGCGAGGCGGCGGCCGAGTCGCCCAGCGAGCGCGAGGACGGGGATGACGACGATGGCAACGGCGGTACGTGACGCCCTCGCCAGGGCGAAGCGCTCGGCGGCTCACCTGGAGATGCGGGACGGCTACATGCTGGACGACCCGGAGCCAGGACCCCGACGACCGCTCCTCGTGGTGGCGGCCCTGGCTCGACGTGGTGGCCGCGACGACGGGGCATGGCGTGGCCATGCGGCGACTGCGCGTGGTCTCGGAGCCGATCAGCGACTACGTCCGGTACGAGTACGACTTGACGTTCACCAACGTGGCCGCCGGCGAGGACGTGCGCTGGCTCCCGGGTTCCCAAGCCTGGGACCTGCTGCCCGCCCTGGACGGCTGGGTCTTCGACGAGGAGGCACTGATCCCGCACCACTTCAGCGGGGACGGGCAGTGGACCGAGCCCGGCATGGAGACCATCAACGACGCCCGCGTCGCCAACGTCAGCCTCGGCGTGGTGCCCATGCGGCCGGACCGCGCCCGCTGGCCCGTCGAGGGCTTCTGGATCTACGTCTCGGTCCAGGTCAACGTCGAGCTGGTCTCGGGCTACCTGACCATCACAGCCCGACGAGGTCACCATGTACGTCGACACCTTCGCCGAACTCGCCGACCTGGCCGTGTACGGCGCTGAGACGACGGCGACGGATGGTCCTGCTACCTCGTCCCTGACGTCGAACGGTTCCTGCCCGCCCCAGCCACCGGCCCGCGGCTGTTCTTCGCTGTCGTCGCCGCGACGGCCGCGATCAACGAGCCCCGGGGCGAAGTGCCAGGCAACTCCGCCTCGGCGAATGGCCACAGCAATGCCGGATCCCACTCGGCGTCGACCGGGCGCTCGGTGTCGCCGAGTACGTCATCGCCGATGCCGTCCTCACCCCCATCCAGCCGAAATGACAGCAGGCTGGCTGTTGCTGCTCGCTGTACTCCATGGGGCCGGTCGGGCACAGTCTGGGGCGGAACAGGATTTCGCTATGCACGTTCGCCTGTCACACAGCTTCGGGCCGAATCCTCGCTCGTGTGTGGAGCGGCGGCCGCATTACGTCAGGGCGTGGCTGCCCTAGAACTGACCAGGCCAACGACCACAGGGGCGGCCGGCAGGGCACGACGCTCCCAGTGCGCTGACGCTGGGCGCGGCGACCAGCAGGAACCCCTACAGGCGCGACGAAAAGGCGCGGTGACTGAAGGGGGATCAGATTTCGTCAACTCGCGTGACTGCACATACTTGTCCTGTAGGCCGTCCGAACATGTGAAACCCGTGTTCAGATGGCGTACGAGCCCGCTCATAAGCCGCCTAGCGCCGCCTGGCCGACGACTACTCGTCCCACACCGCTCCAGGAAGCTGAGCCCATACTTTCAAGCCAATTCGGAGGTGTTGGTCTTGGCGGCAGCTTGCGAAGGGTAGCCACCGGGCGCATTGACGGGCAGGGGGGCTGTGCCGTTCCTTGAGGCAACGGGCCGATCACGTTCACATGCTCCTCTGGTCACGAGTTGTGCTGGTGCATGCTGCCAGCCGAACGAGGGGTGTCGGTTGCGAAGACGAATTGTGTTACGGGCGCTGTGCGCTATCAGTATCATCCTGGGCATCATCGCCCCATCGGCTCTAGCTCAAAGCACGGCATCTAGCCAAGAGGCCGACTGGGGGCTCATACTTCCTCCCCCTAACCCCAACGCGCCGCCGATAGACTTCATGGAGACGAACCCACCGGTGGCTGCGACGGCTTTAAGTCGCTCATCTCTCCCGTCCGTGGAGGAGGGGTGCGGACCGGAGGATGAGCAGGGCAACAGTCTCTGCATTGGTTTCGGCGGAGAAGCTCAACTTTCCGCCGAACTCGAAAATCGTCTGCCGTGGACCCCGGCCTGCTGCCGTGGTGCGATTCCACTGTCTCGGGTAACGAGTACGATCGGTTCGGGGCGTGCCTGAACGGATTTAGCCCGCTGACCGCAGTACTCAAGCGTAATGGTGTCCCAGTCGGTACAGCCACGTGGGCAATGCGGCAGGAAATTAGGTTGTCGCCCACAAGGCCAACAATCGAGCAGTCAATTTGGCTTGTGCCTGTCTCGATGGATCCCGCGCTCGGGTCTGTAACGCTCTACTGGGCTCCCCAGGATTCCTGTGGAACTCGCTGCACTCGTGGGATGCAGACCTGGGATGGCGGCGCACTCACCTGGACACCCACCGACCTCCACTCGGTGCGAGGGCGACTCGACATGAGCTGGACCCAGGGATCCGGCGAGTGGTCATTCTTGCTGGGCTGGGTCATGCGCGCCACCTCACCAGTGGCAGCTCCAGCGGACACCGAATGGTCATTCATAGAAAGCGACATCAACTGCGATGCCCTCGTGTCGAGCACTCAGGGGTGCACCTTCGAAGACTACATCCCGACCTACACCATCAACACAGATGCGTACCCTCTCGCGGCAGGCTTCGTTTGGGTGATGAGAGTAGGGAATTCTGCGCACCCAGGCAGCAGAGCTCATCAATCCCCGCTCCATAGACTTGCCGATGACGGCGCCGCGAATGCTAATCGCAGAAGAATCTGTGACTCAACCTTCACTGCCCACCCAGAGACGTGGAACCCGTCGTGCGACGAGTACGCCTTCGCCGCGTCTCGAGAGAGCGGCGGCACTGTGGTTCAGAGCGGCGCTGAATGCGCTCAGTTCGCGCTTCGAGGAACCCCGGAGCAGTTCAGGTTCACGGCAGATCCCCGATACCCGGCGCCTACCTGGAACGAGGCCTGCGGACGGGCCAGCATGCCTTTGGATCAAAACGAAGGAGTTGGACGCGACCTAGGGCGCTTTGTCCAAGACATGCGAATAGTCAACTGGGACGCATACTATGTCGCGACCCCTCTGTTCGACCAGCGCTGTGAAGACGTCGATGAGTGGTGCGATATAACCTAGCCTGGACGGTGCGGCCCTTTCTGTTGCGGTGAAGGGCCGCGCCGCCGTTCAGTTCAGTACGCCGGATAGCAGTCGGCCCGTTGCCACGTGACTTCGCGGAACGTATGCATTGAACGCTTCGCTTGCCATGCGCAGGATCACGTCATCGCCGTTTATAATTTCTCCGTCCGTGGCAGAGGCGGTAAGGCGCTCCAGCCAACTGAGAAGGCGATCCGGGTCGCTTCCGCTTCGTATATTTGGTGTCGTTGGGTCGAACGAGCAGACCACATGGCCAAACTCGGCAAACGTGAATCGATGTGTGATGTCGGCTGTTTTGAGAAGTGCTAGCGCTTGAGTTCCTTCCGATACGTTCTCCAGTATGGCTGGTCTGGCGCCATGGCTTCCCGCGTCCTCGATCGAGTAGGCCCAGTCTCGGTGCGCGCCTACGCGGACCACTGATTGGCTCCATGGCAATCCAGTCTGCTTTTCTGCGGCTTCAGTCAACGTCATGTGTGCTGAAATGCTTAAGTCTGCACCCAGTCGGGATAGTAGCTCCTCGGGGGTCAGTCCTCGGGCAAATGTCAGGCAATAGCCGGTTTCGTATAGATCCGGAAGCCAGCTCTTACCACTGCCAGGCATACAGAGTCCCTTCAGCTCCACCGCACGTCTGGCGGCTGCTGCGCCTCATTGCGATTACATGAACCAGTTTAATGTCGAACGCCCTTTCCCATGTGACGGGAGAAGCTGGCGGAACCTTGGCCGGCGCTTATCCCCGCGCCCGAGCTGGTGGCCAACAGGCCTTGATCACAATCTGCAATCGCCTCACGAGCGAGGCCGCCACCTCTTTATGCTTCGATCGAGGGTGCTCGAAGCGGGGGAACTCCTTGCTTGCTCGACACCTGCGCGATGCAGGTCGCGCGGGCGCGGGCACGTGCATCTACGCCAACCGGTGCCAGCATTCAACGACCAGGGCTCGCCACCGCTGCAGGATGGCGGGTTCGCCGTCGATCCACCGTGCCGTGGAGGGGCCCTGGTGGGGGAGGTCGGCCATGAAGTGGGCGATGTCGACGTAGTAGGTGTGGTCGCCGCTGGTGGTGAGCTCGCGTAGGTGCTCGATGACGGCGGCGAGCTGCTCCTGGTAGCCGGTGACGACGTGGTGGAAGCGAGGGCGCCAGGCGCCCACCGTCGTCGACGACATGCCGCATCCCGAGGCGGCGTGGTCACGTGTCTTCGAGGGCGCGGAGCCGCCCGGATGAAGCCGGGCGATGCGCACGGGGCGATGCTAGGCGACCAGGACCGTACGGGCTCGTTCGTGGAAGTCGCGGGCGGAGGGCTCGGTGCTGGTGATCATCTGGTCGGCGAGGTCGAGGAGGGGGGCGGCGCTGCGGCGGGAGCTGATGTCCTCGGCGAGGTCGAGGGCTCGGTTGGCGGTGTCGACGGCGCGTTCGATCTCGCCCTGCTGGAACTGGACGTCGGCCTGGCGGGTGAGGAACCACATTCGGTCGCGGACCCGGTCGTGGGGGAACGAGGCCAGGGCGATGTCGAACGTGGCGGAGGCCTGGTCGAGTTGGCCCATGTTGTGGTGGCTGGAAGCTGCGCTGGCGAGGAGCTCGGGGCGGTCGTACCAGTAGGTCCAGGCGGGGTCGTCCTCGATGCGGTTGTCGGCTTCGGCGAGGAGTTCGTCGGCACGTTCGAGGTCGGCCCAGCAACGGTCGTCGCCCAGCTTCGCTCTCGCTCGGCCTCGGTGGGAGGCGAACATGGACTGGACGCGCAGGGTGCTGCGGCCCCGGACGGCGGCCAGTCCCGCCGAAGCCATGGCCTCGGCGTCCTGAGGGCGGTCGGTGTTCCGTGCCGCAGTGGCCCAGAAGGCGAGGACATTGGCGCCGAGGGCGTCGTCGCCGGCGATCTTCGCGGCCCGCAGCGCGGTCTCGAACATTCCGTCCGCGCACTCGCCGTGGATGTCGAAGGTGGCGGCGGCGCGCTGGCGGCCGAGGTCGGCGGCGGCCGCGTACAGGCGAGCGCGGTGTTCGTCGCTGTAGCTGCGGGTGCGGAGCAGGCCGTTGACGAGGGCGAGCGCGCTGGCCGTCTCGGGCAGGATCGCGCCGCCGCCGTCGGCGTCGTCGAGCCGCCAGAGAGACCGAACGCGTTCCTCGATCCGTGCGACGGCGGCCTCGCCGATGCGCTGGCCGGTGGTCATCTGGCCTGCGGCGACGGGGTCCGCGGTGAGCCAGGCGAGGAGGGAGGCGGTCAGGGTGCCGCCGGAGATGAGGACCAGTTCCCTGCGTGTGACGTCCATGGGTGCACCACCTGTGATGTCATTGAGCGCCTGGGCCGCGCCGGGCAGGGTCCAGGGCAGCGGAGCGGGTCGTTGGGCGGGATCGTCGGCGAGCCACTGAGGCCATGGTCGCTCATCCACCAACTGGCGTGGAATACCCAACTCGTCCGCGATGAGCTGTTGGGTGGGGCGATCGGGCGTTCGATCCTTCTCCCAGTGGCACACGCCGTCGCGCCCGGTCCCCAGGGGCCGGCCCGCCTCGACGCTGCGGTGGCGCAGGCGGCGGGCGAACTCGGCCTGCGTCAGGTCACGCGCCTCGCGGGCGCGTTTGAGCAGGTAGCCGAGGGGGCGCTTGGCCTTGGGGGAGGGGCGTGTGCTGGTCATCCGGCCTCCGCTCTCACTTGTCTGCGGACACACGCGGTGAACGCACTGTAGCTGAGCGCTTCGCATTGCGGCAGGTCAGCGGGTGTTGCTCCGTGTTGCTCGTGGCGGCAGCGGGTGGCAACGCGATTGACCTACCGCCGAGTTCGTGACCTTCGGCAGCGTTGAAGGGCCGCCATCTCACCGTCGAGATCCGCCCTGGAGGACCTCATGCCCCCGTTGCCGAAACATCTGCTCGTCTGCACCGACGACATCCGAGGTCGCTGGCTGGCCACCGGCGGCGACAAGCCGGTCCGCGAGTCCGGCCTCGTGGAGCACACCCACCAGCTGCTGGCCGGCCTCGCACGCCGACACCCCGGCATGCACGTCACGCTCGCCTACACCGGCGCCGCCGAACCCGGGCCGCCGGCCGAGTTGTTGACCCCGGAGGGCACGCGGGTGCGAGCCATGCCGATCGCGACGCAGTTCCCGGAGCACCTGTACGACCGCAGCGACCGGACCTGCCCCGTCCGCACCCACCGCTGCTACGAGGGCGCCGTCGAGCACCCGGACAACGTACTGTGGCGCTCGCTGGCCGAGCAGTCGCCGTCACTGACGCCCTCGGTGCGGTCACCCAGCTGCGCTGTAACGCCGCCGGCCTGCCAGTGGAGATCACCGACCCGCTGGGCAACCGATCCACCCGCGCTCTGGACGCGTTCGGCCGTTCAGTCACGGAAACCGACCTGCTGGGCGGCGAGATGCGTACCCGGTGGACCATGGAGGGCCGTATGGCCCACCGGATCGACCCGGACGGTGCCGAACAGAGCTGGGCCTACGACGGCGAGGGCAACTGCCTGTCCCACACCGGCGTCGGCGGCAGGTCGACCCGGTTCGAGTACACCCACTTCGATCTGCTCGCCGCCCGGACCGACCCGGACGGCACCGGCTACACCTTCCGCTACGACGCCTCGCTGCGCTTGACCGAGGTCACCGGCCCGGACGGCAGGTCCTGGAGTTACACCTACGACGTGGCCGGGCGGCTGGTGGCCGAGACCGACTTCGACGGCCGCCGGTTCGATTTCCGGCTGGACGCCGCCGGCCGTATCGCGGCCCGGGTCAACCCCTCCGGCCAGGAGGTCGCCTACACCTACGACCCGCTGGGCGAGCTGGCGTCGAAAACCGTGGACGGCGCGGTCACCACCTACGAACGCGATCTCAACGGCGTGCTGCTCCGGGTGACCGGACCGGAGTGCACGATCGACTGGGAGCGGGACGCGGCCGGCCGAGCGCTCGCCGAGACGGTCGATGGGCACACCCTGACCCACCGCTACGACCGGGCAGGCCAGCCACGCGAACGCGTCACGCCCGCCGGGACACGCACCGTCTACGATTTCGACGCCGCGGGCCGCCTGGTCGCACTGGGCGCGCCGGGCCGGCAGTTCCGCCTCGGCCTGGACGCGGCGGGCCGGGAGATCAGCCGCAGCCACGGCGACGCCTTCGCCCTCATCCAGGAGTGGGACTCCGCCGGACAGCTCACCTCCCAGACGCTCACCACAGCCCGCGGGCCGGTGGTCGGCCGCGCCTACGCCTACCGCGCCGACGGATACCCGCAGGGCGTCGACGGCCGCGACGGCATTGCGACCCGCTTCGGCCTGGACCCCGACGGTCGCGTGCTGAGCGTGGACGCGGATGGCTGGTCGGAGCGATACGCCTATGACGCGACCGGTGCTCTGACCCACGCGTCCTGGCCCGAGCACCTTCCCGGCCAGGAGACACGCGGCGATCACGAGCGCTCCGGACTGCTGCTGAACCGCGCCGGACGGGTGCACTACACCTACGACGCGGCCGGCCGCGTGATCGAGTGCCGGCGCACCCGCCTGTCCCGCAAGCCGGACATCTGGCGCTACACCTGGGACGGCGAGGACCGGCTCGTCTCCGTCACCACGCCCGACGGCACGGTATGGCGATACCGCTACGACCCGTTCGGACGGCGCGTGGCCAAGCTCCGGATGGCCGCGGACGGCACCGTGGCCGAGGAGACCCGCTTCACCTGGGACGGGCAGACCCTGGTGGAACAGACCACCATCTCTCCCGACGCGACCCACCGGATCACCCTGACGTGGGAACACGACGGACTGCGGCCGGTCTCCCAGACCGAGTCGCGCGTCAACGCCACGTCGCCGGAGGAGATCGACCGCCGGTTCTTCGCGATCGTCACCGACCTGGTCGGCACACCGACCGAACTCATCGACGAGTCAGGGGACATCGCCTGGAGCGCCCGCTCCACCCTGTGGGGCGTCACCGGCTGGCTGCCGGGCGCGACCGCGTACACCCCCCTGCGTTTCCCCGGCCAGTACGCCGATCCGGAGACCGACCTCCACTACAACCTGTACCGCTACTACGACCCGCGGACAGCCCGCTACGCCAGCATCGATCCACTCGGGCTGGGAGGGGCGCTCAACCCGGTGACCTACGTGCCCAACCCACAGGTCTGGGTGGACCCGGAGGGACTCTCCCCGTACGAGCCGGCGGACCCGACCTGGGGCGGCAGGGTGCAGTACTCGCCGCTCGGCCCGGGCGGGCGTGCGACGGGCGTCAGGGCGTTCATCCAGAGCGACATGCTCGGCGGCCGCACCCGGCCGGGAGTCATGCCCCCGGGCTTCGCCTGGCGGCAGGGCAACAACCGCACCCACCTGCTCGGCGCCCAGCTCGGCGGTTCGAACCGCATGCCAGAGAACTTTGTGACCTTCCGGCGGTTCGCCAACTCCCCCGTGATGCGGCACATCGAGAACCAGGTGGCCGCCGCGGCACAGCACCAGGACATCACCTACACGGTCACCCCGATCTACGCGAGCAACGCGGACGTGGTACCTGTGGGGATCACCATCGAGGCGTACGGCTCCAACGGCTTCACGTTCACCCCTTACGGCGCCTCGAACGCCACCAACAGCATCACCATCCTCAACGTCTAGATCCCAGGTGAGTGGCCCGATGAACGAAGCACTGGCAGAGCTCGTCCGCGTCGCACCGCCCGGCGCGGCTCCCGGCGCCTCCGACTGGTCCCGGACGGCTGCGGCACTGGGCGTGGACGCACTGCCCGCGGACTACACGGAGCTCGCCGACCGGTACGGCGGGGGCCACTTCGACGACTACCTCTGCCTCCTGCACCCCGGATGCGTGAACCCCGACTACAACCTCCTCGCCGTCGCCCGCCAGCAGGCCCAGGCACTGCCGGAACTATGGAAATTCGAGCCCAAACCGCCCCAGTTGCGGGCCCCGGACCACCGCGTCGTGCCCTGGGCGATCGCGGAGGACGGTCAGACGCTGTACTGGCTCATCGCCCCCGGGCAGGAGCCGGCCCGCTGGACCGTGATGGTCAGCGAAGGCCGCGGCCCCTACTGGGAGCACCACGACACCGGAAGCACCGGGTTCCTGGCGGCGCTGCTCACAGGACGACGACAGTCCGAGATCCTGGGTGACCTGTCGGGCCCCGACCACCGCTTCGATCCGCTGCCCACCACTCTCGGCCACTGACCTCGGACCGGCACGGGGTCTGTCAAACGAGTGGCTCTGTGTCACTTTCGGTGGTGACGTACGGCGACTTCCGCTACGTCTGGTGATTCACCCAGCTCGCAGCAGAAGCCGACGCTCGGGCCCTGCTCCGCAGACGACAGCGGCGACGCCCCGGGGACGGGTACCGGAACGAGTTGACCAGCCATTCTCGGCGCTACCCTCTGTGACCACCGAAAGTGAGACAGAGCCGATCGTTTGACAGTCCCGAGGTTGGTGACCCAGGTCTCG
The DNA here is from genome assembly GCF_004348315.1 of Streptomyces sp. 8K308. Classification (GTDB taxonomy): domain Bacteria; phylum Actinomycetota; class Actinomycetes; order Streptomycetales; family Streptomycetaceae; genus Streptomyces. Next base: position 5,910 of record NZ_SMKC01000044.1, on the reverse strand, counting down.
GTTGCGGGATTTTGAAATGGGTGACGGCCTCCGCGTAGTAGCGCGACACCCCACTCGATGCCCGCCACGACGCCGATCGGCGGCAGGTCGGTGTGGTCGATGCCGTCCAACGAAGGTGGCTGCCCTGGCAAGGGGCAGCCACCTTGGCCGTGGTCAGGGTCGGGGCTTTGTGTACTCGGGTGAGACCGCTTCTACCGGCTCTGTGCCCGCTTCCAGGCTTCGAAGAGTTCCGTGGCTAGCCAGTGGCCCGAAACTTTAGCGAGTTCCTCAGGGCTCATGCCGGTGCTGCTTGATCGGCGGGTGGGGTCAGCGCCACGAGCCAGGAGAAGGACGGTCATGTCGACGTGAAGCGGGGTGCCCCGCTGCGTGGCGCCGTCGCGTTCGACATCCACCGCGTGATGGAGAAGCGACGACCCGAACTGGGCCTCTTCCACGTCGGCTCCTGCGTCGAGTGCCTCGCGGAGAGCGAGCAGATCATGGTTCTCTACAGCTCGGTTTGCCGGGCTTCGGGTGATCCGGGGCGGTAGACCGCCAGCCATGGGGGAGGAAAATTCTTGACTCATCAGTGCTCTACCCGTGAGTGACGTTGACAGTGACGTTCGGAAACTCGTTCCGGAACTGGTTGATGACATCGTTGCAGCTGTTGCAGACGGGCAACTCTGTGTACAGGTCAATGACGCCGTCCACGTCGTCTGATGCCTCCCCGATCTGGTTGGCGATATAGGTGAGAAGCCGGTACTCGGTGTCCGTCGTACGGTCGTTATCCTCCCCTTCGAGCTGCCGAGGAAGGAAGCGCTGAGGGTTCCTCGGGTCGCCTACCCAGGGGACGAGTCCTTCGTACCGGTCGCCGCGTCCGCTCACGGAGAAGAGCCGTGGCAGACCGATCCCAAAGATGTCCACGTCGGCGACGCCGACATTTCGGTCCCCTCCAAGTTCGAGTGCGTCCCGCAGGGCTCGGGCTGCATCTCGAATCAGACAGCCGGAGATGGGCGAGGTGCGGAGCGAGTTCTCGGCCGCTCGGAGGGTAACTCCCGAGGAGGGGACTCCGATGCGGCAGGGATTGTTGCGCAGACGCTGGATCAGGTCTTCGTAGCGGTCAAGGGTTCGGCGGGCTCGCTGGACTGCGGACCAGTGGTCGGCGGCCCGCGAAGCCGTGCGGATGGCGGTGCGCACGGCGTCGAAGCCCTTGATGGGGGCGAGGAAGAGGCTACCGATGTCGAGGAGTGACCATAGGCAGCTTGCGACGTCGCCCTGACCAAGGCAGCGGCGCAGGTCGTTGATGCCGATGAATTCGAGGAGGATTTCGCCGCCATTGGCGATGAGCCAGTCGATGACGTCCCGGTTGGCCTGGTTCCGGGCCTGCCGGTATTCGTCGACACAAGTCTGACCGCACTCGGCGAGGAGCAGCGCCTCGTCATCGAGCGAGAGGGGTGGACCGCCGAAGCCAGTCTCGCCGGTTTCCGGGTCAGGGGTGGTCTGGGCGAGTTCGGCCTGTCGGGCTTCCCATTCCCGGCGTGCTTCTCAAGGCGGCCTGGGAGCGGACCCGATCCTGGATGGTCCCGGGGGCGGCGCCGGTGGCGCGTCGGCGGTGGTGACTGGACATCATCGACCCCGCTTCGGCTGCTGCCGAGAGGCGATGATCCGGAACCCGCAGCCGGCGCGCAGCGGGCAACTGTCGCAGATCGCGGCGGCCTCCAGCCGCCTCGCGTAGGAGGCGCCGCCCTCCGCGAACTCGACCTGCTCGAAGAGCTCGACGTGGGCCGCGCACGCCGCGCGGCCCTGGTCGCTGTTCACGACCGTGCCCACGGCCGCCTTGGCGCGGCGGGCCATCGACGCGATCGTGCGGTAGTTGCGCCTGGTCATTGCGCCCCCCTGACGGCGGTGTCGGCGAGGGGCGTCCGTCTCGTTGTGAGGTCCTGAGGGGTGTTCAGGGGTGGTGCGAGGCTAGGGTTGCGCACAGCTCGTCCTCCCAGTAGTGGCTGGTGGTCGGGAGAGAGCCCGTGCCAGCGGTTGCAGCGCTGGGTGCGGGCTCTCGTGCGTTCAGCCCGCCGGGCTGCGACCAGTGTTGCGCAACATCTGTATGTTGCGCAACATGTGCCACCCGTACGATACGGCTATGTCGAACGAGACTGGGGGCGGTAGCCGTCTGCCGCGCACTGTGCGGATGAAGTCCGCGGACCTGCGGAAGAACATCGTCAAAGTGATGGGCCGCGTGCAGTACGGGCGTGAGCACATCCAGGCAGTGCGCTATCAGGAGGCGCAGGCGGTGATCGTGCCGGTGGAGTGGTACGAGAACGCGTGCCGCGCCTTGGAGGAGGAGGGAAGGCTACCGGCGGTCGAGGATGACACGGCCGGTCTCTAGGGACTCCAACGAGGTCGCCGGTGCCGCCAAGCACGCTTTCCACGAGGGTGTGCTGGCCAGCACCCGCTCCCCAGCCAGGGGCGCGCTGAAGATGGAAGGCGGATCCGGGGCCAAGAAGGCCACCCCTCTGAACGCCGCTGCTGCTTAGCGGCTTCCTGGGCGTAACGGATGTGTCGCCTGTGCGGTCGCTTTACGATCCCCATCGCGGTGGTTCGCAAGCAGTAGAGACAAAAACGTTCGAATGGGGGAGGCGTCGCAGTGCGAGACCAGCTCTTCGGGGGCCGTTACCGGTTGGTGCGGGAGCTCGGTGAGGGTGGCATGGGGCAGGTTTGGGAGGCGCAGGATGAGACGCTGGGGCGGCCTGTGGCGGTCAAGGTGATCTCCCTGCTCGCCGGCGGCGGAAGCCGCGGCGATCAGGCACGCGCTAGGTTCCTGCGCGAGGCACGGATCACCGCTCGGCTGCAGCACCCCAACATCGTCACCATCCACGACCTCGGCGAGGCCAGCACTGAGGGTGACAGGGTGCCGTTCCTGGTGATGGAGCTGATCCGAGGCGAGGGCCTGGACGCGATGCTGCGCCGAGGCGCCGTGACCTTGCTGGACGCCGCCCGGTGGGGCGCACAGATAAGTGACGCACTTGCTGATGCGCACAACACCGGGATCATGCACCGGGACATCAAGCCCTCGAACATCTTCATCACGCCGTCCGGCATGGTGAAGGTCCTCGACTTCGGCCTCGCGAGAGCAGCCGACCCCAATGCGACCGTGGACCGCCTCACCCAGACCGGCTACATCGTGGGTACGCCCCCCTACATGGCCCCCGAACAGGCGCGCGGCTTCCCGGAACCACGCAGCGACCTGTACGCGCTCGGCTGCCTCCTCTTCGAGCTGATCACAGGCCAGTTGCCCTTCCAGGCCCCCGACACCCTTGGCTACCTCACGGCACACCTCACGCAGGAACCGCCCACACCGAGCTCGGTGCGGGTGGGTATCCCATCTGCCTGGGACGACCTTGTGCTCACCTTGCTGCACAAGGACCCCGACCAGCGGTACTCGAACGCCGTCGACCTGGCTCAGGCGCTACGGCAACTCGACCACGCGCCCAAGTCCGAGTCGCCGGCGCACTCGTTCACCTTGCCTCCCACCAAGCCGGACATCCCTGTTACGCCAGAGCCAGGGGAGTACCTCTTCGCTACCAGTATCGGCGCGGACGGAACGGTGCGGTTGTGGGACCCGGCCACCGGCCGCCCTACCAGCCAGCCCCTGACCGGCCACACCGGCACCGTGTTTCGGATGGCGTTCTCACCCGATGGCCGCCTCCTCGCTACCGGCAGCATGGACACAACGGTGCGGTTGTGGGAGACCGCCACCGGCCAGCTCGTCGGTAAACCCCTGACCGGCCACAGCGGCACCGTGGAAGATGTGGCGTTCTCTCCCGACGGTCGGCTTCTCGCTACCGGCAGCATGGACACAACGGTGCGGTTGTGGGACCCCGCCACTGGCCAACCTGTCGGCGAACCTCTGACGGGCCACACCGAATGCGTGGTGGGAGTGGCGTTCTCTCCCGACGGTCGGCTTCTCGCTACGGGCAGCATGGACACAACGGTGCGGTTGTGGGACCCCGCCACTGGCCAACCCCTCGGCGAACCCCTGACGGGCCACACCGGCCACGTGCTGAGGGTGGCGTTCTCTCCCGATGGCCGGCTTCTCGCCACCGGGAGCAGAGACTGGACGGTGCGGTTGTGGGACCCCGCCACCGGCCAACCCGTGGGCAAACCCCTGACGGGCCACACCAACAACGTCTGGGAGCACGGTTTCTCCGTCGACAGCTCCTTGCTTGCGACCTTCGACGAGGACAACACGGTACTGCTGTGGGACCCCGCCACTGGCGAGCGCGTCGGCCAACCCTGGACCGGCCCCGCCAACGGCTCCATACACGTGGTGCATTCCTCCGACGGCTCCCTGCTGGTAGCCAGCGTCGACGGCGGCGAGGACAGAACGGTGCGGCTGTGGGACCCCGCCACCAGACAGCCTTTCGGTCAGCCCATGAACACCCACACCAGCCAGGCGCTGTACTTGGCGCTCTCTCCGCGCATCAAACACCGCACGCGATGAATGTTGAAAAACTCCAGGAACCGCGCCCCGCTCACCAGGCAGCCCGACTCCGGGTGAGCGCAGTAACCAGCAGCGCCACTCCACCGATTTGAGGCGACCGCGACGTGCCTCCCGGGGCGGAAGCCTGGTGATGGACGGTCCTCTGATCGTCTTTGTCGGCCCGCTGGCCTTTGCTTCTGCGGAGCTGTGCTGAATCGCGGCATCACCGGGGCGGCAGTTGCCGAACGTGTGGGAGGCATGTCAGCCCGGAAGGGGTAGCGCCTACTGAACAGGGCCTGCGCAGCGTGTGATCCGAGTCCGGTGACGCGCCACTGGATCCTTGCTCTCGACTGCCTCCCACACTGGCCGATGGGAGGCTACGCGACCAGGACCGTGCGGGCTCGTTCGTGGAAGTCGCGGGCGGAAGGCACAGTGCTGGTGCCCATCTGCTCGGCGAGGTCGAGGAGTGGAGTGGCGCTGCGGCGGGAGCTGATGTCCTCGGCGAGGTCGAGGGCTCGGTTGGCGGTGTGCGCTGCGTGTTCGACCTCGCCCTGCTGGAACTGGACGTCGGCCTGGCGGGTGAGGAACAGCGTCCGGTCGCGGACTCGGTCGCTGGGGAAGAGCGCGATGGCGGTCTCGAACAGCGCGGCGGCCCGCTCAAGCCGGCCCATCTCGCGGTGGCTGGAGGCGGCGCCGGCGAGAGCTTCGCCGCGGTCATACCAGTAGGCCCAGGCGGGGTCGTCCTCGATGCGGTTGTCGGCTTCGGCGAGGACTTCTTCCGCGCGGTCGAGGTCCGCCCAGCAGCGGTTGTCGCCGAGGCTCGCTCGGGCGCGTCCTCGGCGGGCGGTGAGCATGGCCTCGACGCGTGCGGTGGTGCGGCCTCGGACGGCGGCCAGGCCGGCTGAGGCCATGGCTTCGGCGTCCTGGGGGCGGTTGGTGTTCCTCGCCGCCGTGGCCCAGAAGGCGAGGACGTTGGCACCGAGAGCGTCATCGCCTGCGATCTTCGCGGAGCGGAGCGCGGAGTCGAACATTCCGTCCGCGCACTCGCCGTGGATGTCGAAGGTCGCGGCGGCGCGCTGGCGGCCGAGGTCGGCGGCGGCGGCGTAGAGGCGGGCGCGGTGCTCGTCGCTGTAGCTGCGGGTGCGCAGGAGGCCGTTGACGAGGGCGAGCGCGCTGGCGGTCTCGGGGAGGATCGCGCCGCCACCGTCGGCGTCGTCGATCCGCCAGAGGGTCTGAACGCGCTCCTCGATCCGCGCGACCGTCGCCTCGCCGATGCGCCGACCAGTCGTCACCTGGCCGGCGACGGCTGGGTCTGCGGTGAGCCAGGCGAGGAGGGAGGCGGTCAGGGTGCCGCCGGAGATGAGGACCAGTTCCCTGCGTGTGACGTCCATGGGTGCACCACCTGTGATGTCATTGAGCGCCTGGGCCGCGCCGGGCAGGGTCCAGGGCAGCGG
>NZ_SMKC01000449.1 GCF_004348315.1 Streptomyces sp. 8K308 | reverse complement strand
ACCCCGCCCGCCCCAGGAGACGCGTGCGCCGGGACACCCTCGCGACGGTCGCCACGGCCGCCGCCGGCGGGCTCCTGCTCGCGGCCGCGTTCCCACCCCTCGGCTGGTGGCCGCTGGCCGCCGTCGGGCCGGCGCTGCTGCTGGTGGTACTCCGGCGGAGCCGGCCCCGGGCGGCCTTCGGCCTCGGGACCGTCTTCGGGCTGACGTTCTTCGCCCCGCACCTGGTGTGGCTGACCAACCTCGGCCCGCTGCCCTGGGTGGCCCTCGTCGTCATCCAGGCGCTGCTCCTCGGCGGGCTGAGCTGCGTGGTGCCCGTCCTGAGCCGCCTGCCGGGCTGGCCGCTGTGGGCGGCGGCGTGGTGGGTGGCCGCCGAGGCCCTCAGGTCCCGCGTGCCGCTCGGCGGCTTCCCCTGGGGGCGGCTCGCCTTCAGCCAGGCCGACGCCCCCACCCTGGGGTGGGCCGCGATTGGCGGCGCCCCGGCCGTCAGCGCGGTCGTCGCCCTCGCCGCCGCCTGCCTGGCCGCCCTGCTCGCCACGCTCCGGTCGGCGACCACACGGCGGCGCGCCGTGGCGGCGGCCGGCCTGCTCGCCTCGCTCGCCGCGGGCGGCGCGGGAGCCGTGTTCCTCCCGTCCGCCGCGACGGACGAGGAGCGGAGCGCCACGGTGGCCGTGGTGCAGGGCAACGTGCCGCGCGGGCGCACCCTGGAGGAGCAGGCCCGGGTCGAGCAGGTCGCCGACAACCACGTCGCCGCCACCCGCGAGCTGGCGCGCGACATCGAAGCCGGCCGGGCACCCCGACCCGACCTGGTGCTGTGGCCGGAGAACGCCACCGACCGCGACCCACGCGAGGACCCCACCCTGAGCGGGCCGATCTCCCAGGCGGCCGCCGAGGTGGGCGCCCCCATCGTCGTGGGCGCCATCCTGGAGGCGCCCGGCGACCGCATACGCAACGCCAGCCTGCTGTGGGACCCGGAGACCGGCCCGGGCACCTACTACGCCAAGCGGCACCTCGTCCCCTTCGGCGAGTACATCCCCGCCCGTGACCTGCTCGGCGGCTTCGGCGACCTTCAACTCATCCCGCGCGACTTCGTCCCCGGCGACCGTCCTGTGCGACTGGACGTCGGGGACATCCGGCTCGCCTCGTCCATCTGCTACGAGGTCGCCTACGACGGCCAGGTCCGCGACGCCGTCCGCACCGGCGCCAACCTCGTCGCCGTGCCCACCAACAACGCCACCTACATGCGCGACGGCAACCTCGCCGAGCCCGAACAGCAGTTGGCCATGTCCCGGCTCCGGGCCGTCGAGCACGACCGCGCCGTCCTGGTCGCCTCCACCACCGGCATCAGCGCCGTCATCGAGCCCGACGGCACGGTCACCGCGGCCACCGGCGCCTGGACCCGCGAGGTGCTCACCGCCACCGTGCCGCTGCGCACCGACCAGACCCTGGCCACCCGCCTCGGCGCGATCCCGGAGGCGGTCATCGCCCTGGCCGCCGCGGCGGCCACCGCCCTCGGCGTCCACCGAGCCCGCCGCGCCCGCCGCCTACCGGCGGACGGCACGGCGAAGGACCGGGCGGCGAAGGACCGGGCGGCTACGGAGGGCGACACCGAAGTCTGAACGCCCGGATGGTTCACGGAAACGAGGGTCGGGCCCCGCTGCGGGGAGGACGTACGGCGGGGCCCGATGGGGGGCGCAGCAGACCCTACGCCCGAACGCGGCCGAAAGCGCCGAGCGTGCGGCGGTTCTTCGCGCGGCCGTCGTGTGGCGTCAGCCGCCCGGCGGCGCGGTGCTGCCGCGGACGACGAGTTCGGTGGCCAGCTCGACCCGGGTCTGGGCCGGCGCCCGGCCCTCGGCCAGGGCGATGAGCATGGTTGCGGCGGTGGCGGCCATCTCGGTCAGCGGCTGACGGACGGTGGTCAGCGGCGGCACGGTCCACTGGGCCGGCGGCAGGTCGTCGAACCCCACCACGCTGAGGTCGTCGGGGATGCGGAGACCCGCCTCCGCGGCGGCCAGGTAGACGCCGAGCGCCTGGGCGTCGTTGCAGGCGAAGACGGCGGTGGGCGGCTCAGGCCGCCGCAGCAGCGACCGCGCGTGCGCCAGGCCGCCCTCGGTCGTGAAGTCCCCGATCCTGATGAGCGTCGGATCGACGGCGACGCCCGCGGTGTCCAGCGCGGTGCGGTAGCCGTCGAGCCGGGCGCGGCTGGCCATGGAGTGCTCGGGCCCGGTGATGACGGCGATGCGCCGGTGCCCGAGCCTGAGCAGGTGGCGGGTGGCCGAGAGGCCGCCGCCCCAGTTGGCGGCCCCGATCGAGGGGGAGGAGTGCGCGGGCTCCCCGCCCGGGTCGACGAGCACGAACGGGATGCCACGGCTGTGGAGTTGGCCGCTCTGCGCGTCGGTGAGGACGGAGAACACCGAGATGACGCCGGTCGGCCGGCGGGCCAGCACCTGCTCGACCCAGCCCTCGTCCGGGGTGTGCCGGCCCTGGAGCTCCGAGAGCACCACGGCCAGCCGGTGTTGGCGCGCCACCCGCTGGACCCCGTTGATGACCTCGATGGCGTAGGCGTCGCGGGTCTGCCGGAAGACGAGTTCGAGCAGGGGCGCGGGTCCCTCCGCCCGCCGCTTCTGCCGCAGGTGGCCGTGGCGGCGGATGAACTCCTCGACCCGGGCACGGGTCTCGGGGGCGACGTCCGCCCGGCCGTTGATCACCTTGGAGACGGTCGAGACGGAGACGCCCGCTCGCGCGGCGATCTGCGCGCTGGTCAGCGGCTCGGCGGGCTGATCGTCTGCTGCGGTGCTCGACTCTGCTGGCGGCATGGCCGGGAAGTCTAGCCGGCCACCTCGAAATTTTCGAAGGCTCTACTCGTCAAATCCCTTTGTTTCCCGGGTTCTTGACGACACTTTGGATTGCTCCTACGGTTTCGGCACCGCTCGCTACCGATCTCCCCTCCGATAATTTCGACCGGGAATGGAAGCGCTCCCATGCTCAAGAAGTCCAAGACAACCGTGAAGCGGCGCTGGTCGGTGCTCGTGGCCCTCGTGGCCGCGCTCTGCGGCTCGCTGCTCGTCGCCCCCACGACCTCCGCGACCACGACCGCCTCCGCGACCTCCGCCGGCCCCGCGACCGGGCCGTCCAAGGACGGGCCCGGCATCGCCGCCTGGTCGAACACGCCGGACGGTTTCGCCGCCACGGCCGGTGGCACCACCGGCGGCGCGGCCGGCCCGACGGTGACGGTGACGAACTTCCCGGACCTCAACCGCTACGCCACTGCCAGCACCCCGTACGTGATCCGGGTGGCCGCGCCGATCACGGTCACGCCGTTCGGCCACGAGATCCGGGTGACCTCGAACAAGACCATCGTCGGCGTGGGCACCTCGGGCCACATCGTGAACGGTGGCTTCTTCCTCAACGGCGTCTCCAACGTGATCATCCGCAACCTGACCATCCGCGACACCCGGATGCCCGACGACGACCCGGGTGACGACGCCTACGACTACGACGGCATCCAGATGGACACCGCCAACCTCGTCTGGATCGACCACAACCGGATCGAGCGGATGAACGACGGCCTCATTGACAGCCGCCGGGACACCACCAACCTCACCGTCTCCTGGAACATCCTCAACGAGGGCAACAAGAGCTTCGGCATCGGCTGGACCGACAACGTCACCGCGCGCATCACGATCCACCACAACTGGATCCGCAACACCAACTCGCGCAACCCCAGTACCGACAACGTCGCCTACGCCCACCTCTACAACAACTACATGCAGAACATCACCGGCTACGGCAACTACTCCCGCGGCCGGACCAGGATGGTCATCGAGAACGGCTACTTCCGACAGGTCAGGGACCCCTTCTACCGAGACTCCACCGCGACCCTCACCCAGACCGGCAGCGTCCTGTCCGGCGTCACCGGCCGCCAGGAGACCGGCGGCACCACCTTCAACCCCCGCGACTTCTACTCCTACACCCTCGACCCCGCCGCCCAGGTCCCCTCGATCGTCGGCACCGGCGCCGGCCCCCAGGCCAGCATCACCAACTGACGTCCGGCGCCCGCCGGCCGGGCACGCCGCCGACGACCCGCGGCGCGCCCGGCCCTGGCAGGCTTGGGGGATGACTGAGTCGCCACTGCCCGGAGGGTTCGTCAACGCCGTCGTCCGCGTTGGGGACACCGTGCGCCGTCCCGTGTCCGCCCGCGCGGAGTTCGTGGGCGAACTGCTGCGGCTGCTCGAAGCCGGCGGCTGGCACGGGTCCCCGCGGCATCTCGGGGTCGACGGCCAGGGGCGTGAGGTACTCGGCTACCTCGAGGGACACGTCGCCTGGGAGTCGCGCCAGCCCGCCGCCGTCTCGTCGGACGAGAGCCTGGTGGCCGTCGCCCGGCTCGTGCGCGAGTTCCACGACCTGACGGCGGGCAGCGCGCTGGCCGGGGACGAGGAGGTGGTGTGCCACAACGACCTCTCGCCGAAGAACACGGTCTACCGGCCGGTCGGCGGCGAGTTGCGGCCGGTGGCCTTCATCGACTGGGACCTCGCGGCGCCGGGCTCCCGGGTGCACGACGTCGCCCACGTCTGCTGGCAGTACCTCGGCCTCGGCCCCTCGGTGGCCGACCCCGCGGAGGCGGGCCGGCGCATGCGGCTGGTGGCCGACGGCTACGGCCTTGCGGACCGGCGGGAGCTGGTGGCCACGGTGCTGTGGTGGCAGGACCGGTGCTGGCGCGGCATCAGGGCCGCGGCAGAGGCGGGCAACCCCGCGATGGTCCGGCTCCGGGACGCCGGGGTGGTGGGGGAGGTG
>NZ_SMKC01000448.1 GCF_004348315.1 Streptomyces sp. 8K308 | reverse complement strand
AAGGGGAGGGTGGGCGGGGGCTCCACCTGTTGGGGAGCCTCGCCCACCGCTGGGGGTGCGACGTGCGGCGCCGGCCGACCGGGAAAACGGTGTGGTTCGACCTCAGCTGAGCTGCGCCGCCGTGACCAGCAGTTCCACACCGACGCCGATCGCCGACTCGTCGACGTCGAAGTCGCCCTGGTGGATGTCGCGCGGCGTGGCCCACGCGCCGCTCGGTGGACGGACGCCGAGGCGGGCCATGGCGCCCGGGACGTGTTCCAGGTACCAGGAGAAGTCCTCGCCGCCCAGGCTCTGCTGGGTGGGCTCGACGGCGCCCGCGCCGAAGCGGGCGGTCATGGCCTCGGTCAGCAGCGCGGTGGAGGACGCGTCGTTGACCACCGGCGGGACGCCCCGGATGTACTGGAGCTCGGACTTGGCTCGGTACAGGGAGGCGACCTCGTCGACCGCCGCGTGGACGATGTCGGGCGCGGTGCGCCAGGCCTCGATGTCGAGGCAGCGCATGGTGCCGGAGAGCTCGGCGGCCTGGGGGATCACGTTGGGCGCGTGGCCCGTCTCCAGGCGGCCCCAGGTGATGGCCATGCCGGCGCGGGTGTCCACCCGGCGGGCGACCAGGGCCGGGACGTCGAGGGCGACCCGGGCGGCGGCCGTGACCAGGTCGGTGGTGAGGTGCGGGCGTGCCGTGTGGCCGCCGGGGCCGGCCAGCCTGATCTCGATGCGGTCGCAGGCGGCCGTGATGGCGCCGGTGCGCACGCCGATGCGGCCGGCGTCGACCTTGGGGTCGCAGTGCAGGGCCAGGATGCGGGCGACGCCGTCCAGCACACCGTTCTCGATGGCGTCCTGGGCGCCGCCCGGCAGCACCTCCTCGGCCGGCTGGAACAGCAGCCTGACCCCGCGGCGCAGCCGGCCATCGGCGGCGAGCCTGGCCAGCGCGAGGCCGGCGCCGAGCACCACCGTGGTGTGCACGTCGTGGCCGCAGGCGTGGGCCCGGCCGGGGATGGTGGAGGCGTACGGCACGGTCTTGGTGTCCGGGATCGGCAGCGCGTCGAGGTCGGCGCGGAGCGCGAGGAGTGGTCCGGTGTCCCCCGCCGGCCGTATGTCACACACCAGCCCCGTGCCGCTGGCCAGCACGCGCGGGACGAGCCCGGCGCGCTCCAGGCGCTTCTTCACGACGGCGGTGGTGCGAACCTCCTGGTTGCCCAACTCGGGGTGCATGTGCAGATCCCGGCGGAAGGCGATCAGCTCGGCGCGCAGCTCGTCATCGAGTTCCAGGGTGGGCGCGGACTCCGGAGACAGCAGATCACTCACGTGACGAGGGTACGCCCGTTCCCCTGTCAACACCGCATCGATCATGGAAAGTTCACACAGTCGAATCACGCCGTGGCCGCATAGGACCGCGTGTGACTGGGTATGAGTATTTTCTTTCGCTCGCCGACGGCGCCTCTGGGTATTCCCTACTGCGGCGCCGGCAGCGACGTCAGACCGTGGGTGCCGAGCGCGGTGTTGGTGACGGCCGAGAGGAAGCCGCTGGCCCGCTCGGTGACGCGGTCGGTGAACCAGGTCTCCGATATGTCGCAGACCGCGACCTTCACCTCGGTGTCGGCCAGCACCTTCGGCAGGGTGTGCACCACGGTGGAGGGGAAGCTCAGGATCGTGGAGCCGATCGGGCCGCGCCTGGCGACGAGTTCGAGCGGCAGGTCGGGGCGGACGATCTCCACGCCGGCCTCCGCGCTCAGCCGCCGCAGCTTCTCGTTGCTCTCCCTGCGGTGCGCGAAGTAGCGGGTGACGCCGTGCGCGCGGGCCAGGCCCGCCACGCCCGCCACGTAGCGGTCCTCCTGGATCACGCCCGTCTCGACCAGCGAGGTGCCCACCAGGTCGGCGCCGCCGGTCAGCATCGGCTCGGGGAAGCGGGCGCGGGTCCAGGCGAAGGCGTTGGCGGTGACCGTGACGCCGGCGATGGGCTCGACCGGCATGGCCGTGAACACCTCGACCCGGCGGCCCTCGGTGGGTGTCAGGCGCCGCACCGCGCGCCGCGCCACCGGCGCGAACGCCCACGCCCGCGGCCCGCGCGCGGACGGCCGGTGCCAGCGCACCAGGCGCTCGCCACGGGCGAGCTGGGCGGTGAACTCCATGGTGGCCGTGCCGTCGTCCACGACGACGATGTCGCAGCGACCGCCGGCCATGGACAGCAGCAGCTGGAGGTAGCGGGAGAACGGGTCCCCGATCACCAGCAGCCCGGCCCGCCGCATCGGGCCGGTGAGGGCGGCGAGCGAGCGCGAGGAGGCGACGGCGCCGCCGCGCGCCTCGCGCCACAGCACGCGGTGCCCCGCGTCCCGGGCCAGTTGTGCCATGCGGCGCAACTGGCCCCGGCTGGTGGGGTCGTGCGGCGGCAGGATGACCACGGTGAGGTCGCGCAGGTCGCCGCGGTGCGACATGTGCGCCCACTCGAGGATGTTGAGCAACTGCACCGGACTCTCGGCGAACGCCAACGTGTTGGCGCCCGCCTTGGCACCCCGGTCGGTCATGCGCCTCTCTCCGTCCCGTAAGTTCCGTGAGTCCCGTGACTCGGCTCGTCCCGTAACGGCACCTGCTCGCCCCACCCGTTCCAGTGTCGCGCGGATCTCAGACAGACGCCGGCTCCAGCTCGGACCCGCCCTCGGCCACGACGCCCTTGACGCGGCGCAGCTTCTTCATCGGGCCGAGCTCGCTGTCGTAGACCTTCTTGACGCCGTCGCCCAGCGACTCCTCGATGATGCGGATGTCGCGGACCAGCCGGGTCAGGCCCTGCGGCTCGACGGAGGCGGCCTGGTCGGAGCCCCACATCGCGCGGTCCAGGGTGATGTGCCGCTCGACGAAGACGGCGCCGAGCGCGACGGCCGCCAGCGTGGTCTGCAGGCCGGTCTCGTGGCCCGAGTAGCCGATCGGCACGTTGGGGTACTCGGCCTGCAGCGTGTTGATCACGCGCAGGTTGAGCTCGTCGGCCTTGGCCGGGTAGGTGCTGGTGGCGTGGCACAGCAGTATGTTCTCGCTGCCCAGGACCTCGACCGCGTGGCGGATCTGCTTCGGGGTCGACATGCCGGTGGACAGGATGATGGTGCGGCCGGTGGAGCGCAGCTTGCGCAGCAGCTCGTCGTCGGTGAGGGAGGCGGAGGCCACCTTGTGCGCCGGCACGTCGTACTGTTCGAGGAAGTCCACGGCCTCGGTGTCCCACGGCGAGGCGAACCAGTGGATGCCCTTCTTGCGGCAGTACTCGTCGATGGCGCGGTAGTCGTCCTCGCCGAACTCGACCCGGTGCCGGTAGTCGATGTAGGTCATCCGGCCCCACGGGGTGTCCCGCTCGATGTCCCACTGGTCACGCGGGGTGCAGATCTCCGGCGTGCGCTTCTGGAACTTGACCGCGTCACAGCCGGCTTCGGCCGCCGCGTCGATCAGCGCGAAGGCGTTCTCCAGGTCACCGTTGTGGTTGATGCCGATCTCGCCCGTGATGTAGACGGGACGGCCGGGGCCCACGACGCGGTCGCCGAGCTTGCGAAGTCGGTTGTTGGTTGTCATGAGGGACTGAGTTCCTTTCCGAGGATCCACGAGGCGATCTCGCGGATCGCGCCGGCGCCGCCCGCCGCCGAGGTGACCGCGCGAGCGGCCCCCCGGACGACGTCGTGGGCGCTCGCGACGGCGACGGGCCAACCCACCAGGTCGAAGCACGGCAGGTCGTTGACGTCGTTGCCCGCGTAGAGAACGCGTTCCGGCGCGATTCCTTGCTCCTCGCACCACTGTTTGAGGGCGAGGTCCTTCCGGTCGATGCCGTGCAGCACGGGTATGCGCAGCTTGCGCGCCCGCGCGGCGACGACCGGGTTCTGTTCCGTGGACAGGATCAGGAGCGGGATCCCCGCCCGGCGCAGGGCGGCGATGCCCAGGCCGTCGCCGCGGTGCACGGCGACCATCTCCCGTCCCTCGGAGTCGACGAGCACCCGGTCGTCGGTCTGGGTGCCGTCGAAGTCGAGCACGACCGCGTCGATGTCGTCGCGGGTCGGCAGGTAGTCGGGGTAGCCGGAGTAGGCCGCCCCCGCCTTGGCCAGGCCCTGCTGGCCGCCGTCGAGCAGCGGCGCGAGGGCGCGGGCCCTGGCCAGGTCGTGCGGGTCGTCGATCTCGAGGACGCGGGCCGGGTCGGTGCGGACCAGCTCCGTGCGGCCGAAGAAGCGGTGCCGCTCGGTGCGCAGCCCGTCGGCGCGCATCGCGTAGCAGGCACCGGTCTCCAGCAGGTCCTGCGGACGGTCCTGCCGCATGGGGCGGTAGGACTTGTCGTGGTTGACGCCCTGGCCGCCGGTGCTGGCGGCCTCGCGCCAGACGAAGCCGTGGAACGGGGCCACGGTCAGCGCGGTGTCGGCGCCGTCCAGGATGGCGGCGGCGACGCCGTCCACCTCCTCGCGGGTGAGGAAGGGGCTGGTGCACTGGACGAGCAGGACGACGTCCACGGTGACGCCGTGGCGCTCCTCGTAGACGCCCATCGCGTGCAGGATGGCGGCCTCGCTCGTGGACTTGTCGCCGGCGATCTCGGCCGGTCGCTCGATGACCTCGGCGCCCGCGGCGTGCGCGGCGGCGGCGATGTCCGGGTCGTCGGTGGAGACCACGACCGCGGTCAGCAGCCGGGCGGCGCGGCACTCGCGGACCGCGCGGGTGACCAGCGGCGCGTCGCCGACGGGGGCGAGGTTCTTCCCCGGCACGCCCTTGGAGCCCCCGCGGGCGGGGATCACAGCCAGCACAGTGCTCATGCCAGAAGCCTTCGTTCGTTGGTCGGACCGCGGTGCGGGGGACGGGGTGGGGGCTG
>NZ_SMKC01000447.1 GCF_004348315.1 Streptomyces sp. 8K308 | reverse complement strand
GTGGGTGGGTGGGGAAAACCAGCGCCGCCCCGACCCGAGGTCCCTTCGAGCCGCTGAAGCCGGCAGGCTGTTCAGGCAGGCCGGTCAGTACGAGCCCCGCCAGCCAGGTCCCTCCACGATCAGCCCGGTGGCCAACGCGCCCGACATGCCGGCGTGGGACAGGCCGCCGCCCGGGTGGGCGAGGGCGCCCACCCGGTAGGCGCCGGTGAGGCGTCCGGTGTTGGCGGCGGCCAGGAACGTCGCGTCGGCCCCGGCGAGGGCCGGCGTCGGGATCGCGCCGCCCGGCATGCCGGTGTCCCGCTCGACGTCGGCCGGGGTCCTGGTCTCGCGCCACAGCACCCGGCCCGCCAGGTCGAGTCCGGCTGCCTCGGCCGCCGCGAGCAGGTCGTCGGCCGCCCGGTCGGCGACGCCGGGGGCCGTCCAGTCAACGCCGCCCGCGCCGTGCGCCGGGGCCGGCGCCGAGAGCACCGCCGTCTCGTGGTCGGCGTCCGGCCTGAGCGCCGGGTCGTCGGGGCGCAGCACCCGCACCGGCGGCCGGTCGAGGTCAGCGGGGTGCACCAGCGTGCGGTGCGGGGTGCCGGCCGGTCGCGGGCCGCGCAGCGCGAGCAGCACGGTGAGCCGGCCGGTGGCGCGCGGCGCGGTCGCGCCGAGGCCCGGCGCGCCCCAGACCACCGAGTCGGCGGGCAGCGCGGCGCCGTCGGCCAGCTCGACGCCGCCGGCCCTGCCGTCCTTCGCCAGGACGCGGGCGGCGGCCGTCCCGAACACGAAGTCCACGCGGCGTTCCAAGCACCGCTCGTACACCGCGTCGGCCAGCGCGCGCATCCCGCCCGCCGGATACCAACTGCCGAAGCTCCGCTCCACGTACGCCAGGGCGGCGGCGCCCGGCGGCGCGACCGCCGGGTCGACGCCGTACTCCCACACCGTGCCCGTGAGCAGCGCCGCGAGCCGCGGCTCGCGCAGCTCGGCCGCGGCGAGTTCGGCCAGCGTGCCGGGGGTGCGCCGGCGCAGCAGGCCGCGGCGCGGCTCGTGCGGGTAGGGGTCTTCACGCAGCGCCGCCCGCTGCTCCTGGGTCGTCAGCGGCTCCTCGACCAGCGGGCGCCTGGTGGACTCCCACACCTGGCGGGCGCGGCGCAGCAGCGCCGCCCAGCGCTCTCCGGCGCCGGCGCCGAGCGCGTCGTCGAGCGCCTGCTGGGCGCCGCCGAGCGCCGCTGGCAGCCGCACGGAGACGCCGTCGGCGAACCGGTGCTCGACGGCCGGGTCGACCCGGTCGAGCCCGACGCACTCGCCGAGCTCCCGCTTGCCGGTCTTGATGAACAGGTCACGCCAGACGGCCGGCAGATGGAGCAGCCCGGGGCCCGTGTCGAAGACGAACCCGTCCCGCGCGAAGCGCCCGACGGCGCCGCCGTGCGTCGACGCCCGCTCCACCACCGTCACCCGGTGGCCGGCGGTGGCCAGCCGGGCGGCGGCGGCCATGGCGCCCATACCGGCGCCCACCACCACGATCCGAGCCATGGACCAGCACGTTACCCGGGCCCTTCGCCGGCCGGCGGATCGGTACCCCACCCCATGGGAGTGGGTATCGGATGAGTATCCGGCTGAGTAGCGGCGCGGATGGTGCGGTCACCCCCCGCGCGGAAGGGTGAACGCGGCGCCCCGGCCGATCGGCCGTGCGGTGTCCGAACCGCCGTCACGGGGCGGCGGATCGGGTACGGCCGGGGCGCGTCGGAAGGTGGGCCCCGTCGACGTCAGCCGGGGTTCGGGGGCCTTTCCAGCGCGAGCTGGGACGGGGATCCCACCTGCCCGCCACCGCCGAGCCCGCCGCGCAGCAGCAGCGAGACGGCGGACCGCACCTCGCCCTGCGGGCGCTCCGCGTGGAAGGTCTGCCAGTCGAGCGCCGCCACCACGACCATCCCCACCATTGCGCCGGCGATCAGCTGGATGTCGAGGTCCTCGCTCAACTCGCCCCGCTTGACGCCCTCCTGGAGCACGTCCTCCACCACCCCGGCCACCTGCCGGCGGATGTCGACCAGCGTGGCGTGCCAGCTGCGGTTGGTGCGCCACTGCTCGGCGACCAGCAGCCGGGCGAAGTCCGGGTGTCCGATGACGAAGTCGAGCCCGGCGTCGGCCATCGCCTCGAGTCGGCGCACCGTGTCGCCGCCCTGGGCCGCGGAGGCGCGTGCCGCCTCGCGCAGCGCCACCGTCAACGGGCCCATCCCGTGCCGCAGTAACCCCTCGAACAGCTCGGTCTTGCTGGAGAAGTTGTAGTAGACGGTCCCCTTGGCCACCCCGGCCCGCTCGGCGATCTGCTCCACCGTGGTGGCGGAGAAGCCCTGTTCCGCGACGAGGGTGACCGCCGCCTCGTAGAGCCGCAGCCGGGTCGCACCACGGCGGGTGCTCGTCCTGTTCATGGGCCGATTCTCCACCTGACGGGAGCGCGAGATCACCGTAAGCGGCAATGACCGGCCGGGAATTGTCAGTGCCATCCGTCACCATGTGCCCAGATGCGCAGACTGTGCGGACTGTGCGGCCCTTTCGGGGGTTGGCGGCCCGCCTGAGCGCTGGATGACGACGGACTGGAGGCTCGTCATGACCGGACTTCCGACCGATGTGCACCCCGTGCCGCGCCGGGCGTCGGCCCCGCCGGCCGCGCTCGATCTGCTGGGCCAGGCCGAGCGGGGGCTGACGGAGGCGGCCGGCCTCGCCGACCCGGGCGAGGCGTATGTGGCGGCACACCTCGCCGCGCTGCGCACGGCCGCCGCCGTGCTCGCGGTGCGCGGCCGCCCGGAGGCCACGCCCCGGGCGCGCAGCCGCATCCGCAGCGTCTGGGAGGTGCTGCCCGAGATAGCCCCGGAGCTCGCCGAGTGGAGCCTGCTGTTCGCGGCGAGCGCCGGGCGGCGGGCCAGGATCGAGGCCGGCATCCGCGGCGTGGTCGGCGAGGTGGACGCGGCGGAGCTGCGCCGCGCCGCAGCCTTCTTCCTCCGCCTCGTGGAGGAGCTGCTGCTGCGCCAGCCGGTGCTGCGGGCCGACTTCGGTGATCCCGGCGGCTCCACGCCCAAGTAGTCTTGCCGGGTACGGTGGCGTGGCCGAATCGGCCGAATCTCACCCCACGCACCGCCTCACCGCCCCGCGCAGCAAGGAGCCGCCGCAATGCCGTCAGAGTCGAGGGTTCGCGACGCGGGAGGCCCGGCGTCTGGTCCCCACGCCGCGCTGCGCACCGGTGTGGTGTGGGACGTGCTGCGCCAGGCGCTGCTGCGTCGCGCGGCCGCCGCCGGGCGTTCGACGCTTGACGTGCTGGACACGGGCGGCGGCAGCGGGAGTTTCGCGGTGCCGGTGGCCGCTCTCGGCCACCGGGTGACCGTGGTCGACCCCAGCCCCGACGCGCTCTTCGCGCTGGAGCGGCGGGCCGCGGAGCAGGGGGTGGCGGTGGGGGCGCCCCCCGGCGTCAGCCGGGGAAGGGTGCGCGGCGTCCAGGGCGACACGCATGACCTGCACGACGTCGTCGAGTCGGGCGCGTTCGACCTGGTCCTGTGCCACGGGGTGCTCGAGTACGTGGACGATCCGGCGGCCGGCCTGCGGGCCGTGGCCGGGGCGCTGCGGCCCGACGGTGGCACGCTCAGCGTGCTGACCGCCGGCGTGGGCGGTGCGGTGCTCTCGCGCGCGCTCGCCGGGCGCTTCTCCGAGGCCAGCCGCGCCCTCGGCGATCCGGCAGGCCGGTGGGGCGAGGCGGACCCGGTGCCGCACCGCTTCACCGTGGACGGGCTCAGGGAGCTGATCGGCGCGGCCGGGCTCCGTCCCGGCGAGGTGCACGGGGTGCGGATCTTCGCCGACCTGGTACCTGGCGCGCTGGTCGACACGGAGCCGGACGCGCTGCGGGCGCTCACCAGACTGGAGGCCGAGGCCGCCGCGCTGCCGGCCTTCCAGGCCATCGCCGGCCGGCTGCACGTACTCGCGGAGCGACTCGCCACTCCATCGGGCGAGCGATAGTCCGACTCCTCGTATCATCGAGATGAGCCCTCCGGCATGACCCGGAGCCGCTGGGGGAATGACTTGTCCACCCCCCATAGGGTCCGGCGGACTGCGCATGGCGGGCGAAAATGGCGTACAGGGGTGGGTTTCACAGGGAGGCTTCCCTGCCTATCCTTGAAAAGTCGGATCCGGTCGCCACCGCGACCGACGAGTAGGAGGACTCCGTGCCGCTCTCGGACCACGAGCAGCGCATGCTCGAACAAATGGAGCGAGCGCTGTACGCCGAAGATCCCAAATTCGCGAGCTCGCTCGAGGGAAATGAGCTGCGCACGTACACCCGCAAGCGGGTTTACCAAGCGATCGCCGGGTTCGTCGTGGGCATCGGCCTCCTCATGGGAGGCATGGTCGCGCAGCTGATCTGGCTCAGCGTGGTGGGCTTCCTGATCATGCTCGGGTGCGCCGTGGTGGCCGTCACGGGATGGCGTCGCACGCCGCCGCAGGGTGACGCCCGCGGTGGCCGGCGCGGCGGCAGCGGCGGCGGTCAGGCCGGTTCGCGCCAGCGGAGGTCCATGATGAACCGCATCGAGGAGCGGTGGCAGCGGCGTCGCGAAGAGCGCGACGACTGACGGCCGTCGCCTCCCGGACTCCCCCACCTCAGGGCCGCCTCGGCGGCCCTGTGTCGTGCTGCGCGCCGAGCGTAGACCACCACCGCGGCGCCCCGCCCCTCGCTTGCGGCGCCCTCGCGCGGCACAGACCGCGGGGGCGCGGCCACCGTCGGCCGATCGCGCCCAGCGCGGTGGCACCCCACCCCCATCGCGCCAAGCGCGCCCCGGCGCGAAGCGCCGCGGCGGCGCAGCCGCGACTCCGGCCGTCAGGCCGCTCAGCGCACGCCCGTTAACGCCCTTGGCGGTGGCCCCGCCTGGTGCGGGCC
>NZ_SMKC01000446.1 GCF_004348315.1 Streptomyces sp. 8K308 | reverse complement strand
CCCGCCGCCCCCGCCCGGGGGCGCGCGGCCGGCCCGGGATGCCGGGAGCCGTCCGTCTCCCTCCGCCCCTTCTTCCCCCATGAGGTGTTCCCGTGTCTTTACGAGGCAAGGCACTGCTGTCCGGACTCGCCGCCGCGGTCATCGCGTTCGGCAGCGGACTGATCACCGCGTCCCCCGCCCAGGCCTCCGAGGGCTGCCGGGTCGACTACCAAATCAGCAGCCAGTGGCAGGGCGGCTTCACCGGAGCCGTCTCGGTGACCAACCTGGGCTCGCCCGTCTCCTCCTGGACCCTCGAGTGGTCCTTCACCGGAGGGCAGACCGTCTCCACCGCCTGGAGCGCCACCGTCACCCAGAGCGGGACCCGGGTGACGGCGCGAAACCTCGACTGGAACGGCTCGCTGGCCACGGGCGGCTCCGCGTCCTTCGGCTTCAACGGCTCCTGGAACAACAGCTCCAACCCGGTCCCGGCCACCTTCACGCTCAACGGCGTCACGTGCACCGGACAGAGCACACCGACCGACCCACCGCCCACCAATCCGCCCCCCACCAGCGGCTGGAACCCGCCGGCCAACCTGGTGACCCCGCTGAACCAGGTCTGGCAGCACCAGGAGGAGACCTACAACAACGGCAATCTCTACGCCTTCCGCAACTACGGCTGGGACCAGCTGTTCGCCAACGGCGGCTACCTCAACTACTGCGTCCGCTGGGACTCCTCGGCGTCGGTGACGGCCGCCCAACGCGACCAGATCCACGCCGCGCTGGCCAGGTCCTACCAGAAGTGGTTCCAGGGCATGTACGGGCACAACGCCTTCCCGTACTCGAACGTCCCGATCCGGGTGGTCGCCTGGGCCGTGCGCGACCGGTCCCAGCTCCAGTGGACCGACAACTCGGTGGACATCTACGTGGGCGACATCGGGGAGAACGCCCCGCAGTGCGCGCCACCGTGCGGGCGGTTCTTCAACCAGAACGGCCAGTACCCGAACTGCCCCGGCGGGGTCGCCCGCCACTACGACCAGTCGCTGTGGCTCACCGACGGATTCGGCGGCGGAGCCGGCGGCGACTGGGGCCAGCGGATGGGCCGCGAGTACTTCATGAGCAATCTCAACACGGAGAACATCACGATTCTCCTCCACGAGATGGGTCATACCTTCGGCCTTGACGACTTCTACGACTGGACACCGACGGGCGTCAGCAACTTCATCATGCGCGCCGGGAGTTCCTCCTCCATCACGGAGTTCGACACCTGGATGTTCCGCGACTGGTGGCGTCACCTGAAGTCCCGCTACGGCTACTGACACGGCCGGTCCGCACGGCCCGACGCCCCCGGCCGGCCGGGAACACCCCGCGCACCGCCGGCGACAACACGGCGCTCCCGCCCCGACTACCGCAATTCCGCCGCGATCCGGTCCCGCAGCCGCTCGGCGCGCCCGTCCGCATAGGGCTCCAGGGCTCCAGCGCCTCCGCCCAGGCGCGGCGCGCGGCCTCACGCTCGCCGAGCGAGATCCGCGCGCGGGCCAGCCCGTCCAGCGCGTTGGCACGCGCCCAGCCGTCGCCCAACTCGCTGCGCGCGGGCCGCGTTCTGGTGGAAGGCCGCAGCCTCCTCGGCCCGGCCCAGCGCCTGGTAGGCCCGTCCGGTCCCCTGCCAGGCGGCGGCCTCGCGGGCACGATCGCCGAGCCCGCGCTGGATGACCGCCGCCCGCTGGTAGGACGCCAACGCCTCCTCCACCTGACCGTTGGCGAGCTGAGCCAGGGCGGCGAGTTGCCGGGCCAGTTCGTCGATCTCGAGGTCGCCGACGAAGGAGAGTTCCTTGAGGACGAGGTCCCACGCCGCCCGTTCCAGCGGGGTCGGCGAGCGGTCAGCCCCGGTGTGGGGACGGCCAGTTCCGGGGTGCGCGGCCTGTCCACATCCGCCGCCAAGGCCAGGGCGGCACCCGGCAGTTCGGCACGGAGCGCGGGCAGCACACCACCTGTCGGGGCGCCTGCGGCGGCCAGCAGCCCGGCGTCGAACTCGTCGAGCGTGGAGCGGACGAGTTGCAGCCCGTCGGCCCGCCCGGTGCCAGTCGGGTCGAGGAACTGGAGGATGTTGCCCCAGCAAAGCCAGGACTTCCAGCGGCGTCGGTGCTCGGCCGGGTCGCCGGCGACCACCGCGGCCCGGTCGTCCAGCACCGCGAGGGCGCTCCACCGCCCGACCGCCTGGTCGACGGTTAGGGCGAGTGGCAGCGCGGACCAGTCTCTGGCGTGGATCAGGGTCAGTGAGCCGCCGCCGACCGCCGGCGGAGTGGTGTCGCGCAGCACCGCCTCCACCCAGGGCACCACGTCCGCCGGCGCTGCCTTGGTGTTGGAGACCACGTGCTGTCGGCCGACCAACAACCCGGCCAGGGTGTGGTGGCCAGCTCGCGCCAGCGAGCCAGATCGGGCACCCGCAGGAAACCGAGCAGGGCGGGGATGGCGCCGGCGAACACCAGCGTGTCCAGGTCGCGCGGATCACGCCCCCGCGCCTGCCACCGGGCACGCACCTTCCCTCCTGGGCTGGTCTCGCCGGCCACCTGGTAGGGCGGCCAGGCCGCGTCGGCCGCCGTGCCTGCGAGCGCACCGGCCAGCGGCTCGACCGGCGGTTCCTCGCCGTCCTTGGGCACGGGGACGCCGCCCAGGGCACGCTCCCAGGCGATCACGTCGTCCCAGGTGATCTGCCACACGAGAGTGCCGTCGGCCCGCAGCCGGGCCCGTTTGGCCGCGTCACCCGCGACACGGTTGCGCGCGCCAAGAGCGCCCAGTCGGCATCGGATCTCACCTTCGGCAACTACAAGCACCTGTTGAAGGAACCGGCGAAGTGGGCCCGGCTGTCCTGGGAGGTCGAGCAGGAGGTGTTCCTCGATTGGCTGGATGAGTGCGTCACGTTCCGCAACAACCTCATGCACTTCAGCCCCGACCCACTGAGCGAGGAGCAGTTGGAACCAGTGAACGGTCTGTTGGGGCTTCTACGCTCGCTGGACCCCGGTCCCGACGGTTCAGCCGTTGGTGATGTCGTAGAGGGTCGCTAGGTCGACAAGGAGCACGTCGTCCCGGCGGGCGGCCAGTCGTTGCACGTCGGGGTGGAAGCCGTACAGGGAGAACAGGGCGAGGGTGGTTCCGGTGGTCTGGTAGCCCTGTTCGGTGAGCAGCGTGCGGATGCGTTCCAGGCGTTGGAGGTCGCCGACGCCACGTCGGGTCGCCGTGGCCTTGGCTTCGCCGAGGAGGGCGATGCGGGCGCGGGCGGACTGGGGTCGCTCGCCAGGGGCGAGGGCGACGACATCGACCTCGTGTTTGGTGCGGGCCGCCGGGTCTGGAACCTCCGTCGTGCCGACCGGACCGGGGACGGCATGGGCGTGGCGGCGGGTCCAGTCGCGGGCCAGGTCCTCGAAGTGCGGGCCGAGGATCTTGGAGTTGAAGGTGGGGGCCGACGTCTGCCACACCTGTTCCGCGAAGCCCTGCTCGACGGCCACCGCCTGGGGCAGGGTGATCAGTTGGTTGAAGCGGATGACGGGGTCGGCCAGACTGATCACGGGGTGGCGGGGGCGGAGGATGTCCTGCTCCCGGCGGACATAGCCGGTCGACTCCAGGACGTCCAACGGGTGGGTGACGGTGTTGCGCTGGCGGCCGAGGGCGGATCCGACCTTGGAGGGGGTGCTGGCGCCGTTGGCGATGGCGGTGAGCACGTCGTAGTAGAGGGTGTGCTGGGTGATGCGCGGGTCCTCGCGCAGCAGGTACTCGGTCTCCGTGCGGGAGTAGACCGCGCGCCCTGGATCGAGAACAGTGCTGGTGAGCCAGCGGTCGAAGCCGGCGTCGGGTGCGGGGCGGCCGGCCACGGGCCGGTAGCCGGGGGCACCGCCGAGCACCGCGTGTACGCGGAGAGCGGTGCCCGGGTCTTCGATGTCCCAGAACGAGCGGCTGGCGCGGTAGTCGAAGGCGCCGAGCCGCAGGTCGACGACGGCCCGGCCGCGCAGCGGCTTGGTGCCGGACAGCAGCTCGTGCATCACGCTCATCGCGGAACCGCAGAGGATCAGCCGGGCGCCGACGCCGCCCGTGCCGCGTTGGTGGCTGTCGTAGAGGTGCTGGATCAGGCCGGGCAGCTCGGGTGAGTGCTGAAGCAGATAGGGCAGCTCGTCGATGACCAGGAGCGGGACCCGGGCTCGCCTGGCGACGACGTCGAACGCGTTGGTGAGGACGTCGCGCCAGTCGGCGAGGCGCAGGGCGCCGGCGCGCAGGCCGGCGTGGGCGGCGATCGCCTCGCTGAAGCGTTGGAGGGCGGGCAGCCGACCCTCCTCGCGGATGGCCGTGACGTACAGGCCGCCGACCGCCTCGGAGAGTGCCTGCAGAAGGTAGGACTTTCCGTGTCGTCGGCGCCCCGACACGATGCCGAGACGCATGGCCGGGGACGGGTCGGCCAGGAAGTCGGCCAGCAGGGCCCACTCGCGGTCACGGTCGACGACATCGGCGGGCTTGGTCAGCGGGCCGGTCAGCGGATCGTTCACGACGGACTCCCGGCAATGTCTAGACCTACTACGTCGAATTCTGTCGAAGTCTATGACGACAGGATTCGAGGTGCTGCGGACGGGTGCATTCCCGCCCTAAATCGACATAAGGTGCCGGCGGGCCGACAGACTGCGCTCCATGAGCGAGCACAGCGAGAGCTACGACACGGTGGTGTCCGTGTTGGTCGGCAAGTTCCAGTTCGTGCGTGACGATCTCTCGCCCGAGGTGACGGTGGAGGAGGTCGGGCTCGACTCGCTGGGGCGGGCCGAGTTCGCCCTGTGTCTGCGGCAGGAGACGGGGGTGGCGCAGGACGAGGACGGCCTCACCGGGGAGTCGACGCTGGCGGACGTCGCGCGGGCGCTGGCGTCGTGAGCCGGGACGAGGTGGTCGTGTCGGGGGTGGGCGCGGTGACCCCGGCGGGGG
>NZ_SMKC01000445.1 GCF_004348315.1 Streptomyces sp. 8K308 | reverse complement strand
GGGTCTTCGGCTTCGGCGGCGTGGCCGCCGCGGGGCGGGCGCGGCGGAGGCGGCGTGGTGGGGGTGCCGCCCGGCGGCCGGCGAGGATCTGCCGATCGAGCCAGCGAGCGGCTCGTTCCCATGGACTCCCCGAGGCCGTCCCGGAACCCTTTCCGCCGGTGAGGCCGGAGAGGGGGGCGAGGGGAGCCTGGCCCCTGGCCCGGTGTCGCGTGCCGCGGCGCCGGGTTGGGGCCGGGTACTTCCGGGCCCAGCCGCCGTCCCTGGCCAGCCAGAGTCGGATCTCGGCGCCGCCGAGCACCGAGCGGCCGATCCGCAGGTCGCCGCCGGTGGACTCGGCGAGGCGGCTGGCGATGTCGAGGCCGAGGCCGGTGGAGCCCCGGCCGCCGTCGCCCTCGCCTCGCCGGAGGGCCGCCTCCGGGTCGGCGATGCCGGGGCCTGCGTCGGAGACCAGCACGATGACGGCGTCAGCGGCACCGCCCGCGCGGTACATGTCGACGGCGAACGCGGTGCCCTCGGGCGTGTGCCGGAAGACGTTGCCGAGCATCGCGTCGAGCGCCGCGGCCAGGTCGGCCCTGGCCACGGGGACGGGGACGGGCTCCTCGACGCCGGCGAGCCTCACCTCGCGGCCCTCGTCCTCGGCGAGCGCGGACCAGAACTCCATCCGGTCCTTGATCACCTCGGCCGCGTCGGTGACCTCGCGCGGCCGGCCGTCGGGGACGGCGTCGCGGTGGGCGCGCGCGGTGCGGATGATCTGGTCGACCTCGCCCTCCAGCTTCTCGACCGCGTGCCTGGTCTGCTCGGCCGCGTCGCCGTCGCCGAGCGAGGCGGCGTTGAGTCGGAGCACGGTCAGCGGGGTGCGCAGCCGGTGCGAGAGGTCGGCGGCCAACTCCCGCTCCGCGGCGAGAAGTCCGGCGACCCGGTCGGCCATGGAGTTGAACGCCGAGGCGGCGGTGCGTAGTTCGCCGGGCCCCTCCTCGGGTACGGGGACCCGCACGCCGAGCCGGCCCTCGCCGAGTTCGCGGCTGGCCTGGGCGAGTTGCTCGATGGACAGCACGGTGCGGCGGGCCAGCCGGTCGGCGATGGCGGCGGAGCAGACGACGAGGGCGAGGCCGACGCCGGTCAGCACGAGCCAGGCGACGACGACGCCCTCGGTGAGCTGGTCGGAGGGGACGAACACCTCGATGAGGGCAGTGCGTTCGCCGGACAGCGGGATCGGTTGGACGAGTGCCACGCCGCCGACGACGTCGATCTGTTCGACCGCGCCAGACTCGGCGACCGAGTGCAGGCGCTCGGGGAGCGCGCGGTGTCGGCCCAGGGTGTCGGGCGGTCCACCGTCGCGACTCGGCAGGTCGATGGTGATCCGGTCCTCGGCGCCGGCCTCGGTCTCGGCGACCGCGCGCTCCAAGTCGTCGACGTCGCGGGCGGTCACGACGGCCGGGGCGAGCAGCGCGGCCTGGCGTTCGGCGGCGGAGACGGCCCGGTCGACGGCGACGTCCCGGACCACCATGCCGAGTGGCACGCCGAAGGCGACCACGACCATGGCGGTGACGGCGAGGAACCGCCTGATCAGGGACCATCTCATGCCGGAGGCTCCAGCTTGACGCCCACCCCGCGCAGCGTGTGGAGGTAACGCGGGCGGGCCGCCGTCTCGCCCAACTTGCGGCGCAGCCAGGAGAGGTGGACGTCGATGGTCTGGTCGTCGCCGTATGACTGGCGCCAGACCTGGGTGAGGAGTTCCTTGCGGCTGACGACGACGCCCGGGCGCTGGGCGAGGAAGGCGAGCAGGTCGAACTCGCGTCGGGTCAGGTCGAGTTGGGCGCCGTCGAGCTGGGCGAGTCGGCGGAGCGGGTCGACGGCGAGGCCGCCGACCCGCAGCACGCCGTCGCCGCCGTTTCCGCCGCCCTGACCGTTCTGGCCACCGTTCCCGCCGCCACCCGCGCGGCGCAGCACGGCGGCCATCCGGGCCGAAAGGTGTTCCACGGAGAAGGGTTTGACGAGGTAGTCGTCGGCTCCGTCGTTGAGCAGCCGGACGATCTCGCCCTCGTCGTCGCGGGCGGTGGCGATGATGACGGGCACGTCGGTGACGCCGCGAAGCATCTTCAGCGCCTCGCGGCCGTCGAGGTCGGGGAGGCCGAGATCGAGGATCACCACGTCGAATCCGATCTGGGCGACCTCGCGAAGTGCCTGAAGTGCGGTGCCCACGCTACGGACGCTGTGTCCCGCCTCGGTGAGATGCCGGATAAGGGCGGATCTCACAAACTGGTCGTCCTCCACAACAAGCACATGCGCCATGCGCGGCACCGTACGCCATTAGAGTGACGCCGATGCAGCGGTTTCTGGTCCGCGTTGGGAAGGCCGCCGCCTGGGTGATTTCGACCGGGGCGGCGGTGGGTGTGGCGTGGCTTGGCGTGCATGCGGTGCTGGGCGCGGCCAGTGAACCGCCGCGCGCGGTGCAGGTTTCGGATGACGATTCCGACGGTCCGCCAGAGGCATCGTCGACGCGCCGTCCGCGTCCGCCGGACGCCCATGAATCGTCCGAATCATCCATGGAATCCGGTACGTCCGGCGTCGAGACGGTCAGTACAGCGGGCGGAGAGGTCGTTCTGTTGATCGGTCCGGACTCGGCCGAGCTCATATCGGCCATTCCCAGGCCGGGTTGGGAGGTCAGAACGCGGGAGCAGGAGGGCCTCATCCGCGTCATGTTCACTGATGAGGAGGGTCGCGAGGCGTCCGTGACCGTGTTGTGTGTGTGGCGTGACGCGGCCCCCGAAATCCAGACGTATCGGGGCTGAACCCCCGGGCACCGGTGGCCGAGAACGACCTAAAGTCGCCTACCGGAAGGATCCGTCGGGCGGCGGAGGCGACGCGACGGCTGTGGCATCGGTCACAGTGGGGGCGCCGCCGGTGAAGTCGGCGAGCTCCCGGCCGGCGAGCAGTCTGGCCGGCTGCGGGTCGGCCGCACAGCGGCGGGTCAACTCGGCCACGGGCAACGGCTCGTCGGCCGCGAGCAGCACGCCGTTGCCGAAGCGGCGCCCGCGCAGCACGGCGGGCTCGATGGCGAGGCAGGCGCCGCCGAAGCGGTCCAGGGCGGTCGCCGCCTGGGCGCGCAGGTGCGCGAGCGGCGGTCCGTCGGTGACGTTGGCCGTGTACCAGCCATCCGGGCGCAACACCCGGCGCACGTGGTCGAGGAACTCGGCGCTGGCGCAGTGCGCCGGAGTGCGGACGCCCTGGAAGACGTCGGCGATGACGAGGTCCGCCCAGTCCTCGGGGAGCCGGTCGAGCAGGGCGCGGGCGTCGACAGCGCGGACCCTGATCCTGGCGCCTTCGGGGAGCGGCAGCTCGCGGCGCACGAGGGCGGTGAGCGCGGCGTCGACCTCGGCGACCTGCTGGCTGGAGCGCGGCCTGGTGACCGCCGTGTAGCGGGCGAGGGTGAGGCCGCCGCCGCCGAGGTGGAGGGCGTTGATCGGTCGACCTGGCGGCGCGACGAGGTCGACGGCGTGGCCGAGGCGCCGCTGGTACTCGAAGACCAGCCGGGTGGGCTCGTCGAGGTCGACGTGCGACTGCGGGGCGCCGTCGAGCAGCAACTGCCAGCCGCGCGGCCGGTCCACGTCGGGCACGAGCTCGGCGAGCCCACCGGCGACGTCCTCACTCACCACCGGCCGCCCGCCGGCGCGCCGCGATCTCCTGTTCACCATGCGTACAGTCTGCGACGCCCAGCCGGGGCGGGCCCTGGCGGCCCGCCCACGCGCTCGCCCCGCGGGCCGGTGCGGGCAGGCGCGAGGCGGCCACGCCACCGAGGCGCTCGCCGCGCGAGCTGGGCGCTGACGCGGCCGACCGGGCGTCGGACGCGGGCCGGCATCGACGCGCGGAAAGTGCGGCTCACCGCCCGGACATGGCGCGCGACGGCGGGGTGGCTACGAGGCTGGCCGGGGCAGCCGTCGGTGGGCCGGGCGCGGGTGCCGCGCGCCTGGGGCCGGCGTGTGGAAGGCGCCGTCGGCCAGGGGGACGTGGTCGTCGATGCGTCGGCGCGCGGCGCTCACCGTGGGGAGCCGGGCGCCGGCAGGTGCGGTCGGCAGCGGTCGACGACCGCGAGCATGGTGACGGCTTCGCTCAGGGCGGCCCGTAGGCGGTCGGGTTCGGTGGCCTGACGGACGGCGTGGTCCGGGGGGACGAGCCAGCGGGTGCCGGTGACCGGCGGGGAGCCCCGGCGGGCGCCGGCGTAGGTCTGGGTGCACGCGCTGCCCGGCAGGTCCCAGCGCTCGGCGGTGCCAGGCGGCACGACGAAACCGAGCGTGTCACCCGTGCGGTCGTGCAGCACGGGCCCGACGCCGTGGCGCAGGCGCAGCAGGTCAACGGCTTCGAGTCCCTCGCGCGCCGGCACGGTGACCAGATCGCAGGGGGCCGCCTCGCCGGTGTCCGCCATGGGGATTCCTCTCCTCGCGCTTCCTCGGTCGGTCGCGGTGTACAACGGCCGTAGCGCGTCAACGGCTACGGCCTGACACCGCTGAAATGGTTGGCAGTTCATGGCAGATCGCAGGTGAGATATCCGGTTTGTAGCGAAACCTGCTGTAGTGACACCACTCCAGCGGGTACGGTCCGCGCATGGCGACGTCACCATCCGCGTCCCGCCCGTCCGAGCCCAACCGGCTTTTCCGGGAGTTGCGGGGGCGGTTGTCCCCCGGCGAGTTCGCGGCGGCCGTGCGGCGCGCGGCGTGCGAGATCGGCGAACGGGTGTCCTGCGACGCCCGGTACATCGGGCGGGTGGAAGCGGGCGAGATCCGCTGCCCTAACTACGCGTACGAACGGGTATTCCTTCATATGTTCCCCGGCCGCTCGCTGGCCGATCTGGGCTTCGAATCCCGAGAGACGGTCCGCGGCCGCCGAACGGGCGCCGGCCCCGACTCCGGTTCCACCGGCCCGCGCCCGCGCTCCCCGCACC
>NZ_SMKC01000444.1 GCF_004348315.1 Streptomyces sp. 8K308 | reverse complement strand
GGTGGGGAAGGAAGAAGGCGCGGAGCGTCGAGGGCCCCCGCGCGGAGCGCGGGGGTGGCCACGAGCCGCCCGGTCAGGGCTACGCGTTGCCTTCGAAGAGACTCGTCACCGAGCCGTCCTCAAAGACCTCCCGCACGGCACGCGCGATCGTCGGCGCCATCGAGAGGACCGTGATCTTGTCGAGCGCGACCTCCGTCGGCGTCGGCAGGGAGTTGGTGAAGATGAACTCGCTGACCCGCGAGTTCTTCAGCCGGTCGGCCGCCGGGCCCGACAGGACGCCGTGCGTGGCCGCCACGATCACGTCCCGCGCGCCGTTGGCGAACAGCGCGTCGGCCGCCGCGCAGATCGTGCCGCCGGTGTCGATCATGTCGTCGACCAGGACGCACACCCGCCCGTCCACGTCGCCGACGACCTCGTGGACCGTGACCTGGTTGGCCACGTCCGGGTCGCGCCGCTTGTGGACGATCGCCAGCGGCGCCGCGAGCCGGTCGGCCCAGCGGTCGGCGACCCGCACCCGACCCGCGTCCGGGGAGACGACCGTGAGCTGCTCGTGGTCGGTGCGGCTGGCGATGTAGTCCGCCAGCACCGGCAGCGCGAAGAGGTGGTCGACCGGGCCGTCGAAATAGCCCTGCACCTGGTCGGCGTGCAGGTCCATGGTGATGATCCGGTCCGCGCCCGCGGTGCTCAGCAGGTCCGCCATCAGCCGCGCCGAAATCGGTTCCCGACCCCGGTGCTTCTTGTCCTGCCGCGCATAGCCGTAGAACGGAATGATCACCGAGATGCTGCGGGCCGAGGCCCGCTTCAGCGCGTCGATCATGATCAGCTGTTCCATGATCCACGTATTGATCGGCGCCGTGTGACTCTGCATCAGAAAACAGTCGGCGCCCCGCACCGATTCCTCGAAGCGAACATAGATCTCGCCATTGGCGAAGTCCCGGGCCGTCGTGGGAACAATCCCAACGCCCAATTCCGCGGCCACCTCCTTGGCAAGCGCGGGGTGGGCGCGGCCGGAGAAGAGCATCAGTTTCTTCTCGCCGGTGGTCTTGATCCCGGTCACAGTACGTCTCCTTGGTAGCCGCATGGGCGGTCGTTCACCCACCTGAGTGGGTACCCACTACGGTACCGGTCAGCCTTCGCGCGGCTTCCGCTCCGTCGCAGCTAGGGCGGCGTCGGCGGCCTGGGCCGCCGGGGACTCGGGGCGCTTGCGGGCCACCCACCCCTCGACATTGCGCTGTTGGCCCCGGGCTACCGCGAGTGATCCCGGGGGAACGTCGCGGGTGATCACCGAACCGGCCGCCGTGTAAGAGCCGTCGCCGATTGTGACGGGCGCCACGAACATATTGTCCGCGCCCGTGCGGCAGTAGGAGCCGACCGAGGAGTGGTGCTTCTCCTGACCGTCGTAGTTCACGAAGACCGTTGCCGCTCCGATGTTCGTGTGGTCACCGATCGTGGCGTCGCCGACATAGGAGAGATGCGGAACCTTGGTGCCCTCGCCGATTGTCGAGTTCTTCATCTCCACAAAGGTGCCGGCCTTGGCCTTACGGCCGAGGACCGTGCCGGGCCGCAGATAGGCGTAGGGGCCGACGAGCGCGCCCTGGCCGATGTGCGCGCCCTCCGCGACCGTCTCGCGGACCACCGCGCCCTCGCCGACCACGGTGTCCCTGAGCCGGCAGTTCGGTCCGACCTCGGCGCCGGTCGCCAGGTGGGTGGCGCCGAGCAGCTGCGTGCCCGGGTGCACCAGCGCGTCCGGCTCGTAGGTGACGGCCACGTCCAGCCAGGTCGTCGCCGGGTCGACGACCGTCACGCCGGCGAGCATGGCCCGCTCGAGCAGCCGGTCGTTGAGCAGCCGGCGGGCGGCGGCCAACTGCACCCGGTCGTTGATGCCCACCAGCTCCCGGTGGTCGGCGGCCAGCGCCGCGCCCACCCGGTGACCGGCGTCCCGCAGGATGGTCAGCACGTCGGGCAGGTACTCCTCGCCCTGGCTGTTGTCGGCCCGGACCTGGCCGAGCGCCGCGGCGAGCAGCCGGCCGTCGAAGGCGAGCACCCCGGAGTTGATCTCGTTGATCGCCAGCTGCTCGGGGGTGGCGTCCCGGTGCTCGACGATCGCCGTCACCGCGCCGTCCGCGCCGCGCACCACCCGACCGTAGCCGGTGGCGTCCGGCACCTCGGCCGTGAGGACCGTCACCGCGTTGCCCTCGGCGGCGTGCGCGTCGGCCAGCGCGCGTAGCGTGGCGGGGGTCTGCAGGGGGATGTCGCCGCAGGTCACCAGGATCGTGCCGGCCGGCTCCACACCGTCGGCGGCCAGCGCCTCGATGGCGGTGCGCACCGCGTGCGCGGTGCCGCGCCGCTCGTGTTGCACGGCGGTGCGGGCGGCCGGGTCGGCCTCGGCGAGGTGCGCGGTGACGGCCTCGCGGCCGTGGCCGACGACGACCACGAGCTCGCGCGGATCGAGCTCGCGGCAGGCGGCCACCACGTGCCCCACCAGGGGCCGGCCGCAGATCTCGTGCAGCACCTTGGGCGTGGCTGACTTCATGCGGGTCCCCTCACCCGCGGCGAGAACGATGATGGCGGCCGGGCGGATGGCGCTGGAGCTCACGGGTTCGCGTCCTTCGGTCCTTGGGGTGCGGTGTCTCCCGGTGTCTCTCGCCGCTCGTCGCCGCTCGCGACGGCGCACCGGGGAGGGACGGGGGATCCTCGCAGGATACCGGGCACGCCTAGGCCGGGACCTGTGCCGATCCGATGTGCGCCGCGGTCGGTGCCGGGCGATCTCGGTCGGGCCAGGCCGGTCGTCAGAATCGCTCGGTCGCGCCGCCGCCGTTCCACTCGTCCCGCCCGTTCCACTCGTCCCGCCCGTGCCACTCGTCCCGCCCGTCGTGCCGCTCGTGCCGGTCGTGGTCCTCCCGGTCCTCGGGAGGCGACGCAGGGCGGCGCCCCGGCCGGCGCCCGGTGAGCGCGGCCAGCGTCTCGCGGATGTGGTCCAGGTGCGCCCGCACCTGGTCGGACCGCTCCTCGAGCTCCTCGACGATCAGGTCGGTCTCCCGCTCCACCCGCTGCCTGAGCTGCCGCGCCTCGGCGAGCAACTCGGCCCGCCGGCCATCCGCGGCCTTCTCGGTGGCCCGCGCCTCGGTCTCCGCGTCCGCCAGCTCCCGCCTGGCCTCGGCGACCAGAGCCTCGCTCCGCTCCGTCAGCGCTCGCACCCGGGCGTCCACGGTCGCCTGGCGCGCCGTCAACTCCTCCTCCAGCGCGCGGGCCGCGCCCGCCTGCCGGGCCCGCTGCTCGGCCACCAGGGCCCGGCACTGCCTGGTCACCTCGGCCAACGCCGCCGACGCCTCGTCGCGCAGCGTCATCGCCTGCTGTCGGGCCTCCGCCATCAGCCTGGTGGCGTGCGCGGAGGCCCTGGATATGACGCCGTCGGCCGCCGCGTCCGACGCGGCGCGCCGCCGGCTGGCGTCCGCCTGCGCGGCGGACAACAACTCACGGGCCGTGGCGTCGGCCGCGTCGACCATGTCCTGGGCCTGTGCCTCAGCCGACTCCCGCAGCTCGACCGCCTCGGCCTGCACCTCGGCCAGCAGCGCCATGGCCCGCTTACCGAGCCCCTCATACGAGGTGGGGGGCAACGCCGTGACGGACGCCGTGAGTCTGGCCGCCTCCCTGGTCAACTCCTCGACGCGAACACTAAGTTCGGCGAGCTGCTGCCACGCCTGATCGCGTTCGCGACCCAACCTGGCCAGCACCTGGTCCACTTGCGCGGGCTCATAGCCGCGACCGCGAGCCTTCCGGAAGCCGGTCATGCGTAAATGCTCCCACCCCCGGGACGAACTGCAGCTTCGATTGGCTCTTTTCGCGCGCGGGCGCCCGCCGACGCGGCTGGCGACACCCTCGCCGACGAGGCATGCCGAGCGCAATTTACACGCCGGCCGGTGCCTTACAACAATCCGTCCCACATCTGCTCGAGCAGCACGGACCACCAGTTCTCCGGGTCCGCCACCGCCTGCGGGTCGAGCGACGCCAACTCCGCCTGGAAATCGGTGGTCCACCGCCCGGCCTGCTCCGGATCGAGCCCGTAGCGCAGCCGCCACATCCGCCCCAACAGCGCCATGCAGCGCGCGAACTGGGGCAGCGACGTGTTCACGAACCGCACCGGCGACGGCTGCCCGTCAGGACTGCCCTCCAGCGGCACCGCCACCACGTGCGCCGTGCCGTACTGCACGCACAGCTGCTGACCGAAGTCGCTGCCGAGCACCAGGTAGGAGCCC
This sequence comes from Streptomyces sp. 8K308, assembly GCF_004348315.1. Taxonomy (GTDB): domain Bacteria; phylum Actinomycetota; class Actinomycetes; order Streptomycetales; family Streptomycetaceae; genus Streptomyces. The sequence continues at coordinate 706 of NZ_SMKC01000444.1, read as the reverse complement.
GCGTCCATCGCCGGCCGCGCGCCCCGCTCGGCGGCCAGCTCGGCCAGCGTCGGGATCGGCCGCCCCGGCTGCGCCTGCGCCCAGAAGATGGGCCGGATCTCGACGGGCAGCCCCGACCAGACCAGCGACTGGGTCACTATCTCGGGCACGCCCTGCCGGGACACCAACTGCGGCTGGTAACGGAAGACGCCCTGCGGCCCGTAGGCATGCGTCAGCTCCTGCCCGATCACGTCGAGCCCGACGGCCGGCGCCGGCTGCTGTCGCGGCAACGGCGCCCGCACCGGCTGGGAGCGCGGCGGGCCGTCCGCGAACTGCTGCAACTCGTCCTGGTGCTCGACGAGATGCCGCACGCCCGCCTGGCGGGACGCGAAGTCCCGGCCGTAGGCGGCGGTGTGGGTGATCCGCACCTGCGGCCAGGTCTCGCGGATCATCCGGGCGCAGTAGCCGCCTGGCAGCTCGCACGACTGCAACTCCGTGTGCAGCTCGATCACCTGCTGCGGGGGCACGCCCATGGCGTGCAGCTCGTGCAGGATCTGCCACTCCGGGTGCGGCATGCCGGGCGCCGAACGGCGGATCAGCTGCTGCTCGGAGCCGTCGGCGGCGCGGTAGCGCAGCACGGCCATGTAGCCGGAGCCCACGGTCGGTTGCCCGGACGGCGGGTAGCCGTAGCCGGCGGGACGCGGCGGGGCCTGGGCGGGGCCAGGAC
>NZ_SMKC01000443.1 GCF_004348315.1 Streptomyces sp. 8K308 | reverse complement strand
CTGAAGGTAGCGTCCGTTCCTTGAGAACTCAACAGTGTGCCAAGAAGTCAATGCCAGATTTTTGATTGATCAATGCGAGAATCAAATTGTTCTCGTGGATGATCTTCTTTGAAGCATTCACGGAGAGTTTGATCCTGGCTCAGGACGAACGCTGGCGGCGTGCTTAACACATGCAAGTCGAACGATGATCCGGTTTCGGCCGGTGATTAGTGGCGAACGGGTGAGTAACACGTGGGTAATCTGCCCTGCACTCTGGGATAAGCCCGGGAAACTGGGTCTAATACCGGATATGACCTTCGGTCGCATGATCGTTGGTGGAAAGCTTTTGCGGTGTGGGATGGGCCCGCGGCCTATCAGCTTGTTGGTGGGGTGATGGCCTACCAAGGCGACGACGGGTAGCCGGCCTGAGAGGGTGACCGGCCACACTGGGACTGAGACACGGCCCAGACTCCTACGGGAGGCAGCAGTGGGGAATATTGCACAATGGGCGCAAGCCTGATGCAGCGACGCCGCGTGAGGGATGACGGCCTTCGGGTTGTAAACCTCTTTCAGCAGGGAAGAAGCGTGAGTGACGGTACCTGCAGAAGAAGCACCGGCTAACTACGTGCCAGCAGCCGCGGTAATACGTAGGGTGCAAGCGTTGTCCGGAATTATTGGGCGTAAAGAGCTCGTAGGCGGTTTGTCGCGTCGGTTGTGAAAGCCCGGGGCTTAACCCTGGGTCTGCAGTCGATACGGGCAGGCTAGAGTTCGGTAGGGGAGACTGGAATTCCTGGTGTAGCGGTGAAATGCGCAGATATCAGGAGGAACACCGGTGGCGAAGGCGGGTCTCTGGGCCGATACTGACGCTGAGGAGCGAAAGCGTGGGGAGCGAACAGGATTAGATACCCTGGTAGTCCACGCTGTAAACGGTGGGAACTAGGTGTGGGCAGCATTCCACGTTGTCTGTGCCGTAGCTAACGCATTAAGTTCCCCGCCTGGGGAGTACGGCCGCAAGGCTAAAACTCAAAGGAATTGACGGGGGCCCGCACAAGCGGCGGAGCATGTGGCTTAATTCGACGCAACGCGAAGAACCTTACCAAGGCTTGACATGCATCGGAAGCATCCAGAGATGGGTGTGCTCTTTGAGTCGGTGTACAGGTGGTGCATGGCTGTCGTCAGCTCGTGTCGTGAGATGTTGGGTTAAGTCCCGCAACGAGCGCAACCCTTGTCCTGTGTTGCCAGCAACTCCTTTTGGAGGTTGGGGACTCACGGGAGACTGCCGGGGTCAACTCGGAGGAAGGTGGGGACGACGTCAAGTCATCATGCCCCTTATGTCTTGGGCTGCACACGTGCTACAATGGCCGGTACAATGAGCTGCGATGCCGTGAGGTGGAGCGAATCTCAAAAAGCCGGTCTCAGTTCGGATTGGGGTCTGCAACTCGACCCCATGAAGTCGGAGTCGCTAGTAATCGCAGATCAGCATTGCTGCGGTGAATACGTTCCCGGGCCTTGTACACACCGCCCGTCACGTCACGAAAGTCGGTAACACCCGAAGCCGGTGGCCTAACCCCTTGTGGGAGGGAGTCGTCGAAGGTGGGACTGGCGATTGGGACGAAGTCGTAACAAGGTAGCCGTACCGGAAGGTGCGGCTGGATCACCTCCTTTCTAAGGAGCATCTGACCTTCACACGTTGTGTGGGGTGTCCAGAGCCATGTCGTGGGCGAGTGTCCTGCGGTGGTTTGCTCATGGGTGGAACATTGACTGTTGTTCTTGGCACGCTGTTGGGTGTCTGAGGGCACGGCCGCGTCTAGCGATGCGGGTTTGTCTTCTTGTTGGTTGAGAATTGCACAGTGGACGCGAGCATCTGTGGCCAAGTTTTTAAGGGCGCACGGTGGATGCCTTGGCACCAGGAACCGATGAAGGACGTGGGAGGCCGCGATAGTCCCCGGGGAGTTGTCAACCGAGCTGTGATCCGGGGGTTTCCGAATGGGGAAACCCGGCAGTCGTTATGGGCTGTCACCTGCCGCTGAATGTATAGGCGGTGTGGAGGGAACGCGGGGAAGTGAAACATCTCAGTACCCGCAGGAAGAGAAAACAAGAGTGATTCCGGGAGTAGTGGCGAGCGAAACTGGATGAGGCTAAACCGTTTGTGTGTGATACCCGGCAGGGGTTGCGCAGGCGGGGTTGTGGGAGTTTCTGTGATCGTTCTGCCGGACGGTCGTCGAGTGAGAAATCACAGGTATAGGCGAAGGGCATGCGAAAGGCCTGGCGTAGAGGGTAAGACCCCCGTAGCTGAAATGTCTGTGACTCGATATGAGGCCACCCAAGTAGCATAGGGCCCGTGAAACCTTGTGTGAATCTGGCGGGACCACCCGTTAAGCCTAAATATTCCCTGGTGACCGATAGTGGATAGTACCGTGAGGGAATGGTGAAAAGTACCGCGGGAGCGGAGTGAAAGAGTACCTGAAACCGTGTGCCTACAAGCCGTGGGAGCGTCGCGTATCGAGCTTGCTCGGTACGTCGTGACTGCGTGCCTTTTGAAGAATGAGCCTGCGAGTTTGCGGTGTGTTGCGAGGTTAACCTGTGGTGGGGAGCCGTAGCGAAAGCGAGTCCGAAGAGGGCGTCGAAGTAGCATGCCCTAGACCCGAAACGGGGTGATCTAGCCATGGGCAGGGTGAAGCGTGGGTAAGACCGCGTGGAGGCCCGAACCCACCAGAGTTGAAAATCTGGGGGATGACCTGTGGTTAGGGGTGAAAGGCCAATCAAACTCCGTGATAGCTGGTTCTCCCCGAAATGCATTTAGGTGCAGCGTCGTTTGTTTCTTGTCGGAGGTAGAGCACTGGGTAGGTGATGGGCCTTACCGGGTTACTGACCTTAGCCAAACTCCGAATGCCGGCAAGTGAGAGAACGGCAGTGAGACTGTGGGGGATAAGCTCCATGGTCGAGAGGGAAACAGCCCAGAGCATCGACTAAGGCCCCTAAGCGTGTGCTAAGTGGGAAAGGATGTGGAGTCGCAGAGACAGCCAGGAGGTTGGCTTAGAAGCAGCCACCCTTGAAAGAGTGCGTAATAGCTCACTGGTCGAGTGATTCTGCGCCGACAATGTAGCGGGGCTCAAGTACACCGCCGAAGTCGTGTCACCGCACTCTGTGTGGTGGGTAGGGGAGCGTCGTGTGCCGGGTGAAGCAGCCGTGGAAACGTGTTGTGGACGGTTCGCGAGTGAGAATGCAGGCATGAGTAGCGATACACACGTGAGAAACGTGTGCGCCGATTGACTAAGGGTTCCTGGGTCAAGCTGATCTGCCCAGGGTAAGTCGGGACCTAAGGCGAGGCCGACAGGCGTAGTCGATGGACAACCGGTTGATATTCCGGTACCCGCCGTGAAGCGCCAACGCTGAATCTTCTGATGCTAAGCCCGTGAAGCCGCCTGCTGAGTCTTCGGACGAGGTGGGAGTGGTGGAGCCGGTGACCCGAGGGGGTAGTAGGTGAGTGATGGGGTGACGCAGGAAGGTAGTCCAGCCCGGGTGGTGGTTGTCCCGGGGTAAGGGTGTGGCCCGAAGGGTAGGTAAATCCGTCCTTCATGTGGGTGAGACCTGATGCCGAGCCGATTGTGGTGAAGTGGATGATCCTATGCTGTCGAGAAAAGCCTCTAGCGATGTTTCATGGTGGCCCGTACCCTAAACCGACTCAGGTGGTCAGGTAGAGTATACCGAGGCGTTCGGGTGAACTATGGTTAAGGAACTCGGCAAATTGCCCCCGTAACTTCGGGAGAAGGGGGGCCGCTTCTGGTGAAGACACTTTGCTGTCGGAGCTGGGGGTGGCCGCAGAGACCAGCGAGAAGCGACTGTTTACTAAAAACACAGGTCCGTGCGAAGCTGTAAGGCGATGTATACGGACTGACGCCTGCCCGGTGCTGGAACGTTAAGGGGACCGGTTAGTCCGATTTCGGTTGGGCGAAGCTGGGAACTTAAGCGCCAGTAAACGGCGGTGGTAACTATAACCATCCTAAGGTAGCGAAATTCCTTGTCGGGTAAGTTCCGACCTGCACGAATGGCGTAACGACTTCTCGGCTGTCTCAACCATAGGCCCGGTGAAATTGCATTACGAGTAAAGATGCTCGTTTCGCGCAGCAGGACGGAAAGACCCCGGGACCTTTACTATAGCTTGATATTGGTGTTCGGTTCGGTTTGTGTAGGATAGGTGGGAGACTGTGAAGCTCGCACGCCAGTGTGGGTGGAGTCGTTGTTGAAATACCACTCTGATCGTGCTGGATGTCTAACCTGGGTCCGTGATCCGGATCGGGGACAGTGTCTGGTGGGTAGTTTAACTGGGGCGGTTGCCTCCTAAAGGGTAACGGAGGCGCCCAAAGGTTCCCTCAGCCTGGTTGGTTATCAGGTGGTGAGTGTAAGTGCACAAGGGAGCTTGACTGTGAGACTGGCGGGTCGAGCAGGTGCGAAAGCAGGGACTAGTGATCCGGCGGTGGCTTGTGGGAGCGCCGTCGCTCATCGGATAAAAGGTACCCCGGGGATAACAGGCTGATCTTCCCCAAGAGTCCGTATCGACGGGATGGTTTGGCACCTCGATGTCGGCTCGTCGCATCCTGGGGCTGGAGTTGGTCCCAAGGGTTGGGCTGTTCGCCCATTAAAGCGGTACGCGAGCTGGGTTTAGAACGTCGTGAGACAGTTCGGTCCCTATCCGCTGTGCGCGTTGGAGTCTTGAGAAGGGCTGTCCCTAGTACGAGAGGACCGGGACGGACGAACCTCTGGTGTGCCAGTTGTTCTGCCAAGGGCATGGCTGGTTGGCTACGTTCGGGAGGGATAACCGCTGAAAGCATCTAAGCGGGAAGCTTGCTTCGAGATGAGGACTCCCACCCACTTGATGGGGTAAGGCTCCCTGTAGACGACGGGGTTGATAGGCCGGAGATGGAAGCCTTGTGAGAGGTGGAGTTGACCGGTACTAATAGGCCGAGGGCTTGTCCATAGATGCTCGCGTCCACTGTGAA
>NZ_SMKC01000442.1 GCF_004348315.1 Streptomyces sp. 8K308 | reverse complement strand
GTGGGGCTCCACCGGGGCGGCGGGCTCAGCGGCCGAACTGCCACCAGTTCACGTTGAAGAGAGAACCGCTGCCGCCGGTGAACCGCAGGTAGAGGTCGCGGGTTCCGGTGGCGCCGGTGACCGGGCAGGAGACGGTGGTCCAGGTCTGCCAGCCTCCGGTGCCGGGCACCGTGCACGTCGCCACCCGCGGGCCGGTGGTGCTGTCCAGGCGCACTTCGATGGTGCCGCCGCCGGCTGCCGAGGCCACCCTGGCGGTGAAGGTGCTCGCGCCGGTGCCGAAGGCGGTGCCCCTGATCCTGAGCCAGTCGCCGTTGTCGATGTAGCCGACGTTCATCCCGCCCTCACCGGACGGTTCGGTTTCCACGCCGGAGGCCCAGGCGCTGGTCTCCGCCTCCTGGCGGACGAACGGGTTGAGCGTACCCAGTTGTGGCACCCCGGCGGTGGTCATGTTGATCGTCGGGATGGTGCCGTCGGCGTTGTACTGGAACCTCTCGACGGCGACGGAGCGGGTGAAGCCGCCGCCTCCCGGCAGGGCGCCGTTGTGGTAGAAGAAGTACGAGTTGCCGCGGAAGTCGATGACTCCGGGGTGATTGGTGAAGCTGCTGCCCTGCGTGGGCATGATCGTTCCGCGGAAGGTCCAGGGCCCGGTGGGTCCGGGGGCCGTGGAGTAGGCGATGGACTCCGAGCAGCAGTTCGCCGCGAAGATCATGTAGTAGAGGCCGTTGCGCTTGTAGACCCACGGTCCCTCCTCGTAGAGGGTCGGGCGGGACGGGTTCCCGTCGCGTCGGCCGAAGCCCGCCGTGGTGAGCGGGATCTGGGTGGGGCCGCCCGTGAAGGAGACCATGTCGGGGTTGAGCCGCACGTACCACAGGTTGGGGTTGCCCCAGTAGAGGTAGGCCTGCCCGTTGTCGTCGATGAACACGGCGGGGTCGATCTCCCCGTTCTCCACCAGCGGGCGCCCCAGAGCGTCCCGGAACGGCCCGGTGGGGCTGTCCGAGACGGCCACGCCGATGGCCATCCGCCCGGTGGCTCGGTTGGTCACCGGCACGTACCAGTAGAACTGGCCGTTCCTGGCCACGACATGGCCTGCCCAGGCGTTGGCACTCGCCCAGCTGAACGTGGCCAGACTCAGCGGCGAGCCGTGATCGGTCCAGTTCACCATGTCGGAGGAGGAGAACACCCGCCAGTCGCGCATGGTGAACCAGGTCGAGCCGTCCTCGTCGTGACCGGTGTAGAGGTAGACCCGGTCGTTGTGGACGATGGGTGCCGGGTCGGCGGTGTAGATGGTCTGGACGATGGGGTTGTCGGCCCTCGCCGTGCCGCCCTGGAACAAGGTCATGACGCACAGCAGGCTCACCAGCCAGGCGATGCGGCGCCTGGAGGTCCGACGGGCCGGGAGCGGTGTTCTCGGTGTCACGATAACTCCTCAGGTGGTGGGTTCCGGTCGTGCCGGGAGGCGGCGTCCGCGCCGGGGCCGCCCCGGTTCCTAGGTCTCGCTCACGGGGCGCCGGGACAGGGCCATCGCGTCCTGGACGGCGAGCAGGGGCCGCAGCCGGTAGGCGTACGCGTACTCCCGGTCGGGGAACAGCTTGTAGGCGTCGAGGGTGTGCGCCCCCCAGGTGTCGTTGCCGCCGACGCCCATCTGCCGGTGGTTCAGCCGCAGTACGACCTCCGGCCGGGGCGACAGCTGGTACTCGTGACGGGTCTCGGCCGACAGGTCCTCGGGGGTGAAGTGTGAGGCGTTCACCTCCAACAGCCCTTCGCCGTAGGCGAGCAGGCCCCGGCCCTGGGCGTCGACCAGCGCGACCCAGCGGATGTCGGTCTTGTTGCCGTTCTCCTGGGGGCGGAGGTAGCTGGTCCACTGGTCGCTGACCGTCGAGGAGTACACGCCGACGTCTGAGCCGGTGTGGCGGTCCCAGTGGTTCTCCTCGGGCCCTCGGCCGTAGTAGTGCATCCGCTCCAGGGCGCTCGGCAGGAACAGGATCGTCCCGACCTCCGGTATGTAGGGCAGGCTCGACGAGCCGGGGCGAAGCGTGTTGGCGACCCTGATCTCGCCGTTGCCGTAGACCGTGTACGTGGTGGTGTACTGGGAGGCGGTGCTGGTCGGCAGGGTGCCCCGTACGGTGACCCGGACCGCGCGGTCGGACAGCCGCCGGACGTCGACGCCGGTCACGGTGCGGTTGGCCCCGGCGCTCCGCCAGGTGGCGTTGCGGGTCGGATGGCCGTTGCCCCGGTCGTTGTCGTTGGGCGCCCGCCAGAAGTTGGGCACCGGACCGGAGCTCACCAGGCGCGTGCCCAGCGCCTCGTACGAGGTCATGAGGCCCGTCGACCGGGAGATGGTGACGGTGACGTCGGTGCCGCGCACGGTGATGGTGCCGCCGCTGTCCGAGACGGTCAGCGTCGGTACCTGCGTGACGGGGGTCGGCACGATCGGCGGGCTGTCGAAGTCGACGGGCAGCTGCTGCTTGGCCACCTCGAAACCGGCCTCGGCCCAGGGCGTGGCGGAGCGGAGGGTGAAGGAGAGCCGGAGGAAGTGCTCGGCGCCCGGCGCCGGGGCAGCCGGCCGTCGGATCGGGAGGGCCACGGTCCTGCTGGACAGCGGCGGTACGTCGAGCTGCGCGGCGGTCAGGGTGCCGCGCTGGACGACCTGCCCGTCGGCGACCAGGGCCCAGTCGCCGGTGAACTCGTTGACGTTGGTGAACAGGTACTCGTTGGCGATCCGGATGACCCCGGCCGTGACGTCGGCGCCGGCGGACACGTTGACGGCCTGGTAGATCTGCTTGACCTCGACGGCCTTGCCGGCCGGCCGCCGCTCGGCGTCGAGGATGCCGTTGCCGCAGAAGTTGCCCGCGAAGTCGGGCCGGTCGCCCCAGTCACCGCCGTAGGAGAGATACGTCCGCCCGCCACCCGACGGGATCGGCCAGCGCAACGCCTCGTCGGCGAAGTCCCAGATGAACCCGCCCTGGAGGACCGGATGGCTCCGGATGACGTCCCAGTACTCCTTGAGGTTGCCGGTGGAGTTGCCCATGGAGTGGGCGTACTCGTGCATCACGTACGGCCGGCGGTCGCTGGCGCTGGCACGTGCCTCCACCTGGGCGGGCGACTCGTAGCCCTCGACGCGGAGATCGCTGACCTCCGGGCGGTTGTCGCCCTGGTACTGGATGATCCGGGTGGGGTCGGCCGCGCGGATCCAGTTCCGCATGGTGACGAAGTTGCCGCCCGCGCCCGCCTCGTTGCCGAGGGACCAGATGACGACCGACGGATGGTTCTTGTCGCGGTGCACCATCGCGGCGGCCCGGTCGATCACCGGCGCGGTCCAGTCCGTCCTGGAGGCCGGGTAGTCGCGCATGACACCGTGCGTCTCCAGGTTGGCCTCGTCCATCACGTAGAGGCCGTACTCGTCGGCGAGTTCGTACCACACGGGGTTGTTCGGGTAGTGCGCGGTGCGGACGGCGTTGATGTTGAGCCGCTTCATCGCCCTGATGTCGCGGACCAAGTCCTCCCGGGTCAGGGCCGCCCCGCGGTCGGCGTCGATCTCGTGCCGGTTGACGCCGCGCAGCGACACCGGTCGGCCGTTGATCCGGATCAGGCCGTCCCGGAGCGCGAACTCGCGGAAGCCGACCCGGGCCGACACGGTCTGGACGACGGCGCCCGATGGGTCCCGCAAGCGGAGCACGGCGGTGTACAGCTCGGGGTGTTCGGCCGACCAGAGCCTCGGACCCGGCACACTCCGGGAGGCGCGCGCGGTGATGTCCTGTCCCGGTGGGGCGGAGCCGATGTCGGCGGTGAGGCGCAGCGTGCCGGACCAGGCCGGCCGCCGCTCGGCGTCGTAGAGCTGGGTCTCCACGGTGTAGGTGCCTGATCGCTGGGCGCCGCTGTTGCGGATCTGGGCGGTGACCGCCAGGTCGGCGTTGGTGTAGTTGTCCCGCAGCCTGGTGCCGAGGGTGAAGTCCCGCAGGTGCACCGTGGGCAGCGAGTAGAGGTAGACCGACCGGAAGATCCCGGAGAGCCGGATCATGTCCTGGTTCTCCATCCAGTCCCCGTCCGGGAACCGGAAGACCTCGACGGCGACCAGGTTGGTCCCCGCGCGGACGTGGTCGGTGATGTCGAACTCCGCCGGGGTGTAGGAGCCCTCCCGGTAGCCGACCCGCGTCCCGTTGACCCAGACGTAGAAGCCGGCCTTGACGCCTTCGAAGTGGATGTGGACGCGCCGGCCCTGCCACCCGGCCGGCAGTTGGAACGTGCGGCGGTACTGCCCGACCGGGTTGAACCGCGTCGGCACCTCGGGCGGCAGCGGGGCCTCGCTCTGGCCGCTGGCACCCCACCACGGGTAGGCGATGTTCACGTAGATCGGAAAGTCGTAGCCGTGCAACTGCCAGTTGGACGGCACCGGGATGGTGTCCCAGGAGCTGTCGTCGACGTCGGTCCGGTGGAAGTCGGGGTCCCGGTCGTCCGGCCGGTCGACGTGCTGGAACCGCCAGGTGCCGTCGAGGCCGAGCCGGTAGGGCGAGTCGGTGCGGTCCCCGGCCAGCGCCTGCTGGAGGTCGGCGTAGGGCATGAACGTGGCGTGCGGCGGCTCGGAGTTGACCTCGAAGATCCCAATGTTGTTCCGCCACTCCGGGTGCCCGTTGGGTGGGGTGGGCCACTCGTCGGCCAGCGCGTCGGTCGGCGCGCCGGCCGACGGGGCACCGGTGGCGGCGACCGCGGTCCCCGCCAACGGGGGTACGGCCGCGGTGCCCAGGGCGATGAGACCGCCGCCGAGGAGCGTGCGACGGTGGACCAGCGGGCGCCGCTCCGGGGTACCAGTCATCTGTTGCTTCTTTCTCTGCTGTGCGTCGCGGGTTCAGTAGCAGATCTGGAAGGTGGCGTCGGCTCGGTCCCCGGCGGGGGAGCCCGGACCCAGGGGGTCGATCCGCAGCACGTGGTTCGCGTGCCGCAGGTAGCGCTCCGGGTAGTTGTGCGAGCGGAACGACGTCCACG
>NZ_SMKC01000441.1 GCF_004348315.1 Streptomyces sp. 8K308 | reverse complement strand
GTGGGCGGCAGACTGGCGGCATGGGACATGTGGAGGTCGCGCACCTGGAGTATCGGCTGCCGGACGGGCGGGTGCTGCTCGACGACGTGTCGTTCCGGGTCGGGGAGGGCGAGGCCGCCGCGCTTGTCGGTGCCAATGGGGCGGGGAAGTCCACCCTGTTGCGGCTGGTCGCCGGCGAGTTGCGGCCGGTGGGCGGCAGCGTCGCCGTCAGCGGCGGGCTCGGGGTGATGCCGCAGTTCGTCGGTTCTGTGCGGGACGAGCGGACCGTGCGCGACCTGCTGGTGTCCGTCGCGCCGCCCGGGATCCGGCGGGCCGCGGCCGCCGTCGACGAGGCCGAACTGGCCGTGATGGAGCGGGACGACGAGGCCGCGCAGCTGGCGTACGCGCAGGCGCTCGCCGACTGGGCCGAGGCCCGCGGCTACGAGGCCGAGACAGTCTGGGACGTGTGCACCACGGCCGCGCTCGGCATGCCGTACGAGAAGGCGCAGTGGCGGCAGGTGCGCACGCTCTCCGGCGGCGAGCAGAAGCGGCTCGTGCTCGAGGCGCTGCTGCGCGGCGGCGACGAGGTGCTACTGCTCGACGAGCCGGACAACTACCTGGACGTGCCGGGCAAGCGCTGGCTCGAGGACCGGCTGCGAGAGACGCGGAAGACCGTGCTGTTCGTCTCGCACGACCGCGAGCTGCTGGCCCGCGCCGCACGCAAGATCGTCAGCGTGGAGCCGGGACCGGCCGGCTCGGACGTCTGGACGCACGGCGGCGGCTTCGGCACGTACCACGAGGCGCGGGAGAAGCGGTTCGAGCGGTTCGAGGAGCTGCTGCGGCGCTGGGAGGAGAAGCGGGCCCAGCTGAAGCGCCTGGTGGTCGACCTCCGGCAGTACGCGGCGCGCAGCGACGAGATGGCCTCCCGGTACCGGGCGGCGCAGACCAGGCTACGGAAGTTCGAGGAGGCCGGGCCGCCGCAGCGCCCGCCGCGCCGGCAGGACATCAGGATGCGGCTGCGCGGCGGCCGCACCGGCCTGCGGGCCGTGACCTGCGAGCGGCTCGAACTGACCGGCCTGATGCGCCCGTTCGACCTGGAGGTGTTCTACGGCGAGCGGGTCGCCGTGCTGGGCTCCAACGGCTCGGGCAAGTCGCACTTCCTGCGGCTGCTCGCCGGCGACGACGTGGCGCACACGGGCGCGTGGAAGCTGGGCGCGCGCGTCGTGCCGGGGCACTTCGCACAGACCCACGCGCACCCCGATCTCGAGGGCCGGACCCTGCTCGACATCCTCTGGACCGAGCACGCCAGGGACCGGGGCGCCGCCACCTCGGCGCTGCGCAGGTACGAGCTCGACCGCCAGGCGGAGCAGCCGTTCGACCGGCTGTCCGGCGGGCAGCAGGCGCGGTTCCAGATCCTGCTGCTCGAGCTGGCCGGCTCGACGGCGCTGCTGCTCGACGAGCCGACCGACAACCTGGACCTGGAGAGCGCCGAGGCGCTGCAGGAGGGGCTCGAGGCGTTCGAGGGGACGGTGCTCGCGGTGACGCACGACCGGTGGTTCGCCCGGTCCTTCGACCGGTTCCTGGTGTTCGGGGAGGACGGCGTGGTGCGGGAGACGCCCGACCCGGTGTGGGACGAGCGGCGGGTCGCGCGGAACCGCGGTTAGGTGTTCTGTCCACGGAGGTTGGTGACAGCGATCACTGACATCTGATCTTGAAATGAGTGAGGGCCTTCTGGCTCGGTGTGGATTGCGAGATCTGCACCGGCGACCAGAGAGGCCCTCGCGTCGCAGCGTAACGCACCCCTGACCGAGACCGGCCGTCTGCGTCTGGCCCGCAGCTCGTCGCCCGAGGTGACCAGGACGATCGGCGGGACCACGGCGCGGGAGGCGCGGTCCCCTGACCGGCGCTCGGCCGGCGCTGTCGCGCCGCGGAGCGTGGTGGCGAAGTCGTCCGCGCCATCGCCGTGCGGGAAGTGGTGGTGGGCGTCGTCGAGACCGTCGCGATGGCACATGGTGCGCCTTCCGTCCCGCGGTGGATGGACGGATGCGGACGGAAGCCCGTGCCCGGCCCGGCAGGACCCCTCCCGCCGGGCCGGGCCGTTTTGACCCATCCGTGGCGGGGGCGCTAGTCTGCCGTGTTGAAAACTATGCGTACGGCTTGCTCGATCTCACGTGAGGGGCCTGCGCCGGTCCACCAGGATGGTTGCCAGCGGCCAACACCCCGGTTTGCGTCACCGAGGTGCGGGCCTTCTCTGTCGTGATCGCCGGGTGGCCTTGTCAGGAACCATTCACGAAGAAGCGAAGGCTACGACCCGTGCGTACGTTCAGCCCCAAGCCCGGCGACGTCCAGCGTCAGTGGCACGTCATCGACGCGACCGATGTCGTGCTGGGCCGCCTGGCCTCCCAGGCCGCCACCCTTCTGCGGGGCAAGCACAAGCCGGTGTACGCGCCGCACGTTGACACCGGTGACTTCGTCATCATCGTCAACGCCGACAAGGTGCACCTGTCCGGCAACAAGCGGACCCAGAAGCTGGCCTACCGGCACTCCGGCTACCCCGGCGGTCTGCGGTCCGTCCGCTATGGCGAGCTGCTGGAGAAGAACCCCGAGAAGGCGGTGGAGAAGGCCGTCAAGGGCATGCTGCCCAAGAACACCCTGGGCCGCCAGATGTTCTCCAAGCTCAAGGTGTACGCCGGCCCCGAGCACCCGCACAGTGCCCAGCAGCCGGTGCCGTTCGAGATCACCCAGGTCGCGCAGTAGTCCGGCCACCCCTAAGACGAGAGATATCTGAGGAGAATCGTGGCCGAGCCCACCCCTGAGACCCTTGACGCCGAGGTTCCCGAGGTCGAGGAGTACACGACCGAGAGTACGCCCGAGCAGTTCGCCGGCGACGCCGAGACCGTCTCGGCCCGCTTCGGCGACCCGCTGCCGGGCGCCGGCACCGGGCGTCGTAAGAACGCGATCGCCCGCGTCCGGATCATCCCGGGCAGCGGCAAGTGGAAGATCAACGGGCGCACCCTGGAGAGCTACTTCCCCAACAAGGTGCACCAGCAGTCCGTCAACGAGCCGTTCAAGATCCTCGAGCTCGACGAGCGGTACGACGTCGTCGCCCGCATCTCCGGCGGCGGCATCTCCGGCCAGGCCGGCGCGCTGCGGCTCGGCGTGGCCCGTGCGCTCAACGAGGCGGACGTCGACAACAACCGCGGCCCGCTGAAGAAGGCCGGCTTCCTGACCCGCGACGCGCGCGCCGTCGAGCGGAAGAAGGCTGGTTTGAAGAAGGCCCGTAAGGGAACCCAGTACAGCAAGCGCTGATCGGCGATCCGGCTGTTCGGCGGGGTTTTCCGACTTTTCCCGACGCCCCGGGGGCACATTTGTGCCGCCGGGGCGTTCCTTTTATAGGGTTAACGGGCTTGTGAACGGGGCTTGTGTACGGGCTTGTGTGAACATCTCGGAGGAACAACCGTGGGACGACTCTTCGGAACGGACGGGGTGCGAGGCGTCGCCAACGCCGATCTGACGGCCGAGATGGCGCTCGGCCTGTCGGTCGCGGCGGCGACCGTGCTCGCGCGCGCGGGGAGCGTCGGCGTCACGGACGGTGGCGGGCGACGGCCGGTGGCCGTGGTGGGCCGCGACCCGCGGGCCTCCGGCGAGTTCCTCGAGGCCGCGGTCGTCGCCGGCCTCGCCAGCGCGGGCGTGGACGTCGTGCGGGTGGGCGTCCTGCCGACCCCGGCCGTGGCGTACCTGACCGGCTCGCTCGACGCGGACTTCGGCGTGATGCTCTCCGCCAGCCACAACCCGATGCCGGACAACGGCATCAAGTTCTTCGCGGCCGGCGGGCACAAGCTGGCCGACGAGCTCGAGGACCGCATCGAGGCCGCCTACCGCGACCACGCGCGCGGCGAGCCCTGGTCCCGGCCGATCGGCGCCGGCGTGGGGCGGGTCACCGACTACGGCGAAGGCTTCGACGCGTACGTCTCGCACCTGGTGGGCGTGCTGCCCAACAAGCTGACCGGCCTCAAGGTCGTCATCGACGCGGCGCACGGCGCGGCCTCGCGCGTCGCCCCCGAGGCGTTCGCGCGCGCCGGCGCCGAAATCGTGACGATCGGCGCAGAACCGGACGGCCTCAACATCAACGACGGTTACGGCTCCACCCACATGGACGCGCTGCGGGCCGCCGTGCTCACGCACGGCGCCGACCTGGGCATCGCGGTCGACGGCGACGCCGACCGCTGCCTCGCCGCCGACGCGGCCGGGCGCGAGGTCGACGGCGACCAGATCCTCGCCGTCCTCGCGCTCGCCATGCGGGAGGCCGGCACGCTCGCCGGGGACACGGTGGTGGCCACCGTGATGTCCAACCTCGGCTTCACGCTCGCCATGGAGCGGGAGGGCCTCGAACTGCGGCAGACGGCGGTCGGCGACCGCTACGTGCTCGAGGAGATGAAGCGCGGCGGCTACTCGCTCGGCGGCGAGCAGTCCGGCCACGTGATCGTCTCCGACCACGCGACGACGGGCGACGGCACGCTGACCGGCCTGCTGCTCGCGGCGCGTGTCGCCGCGACGGGGCGGCCGCTGGCCGAGCTCGCCGCGGTGATGGAGCGGCTGCCGCAGGTCCTGATCAACGTGCCGGACGTCGACCGGACGCGCGTGAAGGAGTCCCGCGAACTGGCCGAGGCGGTGACGGAGGCCGAGCGTCAGCTCGGCGCGACGGGCCGCGTCCTGCTGCGCCCGTCAGGCACCGAGCCGCTGGTCCGCGTCATGGTCGAAGCCGCCGACCCGTCCCAGGCCCGCACCATCGCCTCCGGCCTGGCGGACGCGGTCAAATCAGCGCTGGGCTGACGGCCGGTGGGCCCGCTGCGCGCGCGGCGTAGGCCGCGGGCCGGCGGGCCTGCGGGCGCGCTGCGCGGCCGGCCTGCAAGACCCGGGGCACCGGCGCGCTTCGCGCGCTTGCGCTGGTGCGCGGCAGGGGCCGCGTGGCCCGGCCACGCACCGCACCAAAAGGGCGGGGTGGGTG
>NZ_SMKC01000440.1 GCF_004348315.1 Streptomyces sp. 8K308 | reverse complement strand
GGGTTGATGAGGGATGGGGTTCGCGTATCCGGCACGGGACTCGACTCCTCGTGAACGGCTGCCCTGACAGCGGGAGGTTACCCCGGCAACCGCTCATCTGAGCGTTCCATTCATCATTCGTGGCAGGCATCACGCCCACGAATGGGCTATTTCCACCCTAAGCCCCCCAACACGCCGGGGCACGGGGAACGACGAAGCACCACGGCGAGGGCGGAGAGCGGGAAGGAAATCAACCGGCCGCGAGGCGACGGTCGGCCTCGGCGGGGGCGTACAGCGACTCGACGACCATGGCCGCCGCCCCCGTCAACCCGGCCCGGTCGCCGAGTTGGGAGGTCACCACCCGCAGGTCGGCGGTGGTGCGCGGCATCGCGCGCTGGTAGAGGAGCTCGCGGACGCCGGTCAGGAACGGCGGGCCCGCCAGGTCGCCGGCGATCATCAGGACGCCGGGGTTGAGCAGCGTCACCACCGTGGCCAACACGCCGCCGACCAGCCGGCCCGCCTCTCGGGCCAGCCGCACCGCGTCCGGCTGGCCGATGGAGAGCTGGTCGCGGACGCCGGAGCCGGAGGCCGTCGGGATGCCGGCGGCCGTCAGCTGCTCAGCCAGGGCACGGCCGCTGGCCACGGCGGCCAGGCAGCCGTAGGAGCCGCAGCGGCACAGCGCGTGCGCCTGGTCGCTGAGCCTTATGTGACCAATGTCACCGGCCGCGCCGTCGATCCCCCGGTACATCTCTCCGCCGGCCACCACCCCGGCGCCGATGCCCGTGGAGACCTTGATCAACAGAAACGCCGAGCAGTCCGGATAGCCATAGCGCTGCTCGGCGTACGCCATGAGGTTGGCGTCGTTCTCCATCAGCACGGGTATCCCGGCGTCGCCGTGGCAGTGCTCGGCGAACGCGCGCCGCATCCGCTCCCGGATCGGGTACCGGTCCCAGCCGGGCATGATCGGCGGCTGGACGATCAGACCGGCGGCCGAGTCGACCGGGCCAGGCACTGAGAGACCGATGCCACACACGGCGGAGGCCGGCACTCCCGCCTTCTCGAGCAGCGCCGCGAACCAGTGGCCGAGCCGGTCGAGCACCTCGTCGGGGCCCTGGTTGATCAGCAGCGAACCGGAGTGCTCGGCGAGCAGCCCACCCGCCAGGTCGAGCACGGCGGCCCTGGCGTGCCGGGTCTCCAGGTCGGCGCAGAGCACCACCGCGTGCGAGGCGTCGAACTCGATGCGCACCGCCGGGCGCCCACCGGTGGGGGCCTCCACCGGGTCGCCGGCGGTCTCCCTGATCCAGCCGGCGCCGAAGAGCTGGTCGAGCCGATGGCCGACCGTCGATCGGGAGAGGCCGGTGATCCGCTGGAGCTCGCCGCGCGTCGTCGCCTGCCCACCGCGGATCAACCCCAGCAGGTGCCCGGCGCTCGCCTGGTTCGTCACACCGCCTGCCTTCCCCGTGACTGATTTCTCACCCCCCTTTAGCTTGTGAAGTAGATATTACAGCGGTACTTTTGCGTGTTAAGTAGACGTAACTCTGCGGTACCTTCGACAAAACAAATGGTGCGGCCGCGCTGCGGCAGCAAAAGCCAGAGTCCTTCGGAGCCCACGTGGAACGCGCTGATCTGCCCCTCGGCCTGCCCTCGATCGCATACAACGGCGCGCGCCGCGTTCTCTCCCGCAACTGGACCGGCTCCTCCACGGTGCCCTCGAGAGCGCTCTACCCCCACCAGTGGAGCTGGGACTCCGCGTTCATCGCCATCGGCCTCCGGCACCTCTCCCCCACCCGCGCCCAGCGCGAGCTCGAGACCCTGCTGGCCGCGCAGTGGGCCGACGGCCGCGTCCCGCACATCGTGTTCAACCCGGCCGTCCCCCTCACGGCCTACTTCCCCAGTCCCGACTTCTGGCGCTCATCCACCGCCGGGGACAAGGCGGGGGCGCCCGCGGCCGTCGAGACCTCCGGAATCGTGCAGCCGCCCGTGCACGCCCTCGCCGCCTGGCTGGTCCACCAGGCCGATCCCGCCGCGTCCGCGCGGCGGGGTTTTCTGCGCCGCGTCTACCCGCGGCTCGTCGCCTGGCAGCGCTACCTCACCGACCAGCGCGACCTCGGCAGGCGCGGCCTGGCGTCAATCGTCCACCCCTGGGAGTCCGGCATGGACAACAGTCCGTGTTGGGACCCGCCGCTGGCCAGGATCGAGCCCGCCGCCGCCGACTCGTTCCACCGCGCCGACCTCGACCACGGCCGCCGCGCCGACCGCCCCACCGACCTCGACTACGGCCGCTACGTGCGGCTCGCCGAGACCTACCGCGACCACGGCTACGCGGACGACGCCGCGTCACACCCCTTCGCCGTCGAGGACCCGGCGCTCAACGCGCTGCTGATCGCCTCCGAAAACGCGCTGGCCCGGATCGCCACCGCCCTCGGCGCCGACCCCGCCGACCACCTGGTGCGAGCCGAGGAGCTCACCACCAGCATGCTCAAGCGCCTGTGGAACCCGGACGCCGGCATGTTCCTGTGCCACGACGTGATCGCCGGCGAGCCCGTCCCCGAGCGCGGCGTCAGCGGGCTGATCCCGCTGATCCTGCCCGACCTACCGGAGGACGTGGCCACCGCGCTGGTGCGCACCGCCACCGGCGAGCACTTCGGCCTCGGCGGCGCCTGCCGGCTGGCGCCGAGCTACGACCTGACCGGTCCCTCGTTCGACCCCGCCCGCTACTGGCGGGGGCCCGCCTGGTTCAACATCAACTGGCTGCTGGAGCGCGGCCTGCGCCAACACGGCGCCACGGAGCAGGCCGACGCGCTGCGGGCCGAGGCGCTCGGCGCCGCCACCGCCACCGGCTTCGCCGAGTACGTCGACCCGTTCACCTGCGAGGCACGCGGCAGCCAGGACTTCAGCTGGACGGCCGCGCTCACCATCGATCTGCTCATCGCACCGCTCGCGGCCCAGGGGGCGTCGTCGTCGCATGAGTGACGTTCCCCGACACCGCGAACACCGAAGACATCCCACAGACCTCAGGGGATCGCAGTGCTCACTTCGCACCACTGCCTGCTCGTCCGGGACGGCACCTTCGCCGCGGTCGGGCCGTCCGGGGACATCACCGGCGAACGCGGCGCCTGGCCGGACGGCCTCTTCGCCCGCGACGCGCGCCACCTGAGCCGCTGGCAGCTCACTGTCGACGGCGGCACCCCGGCGGTGCTGGTGCCCGCGAGCGCCGGCCAGGAGGCCCGGTCGAGCGCCGTGTTGACGCCGCCCGGCGGCCGGGCCGACACACCGGCGCTGACCGTCTTCCGCGAGCAGTCCGTGCGGGCCGGCGGTCTCAGCGAGCGGATCAGGATCGGCAGCAACCGCGGCGAGCCCACAACCGCCCTGCTGGCCCTGACCGTCGACGCCGACTTCGCCGACCAGTTCGAGCTGCGCTCCGACCACCGCTGGTACGAGAAGCCGCACGCCGTGCGCACCAGGGAACTCCGCCCGGACGGCGTGGAGTTCGGCTACCGGCGCCGCGAATGGCACGCCCGCACCGTCGTCACCGCGTCGCCCGCGCCGGACGCGGTGGAGGAGACCGGCAGCGGGGCACGGCGGTTGCGCTGGCGGATCGAGCTCCCGGCCCACGGCAGCGCGGAGTTGGCGCTGCGCGTCGACGCCCACCCGCACGGAGCACCCGAGCCCGACCCCGTCCTCCCCTCACCGGCCGGGGAGTTGGGCGCCGGCGGCACGGTCGGCGTACCGATCCCGGACGACTGGCCGGAGTTGGCGACCGCCTGCGAGCAGGGCCTCGCCGACCTGACCTGCCTCCTCGTCCCGGCCACCGGCCCCGACGGCGAGGCGCTGCGGGTGCCGGCGGCCGGCGTCCCGTGGTTCCTGACGCTCCTCGGCCGCCACGCGCTCGTCACCTCGCTGTTCACCCTGCGCGCCAGACCGGAGCTGGCCGCCGCCACCCTGCTGACGCTGGCCGCCACCCAGGCGACCGGCGCCGACCCCGAGCGCATCGCCGAACCGGGCAAGATCGTCCACGAGCTGCGCCACGGGGAACTGGCCTACTTCCAACAGGTCCCGTACGGCCGGTACTTCGGCGCGGTCGACTCGACACCGCTGTTCCTCATGCTGCTCGGCGCGCACGCCGAGACCACGGGCGAGGAGAAGCTGGCGCGGCGCCTCGAGCGGCACGCACGGGCCGCCGTCGACTGGATGTTCCAACACGGCGGGCTCGCCGACGGCGGCTACCTGCTCTACCATGCGGACCAGGGCGGGCTCGCGAACCAGAGCTGGAAGGACTCACCCGGCTCCATCTGCCACGCGGACGGCACCCCGGCCAAGGGCGAGATCACGGCCGCCGCCCCCCAGGGCTACGCGTACGCGGCACTCCGCCAGGCGGCGCGGCTCGCCCGCATCGCCTGGGACGACGCGGCCTACGCGGACGTGCTCGACGACGCGGCCGAGGGGCTGCGGGCCCGCTTCCTGCGGGACTTCTGGCTGCCGGACCTGGACTTCCCCGCCCTGGCGTTGGACGGCACGGGCCGGCGGGTCGACGCGCTCGCCTCCGACGCCGGGCATCTGCTGTGGACCGGCATCCTCGACCGCGAGCGCGGCCGGGCGGTGGGCAGGCGCCTGATGGCGCCGGACTTCTTCACCGGCTGGGGCATCCGCACGCTGGCGGCCGACCAGGCGGCGTACCACCCGCTCTCCTACCACCGCGGCTGCGTCTGGCCGCACGACAGCGCGATCGCGGCGCTCGGCCTCGCGCGGTACGGGCTGCGGACGGAGGCGGAGACGGTCGCCCGCGGCGTGCTCGACCTGGCCGCGGCCACGTCCTTCCACCTGCCGGAGGCGGTCGCCGGCTACCCGCGCGACCTCCATCCGGCGCCGATCCCCTACCCGCACGCGTGCACGCCGCAAGCCTGGTCGGCGGCGACGCCGTTCGCCCTGACGACGGCTGTGTGGGGCGACCTGCGGGGCGGCCTGCCGGCCTGAGCGGCTCGAAGGGACCCGCACCACGCGGCGCGCCCACCGCCGGCCGGAGGTTCTCCCCCTGTCTCTTATAC
>NZ_SMKC01000043.1 GCF_004348315.1 Streptomyces sp. 8K308 | reverse complement strand
GACGGGCGGGGCGGGGGCGGCCGGCGCCACGTGCGCCGGGCAGCCGGCGAGCGCCGCGGCGGCCGCCGAGGCCGAGGGCGCGGCGCCCCAGACGGCGCAGGCGCACACGGCCCCGGCGACGGCGGCGGGCGCGGCCCGGCCGGCGGCGGCCGCCGCGGGGACGAGCGAGGCGGTGGCGCCGCCGACGCCCAGGGCGGTCGCGCCCAGGAGCAGGGCGCGTCTCCCCATCGAGGACGGGACCGACGACATCTCAGGCATGGGAACTCCCGTGGAATGGAGGGCACCTGACGGTACCCCAACTAACGATAGTTTCACTATCGGCAGTGGCGCTCACAGTTTGGAGCCCTGGCCACCGCCCACGTCGACGGGTGCCGCGACCGGCTCGGCCCGGTCGCCGATCGGCCGGGTGCGGGCCAGGTCCTCTGGCGAGTCCTCGACGGTGTGCCGCATCGCGAGCCGCAGCAGCGGCGGCGCCATCAGCGAGGTGACGACGGCCACCAGCACGATGATCGTGTACGCCTCGGTGGACAGGATCCCGAGCCGCATCCCGACCATGGCGATGATCACCTCGACCACCCCGCGGGCGTTCATCCCGGCGCCGAGCGCCAGCGACTCCCACCGGGTGAGGCCGCTCATCAGCCCGCCGATCGCCGCGCCGAGGAACTTGCCCACGATGGCCAGCACGACGATGGCCAGCGCGATCGCCAGGGTCTCCGGGTCGGCCAGCGCGGTCAGGTCCATCCGCAGCCCGGCGGTGGCGAAGAAGATCGGGGCGAAGACGTAGAGCGTGATCGACTCCACGGGCGCCGTCCAGCCGGGCCGACCGCCCGGCGCCGCGCCGATCAACCAGCCCACCAGGAAGGCGCCGAGGATGGCCTCGAGCCCCAGCGCGTGGGTGCCGGCCGCCGCGAAGATCACCAGGACCACGGTGGTGACCACGGGTGCCGAGTCGCCGCCCGAGCGATGCGCCCAGCCCATCAGTGGGTTGATCACCAGCCGCCCGACGAGCGGCGAGCCCGCGAACACGGCGACCGGCGTGATGATCGCCACCGCGACGTTGCCGCCGCTCAGCCCGGTGGTCGCCATCGCCGTGACCATGGGCAGCATCAGCCAGCCGAAGGCGTCGCTGATGGTCCCGCTGACCAGGATCAGCTGACCGATCTTGCGGTGCATCAGGTTCATGTCGATCAGCGTCTTGGCGATCACCGGGATCGCGCTCACGCACATCGCGACGCCGAGGAAGAGCGCGAACACGATGGCGTCGGAGCCCGGCTCACGCAGCGAGTCGGCCAACAGCAGGCCGGCGCCGATGCCGAGCCCAAGCGGCAGCACCACCCCGGCCGCGCCGACGGTGAGCGCGGTGGTGCCGTGCCGGCGCACCAGTGATCTGTCGAGATGCATGCCGCTGATCGCCACCAGCATCAGCACCCCGAACTGCCCCACCGCGTCCAGCAGGTGCACTTGGTCGACGGAGAGCCAGCCGCCGAGATCGGGAAGGAGGCCGCTCAGCAGCGAGGGGCCGAGGATGATACCGACGGTGAGCTCGCCGGCGATGGCCGGCATGCCGAAACGCATGGCCAGGCGGCCCAGCAGGAAGGCGGCGCCGAGCAGCAGGCCGACCTGGAGCAGGAAGGTCAGCAGCGGATGTCCCGACAGCGGCGGGGGTGGGGCTGCGGCCAACAGGTCGGTCATGGTCGTCCCCTCACCCGCGCCGCGCGGCGTGTCGGACGTACCGGCCGTAGGTCAGCTCGCGCAGCACGTCGTCCCCGCCCTCGACGATGGAGATGTGCCGCATGTCGCGCAGCAGCCGCTGCACCGGGTGCGCCTCCGTGTAGCCGAGGCCGCCGAAGCCCTCGGACGCGGCGCTGACGATCCGCCAACCGGTTTGGCCACAGTGCATCTTGGCCATCACCGCCGACTTCAGCACGCCCTGGCCGTGGAAGACGGCGGCCGCGTCGGGGCGGGCGTAGATCGCGTCGTACTCGTCCGCGGCCCGCCAGCACACCGACTTCAGGCTCTCGAGCTCCATCTCCGTCTGGCCCATCCGGGCGGCGAAGACCGCGTTCTGGGTGAGCGGCCTGCCGCCGAGCCGCTTGCTCGTCGCGTACTCCATGGAGAGGTCGCGGGCCCGGCGGGCGATGCCGATCGAGATCGCGGCCATCAGGATCCGGCTGCCGTTGAGACCGACCTCAAGGACCCGCAGGCCGTTGCCAGTCAGCTCGTTGACGGCCGGCACCACGCAGTCGGTGAAGGTCGCCGGGTAGGTGCCGGTGCCGTGCAGGCCGGACATCGGCCAGCGCGGCCCCGGCACGAAGCCCGAGGTCCCGGCCGGGACCAGGACCACCGAGAAGTCCCGGTGGTCATCCTCGTTCCTCGCCAGCGCCAGGCAGAAGCGGCCGAAGGCCAGGTTGGTGGAGAACGCCTTCTCGCCGTTGACCACAAGACGGTCGCCCTCCCGCCGGAAGGTGGTGGCGGTCTGCGCCAGCTCGCTGCCGGCGGCGAACTCACTGCCGAGCGCCGCGCAGAACGTGCCGGTCCTCGCCATCTCGCCGAGGTACCGCTGCGCCACCTCGGCGGTGCCGTAGAACTCCAGCATCCGGGAGCCCAGGATCGGCAGCATCGCGGTGAACGCGAAGCCCGGGTCGTGGTAGGCGAGTTGGGCCATCAGGTCGACGGAGGCGCGCAGTGGGACGCCGGCCCCGCCGAGGCGGGCAGGCAGCCACCAGTTGGCGAGTCCCGCGGCCCGGAACTTCTCCCAGAGCGGATGGTCGTCGTCGTACACCGTGTCGGGGCCTGGCGCCGGCGCGTCCGCGAGCGTCCCGGCGACGAACTCCCGGAACTCGTCGGCGAAGCCGGCCGCCACGGTGTCCTCCGTACGCGGCCCGCTCATGCGCCCGCGTCGCCGGCGGGGCCCGCCACGGCCGGCCGGATCTCGTTGAGCACGTGGACGATGTCGCTGATGGTCTCGACGTCGTTCAGGTGCTCGTCCGATATCTTCACCTGGTACTTTTTCTCCAGGAAGACCAGGAAGTCCATCAGGTTCAGCGAATCCATCCCCAGGTCGTTCTCCAGGGACGAGGCGCCGCTCACATCAATCTCCTCGAGATCGAGGTCGAGCTGGTCGGAGAGTGCGTGGAGATCCGCGACGATCTCTCCCGAGCTGATGGTCATCAGTTATCGTCTCCCGAGTTCCGCGAAATGGAGTCCGGCCACTGGAGAACGGTGGCTCCCCAGCTCGCGCCCGCACCGAAAGCGGTCACCAACATCCTTTCCTTGCCGGCCAGCGCGCCCTTGGCGTGGGCTCGGCTCAGGGCCATCGGAATGGAGGCTGCCGCGGTGTTTCCGATATCCGTGAGATCCACCAGGGACTTCTCGGTGGGCAGTCCGAGTTCCCTCGCGACCTCGTTGAGGATGCGCACGTTCGCCTGGTGCGCCACCAGCAGGTCCACGTCCCCTACCGACATCGACCGGTCGGCGAGCGCCTGCCGGCAGGTCTCTGTCATCCGGGCGACCGCGTGCCGGTAGGTGGCCCGCCCGTCCATCCGCAGGTACGGGTCGTGCGGGTCCTCCCCGGTGGCCCGGGGGAACGCGCTGCCGCCGGACCTCACGTGGGCCAGGGCCCACAGGTTGCCGTCGGAGCCCAGGTGCACCCGCCCGATGGCGCCCAGCTCGTCGGAGTCGCCGGTCCGCAGCACCATCGCCGCGGCGCCGTCCCCGAAGATCGGCGCGGTGCCCCGGTCGCTCGGGTAGATGATCGACGAGTACTTCTCGGCCCCGACCAGCAGCACCGAGCGGGCGTTGCCCGTGCTGATCAGGCCGGACGCCACTCCGAGGCCGGCGAGGAACCCGGTGCAGGCCGAGTTCATGTCGAAAGAGCCGGCGCCGGCGAGCCCCAGTTCGCTGGCCACCACGGGCGCGGTCGCCGGGCACTTCATGTCCGGCGTGGTGGTGGCCACGATCACCAGGTCGACGTCCCTGACCGTGGCCTGGTCAAGGGCGGCGCGTCCGGCCCGGGCGCCGAGCACCGAGGTGGGCTCGTCGTCACCGGCCCTGGCGCGGGCGCTGATCCCGGTCCTGGTCCTGATCCACTCGTCGCTGGTGTCCATCCGCAGCGCCAACTCGTCGTTGGCCTCCCGACGTTCGGGCAGATAGTGGCCGATGGCATCGATAACCGCGGCGCGAGCCATGCTGATCCCCTCGCTCAAAAGGCGGCACATCACTGCGGTAATTGCTACCGGCCAGACATCAAAGGGGCATCAATCGCGCATACAATTCCCGTCAGGCGCCCCGGAATTCGGCTCGCGACGTGATGCAGGTGACTTCCCCGCGCCCCGGGGGCTACTACTTTAGGGGAAGTCGGGCGGAACTTAAGGGGGCATCGGTTGCGGCGCGCCGCGGCCGGTCGCTTAACTCGAATCGTCTCCACCGAACCCGAGACTGAGGAGTGTCCGGTGACCCAGGATGCCGCCCAGGCCGTGTCGCAGCTGCACACCGCCGTCCGCTCGATCGTCGCCGAAGAGCTCGAAATCGAGCCGGAAGAACTCACCGAGAGCGCCAACTTCGAAGAGGAATACGAGGCGGACTCCCTGTCGCTGCTCGCGATCGTGGCCCGTTTCGAGCACGAGTTGGACGTCACCATTCCGTCCGACCGCGTCGGCGAGATGGTCAGTCTTGAAGTCGTCCTCAAGCTCGTGACCGAGCACAGCGGAGCGGGCAGTGATGTCTGAGCCGAACACCCGGCGCGTGGTGATCACGGGTCTCGGCGTGGTCAGCAGCATCGGAATCGGGGTCGAGCCGTTCACCGAGTCCATCAAGGCCGGCCGCAGCGGGATATCCCCGATCAGCAGCTTCGACGCCAGCGGCTACGACAAGCGCAACGCCGGCGAGGTCAAGGACTTCGACCCGGGAGCGATCCTGGAACGCCTCGACCCCGAGAACTGGGGCCGCAGCGGCCAGTTCGCCGCCTCCGCGGCGCGGCTCGCCGTCCGTGACGCGCACATCGACCCCGAGCTGCTCAGCGCCTCCAACACCGGCTCCGCCATGGGCACCGCCAGCGGCGAGCCGCGCGTGATGTACGGCATCGCCGAGCAGTGGTCGCGCAGCGGCGGCGACGAGTTCGGCCCAGGACCGGTGGTCAGCGCGCCCGCCAACCGGCTGGCCGGCGCCGTCAACAGCGAGCTCGGCCTCACCGGCGAGGCCGTCACCTTCGGCACCGCCTGCTCGGCGAGCAACTACACGCTGGGCTACGGCTACGACCTGGTCCGCACCGGCGAGGCCGACTTCTTCCTCGCCGGCGGCGCCGACTCGGTCAGCCGCTACACGCACCTGGGCTTCTCGCTCATCGGCATCATCTCCGAGATCCTGCGGCCCTTCGACAGCAAGCGCTCCGGCATCGTCACCGCGGAGGGCGGCGTCTGCATCCTCCTCGAACCGCTGGAGCACGCCGTCGCGCGCGGGGCCCGGATCTACGCCGAGGTGCTGGGCTACGGCGTCAACTGCGACGCCAAGCACATGACCCAGCCCGACGTCCCCACCATCACCTCCTGCATCCAGGCGGCGCACGCCTCCGCCGGCGTCAAGCCGCAGGAGATCGACTACATCTGCGCCCACGGCACCGGCACCCCGGCCAGCGACGCCGCCGAAGTCGCCGCGGCCCGCGCGGTGTTCGGCGACGACGTGCCGCCGATCAGCTCCATCAAGTCCATGCTCGGCCACACCATGGGCGCGGCCAGCGGCCTGGGCGCCGTGATCTGCTGCAAGGCGCTCGAGGAGGGCTTCCTGCCGCCCACCGCCACGCTGCGGGAGACCGACCCCGAGCTCGGCCCCGGCATCGACTTCGTTCCCGGCGTGGCCAAGCCGGCCAACCTCAACATCGTCGAGAACCACGGCTTCGCCTTCGGCGGCAACAACGCCATCACCATCTTCGGGAGGGTCAAGTGACCACCTCGGTCCCGGACCCGGTCGCCATCACCGGCTGCGGCGTGGTCTCACCGGCGGGCGCCGGGCTCGACGCCCTGCGCGCGCTGCTCGACGGCGAGACCGCGGCCAACGCCACGCCCGCCGCCGAGGACGCGGAGGCGCTGCCGCCGATCGCCGTGCGCACCGTGCCGGAGATCCGGCTCGCCGACTACGTCGGCCGCAAGGGCACCCGCCGGCTCGACCGCATGATCGGCTTCACCCTCGTCGCGACCCGGCTCGCCCTTGAGTCCGCCGGCGCCGCCGACGACGACGCGCTGCGCGCAAGGACCGGCGTGGCCGTCGGCACCACCACCGGGAGCGTGCGCAGCGTCTACGAGCTGGCCCACTCCATCTTCAAGCCCGAGGTCGGCTACGTGCCCTCCCGGTTCCCCAACTCCGTGATGAACTCCTGCGCCGGACAGGTCGCCGTCTGGAACGCCTTCCAGGGCGTCAACTCCACCCTGGCCAACGGGCACGCGTCGAGCGCCTCGGCGCTGCGCTACGCCCGCAACGCCATCCGCTTCGGCCACGCCACCCGGGTGTTCGTGGGCGGCGTCGAGGAGTTGAGTCCGCAGGTGGCCTGGGGCTGGCACAAGTCGGGCACGCTCACCCGGGACGCGCTGCTCGGCGAGGGCTGCGCGATGCTGGTCGCCGAGGACCCCGCGCTGGTCGGCGACCGTGAGGTGCTGGCCGAGCTGCTCGGCGCCGAGGTCGGCTACTTCGATCCGCGCGACCGCCGGATCACCCCGGCCCGTGGCCTCGCCCGGTCCGTCACCCGGCTGCTGGAGCGCGCCGGTGTCCCGGCGGGCGACGTGGACCTCGTCTCGCTCGGCGCCGCGAGCCAGCAGGGGGCCCGCGCCGTCGAGGAGTACGGACTGCGGCTCGCGCTCGGCGAACTGCCGACCGCGATCCGGGTCTCCGACGCGGTCGGCGACACCTACAGCGCCAGCGGCGCCCTGCAGGCGGCCGCCGTGCTCGCCCGCTGGTCGGGCGGCTCCCACCCCGAGGAGCGGCACGCCCTCGTCACCTCGCTCGGCACTGACGGCTCCGTCGGCTGCTTCCTGCTGCGCCGCCCGGGCGCGTAGTCACCACCGTCACACCACCACGTCCACATCGGATCGAGTCAACGAGAACAGGTGGGTCATGAAGACTGATTTCGACGTGATCATCATCGGCGGCGGCCCCGCGGGCTCCTCCGCGGCCTCCTACCTGGCCAAGGAGGGCCTCTCGGTCGCCGTCTTCGAGAGCGAGATGTTCCCGCGGCCGCACGTCGGCGAGTCCCTGGTGCCGGCCACCACCCGGGTGCTGCTCGAGACCGGCGTGATGCCGAAGATCGAGGAGGCCAACTTCCCCAAGAAGTACGGGGCCACCTGGACCACCCCGGGCAAGCACGCGCGGATGAACCAGCCCTCGCTCTCCATGGACTTCGCCGCCGACGGCCACGCCGAGGTCCGGTTCGGGGAACGGGCCCAGGAGGGCGTGGACCGTGACTACACGTACCACGTCGACCGCGGCAAGTTCGACCTGATCCTGCTGAAGCACGCTGAGGAGCTGGGCGCCAAGGTCTTCCAGGGCATCCGGGTCTCCAAGGTCGACTTCGACGACCCCGAGCTGGTCACGGTGACCGCCAGGATCGGTCCCAAGTCGACCGACTTCACGACGAAGATGGTCGTCGACGCCTCCGGCCGGCACACCCTGCTCGGCAAGCAGCAGAAGCTGAAGATCGGCGACCCGCACTTCGACCAGTACGCCATCCACACCTGGTTCGACGGCCTCGACCGGGGCGCGCTGTGCCAGGACCCGAAGGAAGTGGACCACATCCAGATCCACTTCCTGCCGATGAACGACACCTGGGTCTGGCAGATCCCCATCACCGAGACCATCACCAGCATCGGCGTGGTGACCCAGAAGAAGCAGTTCGCCGAGCTCAACGCGGACCGTGAGAAGTTCTTCTGGAAGTTCGTGGCCACCCGCCCCGACCTGGCCGCGGAGCTCAAGAAGTGCGAGCGGGTGCGGCCTTACCGCGCCGAGGGCGACTACAGCTACTCCATGTCGCAGGTCGCCGGCGACCGCTACGTGCTGATCGGCGACGCCGCCCGGTTCGTCGACCCGATCTTCTCCAGCGGCGTCAGCATCGCCATGAACACCGCCCGGCTGGCCACCCGCGACATCATCGAGGCCGCCAAGGCGGACAAGTTCGACCGGTCCCAGTTCGCCGAGTACGAACGCCTCCAGTCGATGGGCACCCGCAACTGGTACGAGTTCATCCAGATCTACTACCGGCTCAACATCCTCTTCGCCGAGTTCGTCCAGGACCCGAAGTTCCGGATCGACGTGCTCCAGCTGCTCCAGGGCGACATGTACGAGGAGAGCCCCAAGGCGCTGGTCGCCATGCGCGAGTCGATCAAGGAGGTTGAGAACGACCCGGGTCACGTCTGGTACCCGTACCTGTCCAACCTCAGGACCAGCGTCCCGACCAACGTTTAGGGGCGGACGTTGACCGGAGATGTCGCCGCACCGTCCGCGCCCGAGGTGCCCGACGTGCGGGATCGAGTCGCCGAACTCCGCCACATCAAGACGGAGAACGGCAAGGGCATCAGCCAGCGGGCCACCGACAACCAGCGGGCCAAGGGCAAGCTCACCGTCGACGAGCGGCTCGAGCTGCTCTTTGACAAGGGCACCTTCACCGAGATCGAGCCGCTCCGCAGGCACCGGGCCACCGGCTTCGGCCTGGAGCGGCAACGCCCCTACACCGACGGGGTGGTGACCGGCTGGGGCCTGGTGCACGGCCGCACGGTCTTCGCCTACGCCCATGACTTCCGCATCTTCGGCGGCTCGCTGGGCGAGTCGCACGCGGAGAAGATCCATAAGGTCATGGACATGGCTGAGACCGCCGGCGCCCCGCTGGTCAGCCTCAGCGACGGAGCCGGGGCCCGTATCCAGGAGGGCGTCATGGCGCTCGCCGGGTACGGCGGCATCTTCCGGCGCAACGTCGCCGCCTCCGGCGTCATCCCGCAGATCAGCGTGATCCTGGGGCCGTGCGCCGGAGGCGCCGCCTACTCGCCGGCGCTCACGGACTTCGTGTTCATGGTCCGCGGGATGTCGCAGATGTACATCACCGGGCCCGACGTGGTGAAGGCGGTGACCGGTGAGTCCGTGTCGCACGAGGAACTCGGCGGCGCCGCCACGCACGCCCGGATGTCGGGGGTGGCGTCCTTCGTCCACGACACCGAGACCGAGTGCCTCGAGGAGGTGCGCTACCTGCTGTCCCTGCTGCCGGCCAACAACCGGGAGCGGCCACCGGTGGTGCCCTCGGACGACCCGCCGGAGCGGCGGAGCGAGGCGTTGCTCGAACTGGTGCCGGCCGACCCGCGCCGCTCCTACGACATGCACGCCGTCATCGAGGAGATCGCGGACCACGGCGAGTTCTTCGAGGTGCACGCCCAGTGGGCGGGCAACATCCTGTGTGGCTTCGTCAGGCTCGCGGGCCAGACGGTCGGTCTGGTGGCCAACCAGCCCAACTCGTTCGCCGGGGTGCTCGACAGCCGGGCGAGCGAGAAGGCCGCCAACTTCATCGAGTTCTGCGACGCGTTCAACATCCCGCTGGTCACGCTGGTCGACGTGCCCGGCTTCCTGCCGGGCAAGGACCAGGAGCAGAACGGGATCATCAGGCACGGTGCCAAGCTGCTGTACGCCTACTGCAACGCCACCGTGCCACGGATCTCGGTGATCCTGCGCAAGGCGTACGGCGGCGCCTACATCGTGATGGACTCCCGCTCCATCGGCACCGACCTTGCCTTCGCCTGGCCGATCAACGAGGTGGCGGTGATGGGTGCCGAGGGCGCGGCCAACGTGATCTTCCGCCGGGAGATCGCGGCGGCCGACGACCCGGACGCCACCAGGGCCCGGGTGGTCAGGGAGTACAAGGCGGAGCTGATGCACCCGTACTACGCGGCCGAGCGCGGCCTGGTGGACGACGTCATCGACCCCGCCGAGACCCGCTCGGTGCTGATCAGGTCGCTCGCCATGCTGCGTGCGAAGAAGGCCCACCTGCCCGAGCGCAAGCACGGCACGACGCCCGTCTAGGGCCAATACCGGTGACTTTATGGCTCTCGAGAGCGCCGTAGGGCGACGTTCCCGCACGTCAGACGCGCGAATCGACCCTTAAGTCACTGGCATTGCGTCAGGGCCTGTCTTTTGGGTCTTCGCGAGCCCGGAAGATCCGGAAGACAGGCCCTTGGGCACCGGTCAGCGGCGGGCCGCAGGGGGACGGAGTGAGAAGGAGGGAGGGGCGCGGGATGCTGCTCGAGTCGATCGTGCCGTCCTGGGTCGTGGTCGCCGAGGCGTTCGGCGACCCGCCGGAGGCGGCGCTCCTCCCCGAGGAGGAGGCCGTCGTCGCGCGGGCGGCCGAGCGGCGGCGCCTGGCGTTCACCACCGCCAGGCACTGCGCGCGGCTGGCCCTCGGCCGGCTCGGGGTGCCGCCGGCGGCGATCCTGCCCGGGGCGCGCGGCGCCCCGGGTTGGCCCCCGGGCGTCACCGGGTCTATCACCCACACCACCGGCTACCGGGCGGCGGCGCTCTCGCGCGAGGCGCTCGCCGTCGGGGTGGACGCGGAGCCGCACGGGCCGCTGAAGCCCGGCGTGCTGGCGCGGATCGCCACGGCCGCGGAGGCGGCCGCGCTGCGCCGGCTGCCGCCCGGCACGCACTGGGACCGGATGCTGTTCAGCGCCAAGGAGAGCGTCTACAAGGTGTGGTTCCCGCTCACCGGGCGCCAACTCGGCTTCCACCAGGCCGAGATCTTCTTCGAGCCGGACACAAGGTCGTTTTCGGTCGGGTTCCTGGTGCCGGCGCCCGAGCTGGGTGACGCGGCGCCGGGCGGATTCCGGGGGCGTCTGGCGGTCGGTCACGGATTGCTGGTGACCGCCGTCGCCGTTCCCGCCGAGCCCACGCGGCGGCCGGTGCTCGCGGGCGCGAATCGGGCCCGATAAAGGCGAATTCACATGCCCTGGTCGGCGCTTCGCGCGACGGGAACGAGAGCGCTCTCTACGGAGGATTCGCCGGGTGGCTTATGCTGAGGGAATGCGTATTGGAGAGCTGGCGCAGCGAACCGGAGTTTCGGTTCCGACGATCAAGTACTACGCCAGGGAAGGGATGCTTCCCGCGGGCGAGCGCACCAGCCCGAACCAGGTGCGGTACGACGAGTCCCATGTGCGCCGGCTCAAGCTGATCCGCGCCATGCTGGAGGTGGGCGGCCTGTCCATCGCGGCGGCCCGCGAGGTGCTGGCCGAGGTGGACGCGCCGGGTGGCACCGTGCACGACATGCTGGGCGTGGCCCAGTTGGCGGTCAGCCGGGCCGCGGCCGAGCGCGGCACGGCGGAGGAGCGGAGGCTCGCCGAGCGTGAGGTCTCCGAGCTGGCTCGCCGGCACGGGTGGAACCCGGCGAAGGCCGAGAAGAACCCGGGCTGGGCGATGCTCGTTCAGATCGTCACCACCTACCGGGACCTGGGGCAGGGCGAGATGCTCGTGCTGCTCGACCGCTACGCGGAGGCGGCCAGTGAGCTGGCGGCGGCCGAGCTCTCCGTGGTGGGGGAGATGGCCGGCACGGACGGCAAGATCGAGGGTGTGGTGCTCGGCACCGTGCTGGGGGACGCGGCGATGGCCGCGCTGCGCAGGATCGCGCAGGAGGACACCTCCCAGCGGGTGACCGCGCGGGCCGAGCCCGCCTGAGCCGCGGGGCGCTCCCGCCGTCCCGGCCCCTGACCCTCCGTCACGTCCGACGGGCCCGTCAGGGGCTCTCGTGTGCCGGGAGACTCTTGGTGCGTTCTTGGGTGGGAGTCCCGCCCAAGTAGGTGATAGTGGCGGTATCGATAGTGTAGAGTGTAGCTCGTTGAGGGTGACGGACGCCACGGCACCGGTCCGTGTGCGGGTCATCCGGACGCCGGCATGCACGCCCGTGCGCGCCTCGACGGAGTCGCGCGGGGAGCTCAACCAAGCGTCGGGAAACGCACGCCGCTTGGCCGTCCTGACATTCTTCCTGTGCGCGGTTTCCGCGATTTTCGCCGGGCGAAGGAGACGCCGTCGTTTCTCTTCCTCAGGGCCTCCGCAGGAAAGTCACCTAGCTCAGAAAAGTCCCCCAGCTCAGAGAAAGAAACGGGAGACAGGAATGACAAGCAAGAGCCCTGGGGTGCTGTGGGCACTCCTTGCGGCCTCGCTCCCCATGTTCATGGGGTCCCTGGACAACCTGGTCGTCACCACCGCCCTGTCCACCATCGCCGGGGACTTCGACACCACCCAGGCCGAGCTCCAGTGGGTGGTCAACGGCTACACGCTGCCGTTCTCCGGCGCCCTGCTGGCCGGAGCCGTGCTCGGCGACCGCATCGGACGGCGTCGCGTCTTCCTGTGGGGCATCGGCTCCTTCACGGTCGCCTCCGCCTTCTGCGCGATGGCCGATTCCGTGGGGTGGCTGGTCGCCGCCCGGGTGCTCCAGGGCGCCGGCGCCGGTCTCATCCTGCCGGTCTCGCTGACGCTTGCGGTGGCCGCGGTCAGCCGGGAGCAGCGCAACATGGCGGTCGGCGTCTGGGGTGCCGTCAACGGCATCGGCATCGCCGTCGGCCCCCTGGCCGGCGGCCTGGTGACCGAGGGCCTCGACTGGAGCTGGATCTTCTGGATCAACGTGCCGGTCGGCCTGATCGCCTTCCCGCTCGCTATGTGGGCCATCAGGGAGAGCCGGGGCGACGATCGCAGCCTCAACGTCACCAGCCTGATCCTGATCGTCGGCGCCGTCGTCGTCGCCGTCTGGGGCATCGTGCAGGCGGCCGACCACGGCTGGGGCGAGACCAACGCGGTCGTCGCGCTGGTCGCCGCCGCGGTGCTGCTGACCGCCTACATCGTCTACGAACGGCGCGCCAGGGAGCCGCTGATCCCGCTGCGCATGTACCGGATCCCGGCCTTCATGCTCAGCAACGCCGTCGCCTTCACCATGTACTTCGGCGTCTTCGGCTCCATCTTCTTCCTCGCCCAGTTCCTCCAGGGACCCATGGGCTACGGCCCGCTCGAGGCCGGCCTGCGGACCCTCCCCTGGACAGCGGCGCCCATGGTGGCGGTGCCCATCGTGAGCGCGCTGGTGGACCGGTTCGGCGGCGGGATCCTGCAGGCGATCGGCTCGGGCCTCCAGGCCGTGGCGCTCGCCTGGATCGCGCTCGTCGCCGAACCGGACCTGGCCTACGGCGCGATGATCGCCCCGATGATCCTGG
Organism: Streptomyces sp. 8K308; assembly: GCF_004348315.1. Lineage (GTDB taxonomy): Bacteria > Actinomycetota > Actinomycetes > Streptomycetales > Streptomycetaceae > Streptomyces. The sequence goes on along the minus strand of NZ_SMKC01000043.1, from coordinate 21,672 downwards.
CCGGCGTCGGCATGGGCATGGTCTTCGCGGCCAACCCGGCCACCGTCATCGGCTCGGTGCGCGACACCGAGCACAACAAGGCGTCCGGCGTGAACAACACCGTCCGCGAGTTCGGCGGCGCCCTCGGCATCGCCGTGCTCACCACCGTCTTCACCCACGGCTTCGACAGCCACCCCATCGCGGGCCCCGAGGAGGCCGGTGAGGCCTTCGTCGCCGGCCTCGAGCCCGCCCTGTGGTTCGGCGTCGCCGTGGTCGCGGTGGGCGCCGTCCTCGGCCTCTTCATCCGCCACGGCGGGGCCGCCGAGGCCAGGCCGCCGGCGGAGGGCTCGGCGGCCGAGCGGGGCCTGCCGGAGCAGGGCCTCACCGTCACCGAGTCGCGCTGAGCCGCGGCCGGTCCCCAGGTACCACTATTCCGCCCCCGCGCGTCCGGGGGGTCGCCGCCAGCGGCGCCCCCCGGGCGTGGGCCCCACCGGGCGCTCCCCAGTCGACGCGTGTCACCCCGAGGACCCGACGCAGGTTCCCCGAGCCTGCCAGCCCGTCGGGCGGCGGTGCGCGAGCCACCACGACTTCGCCAAGAGGAGCTCCACGCCATGACCACTCCCGGAAACCGCCGCACCCACCGCGCCGTGCTCGCCATCGGCGCCGCCGGGCTGCTGCTGACCGCCGTCCAGGTGCCGGCCACCGCCGCCGGCCACCAGGGCGCTGACCGGCACGGCCACGGGCACCACTGCCCGGCCGACGAGCTGCCCGAGTCCATCACCTCCGTCTCGCCCGAGCTGTACCCCGAGGGCGTGGCCTGGGACCCGACCCGGGACGCCTTCCTGGTCACCTCGTCCCGGCAGGGCAACGTCTCCGTCGTCACCGCCGACGGCCAGGTGACCGAGCTCACCCCCAGCATCGGCCTGGTCTCCACCCTCGGCATCAAGGTCGACACCCGCAGGAACCGGATCATCGTCAGCTACACCGACTACTGGGTCAGGCGGATGCTGCCCGTCGAGCAGCCGCCCACCTCGGGCGTCGCCATCATCGACCTCACCACCGGCCAGCTGCTGCGGAGGGTCGACACCGGGCAGGGCCGCGAGAACACCTTCGCCAACGACCTCGCCTACGACACCCGCACCGGCACCATCTACGTCAGCGACTCGGTCTCCGCCACCATCCAGCAGATCGACACCAGAGGCCGGGTCAGCGACCTGGTGACCGACGAGCGCTTCGCCGCCGAGTTCATCGGCCTCAACGGCATCGCCTGGCACCCGGACGGCTATCTGCTCACCACCCGCTACGACACCGGCGAGATGTTCCGGGTGACCCTGCGCGGCCGGCCCCGGGTGACCCGGGTCGAGGTCCCGCAGTCCCTGGTCGGCGTCGACGGCATCACGCTGCGCTCCGACGGCACGCTGCTCGCCGTCCAGAACGAGCTCGGCGCGGGACTCGGCATGCCGCGCGGCGACACCGCCGTCACCGTCCTCGCCTCGCGCGACGGTTGGCGCACCGCCCACGTCACCGACCGCACCGACCCCTGGGCCTTCCCTTCGCCGACCACCATCGCCGAGACCCCCAGCGGTTCCTACGCCGTCAGCGGCCAGGTCGACGTGCTGATGGGCGGCGTCGGCACCGCCGACACCTTCTGGCTCCGGCGCGCCGGGTTCTGACCCCGCGCCCGCCCGGGGCCGCGAACCGGCCGAAGGAAGAGGGGCAAAGGAGGAGGCCGCATGCCGAGAATGACCGCCAGAGAAAGACGCGAATGCGTCATCAGGGCGGCGATCACCGAGTTCTCCAGGGGCGGATATCACGGCACCACGACCGTCGTGATAGCCAGGCGTGTCGGAGTATCACAGCCCTATCTGTTCCGGCTCTTTCCCACCAAACAGGCGCTCTTTCTGGAGGCGGTCACCCGCTGCCTGAGCGAGATTCGCACCACATTGCTCGAAGCGGCCGCTTCGGCCCCGGCGGAAGAACGCCACCGGGCCATGGCCGAGGCGTACCGGAGGCTCATCGCCGACCCCGAGAAACTGCTCATGCAACTCCAGATCTACATCTCGGTCGCCACCGCGGAAGCGGGCGGTGACCTGCGGCTCGGCGAGGCGATCCGGGAGCGGTGGCTGGAGTTGTGGGACGACTCACACATCGTGCTGAGAGCCGACTGCGGTGAAACCACGTACTTCATGGCGCACGGCATGCTGACCAATGCCCTGGTGGCCATGGGATTTCCCGCAGCGCACCGGGTGTGGTCCGGTTTCGAGTCACTCGACACGTCGCACGCCCCGACTACCAAGGCCGCCGTAAACAGCCATTGACGACGGCTTTTATGCCCGCTGTATCTCTGCTTGACGGCATTCCGTGAGACTCGTAGGCGACCATTTCCTAGGCGACCATTCCGAGAAATCGAGGGACGGGTAATGACCACGCATGGGGACCCGGAACCGGACCCAGATTCCTCCGAGCCACGCCACGAACGCACCCTGGGCCGCACGCTGGTCCACAAGGCCGCGGTCTCCGAGGTGTTCGTCACCGACGTCAGACCGACGGCCGAGCGCACGGTGCGCACGGCCGTTCAACTGCCCCTCGTCCACGCCTACTACAACGACCACCTGCAGTCGCCCGCGACGCACGACGCGCTGCTGCTGCTCGAGGCCGGCCGCCAGGCGGCTATCGCCGGCACCCACGCCCACATGCGGTTCGACCACGACACCACGATGATCGTGGACCGCTTCACCTTCGCCCTCGCCGACCTGAAGGCGCTGGTGATCGGTCCACGGCCGGGCAGCGTGCTGATCGACACCGAGTACATCGGCGAGCCCAACAAGGCCGGCCGCTACCGCAAGGGCCGGGTGGCCCAGCGCTACCTGGTGGGCGGCGAGCCGATCGGCGAGCATGTGATGGACGTGCTCTTCCTGCGGCACCGGGAGAACGACGCCCTGCGCCGCGCCCAGCGCGGCACGCCGGCCCCGCTGACCTCCGACTACGAGGACGCGCGCCCCGGCGACGACCCGCGGCGGGTGGCACCGGAGCGCGTCGGGCGGGTGCATCCCCTGAACGTGGTGCTGGCCGGCGAGGTCGTCGACGAGGCCGGCACCAGCGCGGAGTTCACGCCCAGCTTCCGCAACCGGTCGCTGTTCGACCACGTCTACGACCACCTGCCGGCGATGACCCTGGTCGAGGGCGCCAGGCAGCTGGCCCTGCTGAGCCTCGGCGCGCCGCGCACCACCCACACCGTCGGCATCGTCGCGCGCTTCGCGCGCTTCGCGGAACTGGACGACACGGTTCGGCTCTCGACCCCCCGCCCGGGGCCGCCGGACGAGGAGGGGCGCGTCACCCTTCCGATCACCTTCCACCAGAACGGCGCCGAGATCGCCTCGGTCACGATGACGATGGGAAGCCTCCTGTGAGCGGTGTCAGCGGTGTCAGCGGTGTCAGCGGTGTCAGCGGTGTCAGCGGTGCCGGCGGTGCCGGCGGTGCCGGCGGCGTGAACGGCGTGGACCGGCTCGGCACGGAGCGGATCGCGGTGTGGACCGACTTCGGCGGCGTACTCACCCCGCCCCTCTCGCGCACCATGGCCGTGTTCTGCGCCCGGGTCGGAGTCAGGCCCGAGATCCTGAACGAGGCGCTCGGCAAGGTCACGGCCCGCTACGGCACCGAGGACGTGATGCTGCCGATCGACACCCCGCTGGTCACCGAGGCGAAGTGGCTGGCGGAGATCGGCGAGGTGCTGGCCGCCGACCACGGGATCACGCTGCGGCTGACCACCCTGGCCGACATCTGGTTCGACGGGCGGGAGACCAACCACGCCTGGGCCGACGCGCTGCGCGCGGCCCGCGAACGCGGCGCGTTCGTCGGGATGCTCTCCAACATGGTGCCGACCTGGGACGCCCACTGGCGGCGGATGGTCGACCCGGCCGAGCTCTTCGACGACGTGCTGCTCTCCTTCGAGGTCGGGCACCGCAAGCCGTCGCCCGGGATGTTCGCGCTGGCGGCCGAGCGGGCCGGGGTGCCGCCCGAGCGGTGCCTGCTCGTCGACGACCTGGCGCACAACTGCGCCGGTGCCGAGGCCGCCGGCTGGCGCGCGCTGCACTTCACCGACACGGCCGAGGCTGTCGCCCGGCTCGCCGAGACAGTCGAGAAGGGGGTCTGACCATGAGCCGTTCGGTGCTCGTCACCGGTGGCAACCGGGGTATCGGCCTGGCCATCGCCAGGGTGCTGGCCGACCAGGGGGACAAGGTGGCCGTCACCCACCGCACCGGCGACCCGCCCGAGGGTCTGTTCGGGGTCCGCTGCGACGTCACCGACCGCGAGTCGGTGCGGCGGGCGGTCGCCGAGGCCAGGGTGCAGCACGGCCCCATCCAGGTGCTGGTCTCCAACGCCGGCATCACCTACGACAAGCTGCTGGTCGGGATGGCGGACGAGAACTTCCGCTCGGTCATCGAGACCAACCTGATGGGCGCGGTGAACGTCGCCCGCGAGGTCGCGCCGGGCATGATCAAGGCCCGCTGGGGGCGGATGGTGTTCATGTCCTCCACCAGCGGCCTGACCGGCGCGCCGGGACAGACCAACTACGCCGCCTCCAAGGCCGCGTTGATCGGCTTCGCGCGCTCGCTCGCCCGCGAGGTGGGGCGCCGCAAGATCACCGTGAACGTGGTGACGCCTGGGCTGATCGAGACCGACATGTCCAGGGACGTCACCCCGGTCCGGCGCGAGCACCTGCTGAGCCAGACCGCGCTGCACCGGGTGGGGACCCCCGAGGAGGTCGCGCACGCGGTGCGGTTCCTCGTCAGCGAGGAGTCCTCGTACGTCACCGGCGCGATCCTGCCGGTGGGCGGCGGCCTCGGCCTCGGCAACTGACTTCCGGCCGCCCGGCCGGGACGTGTTTGACAACTATCCAGGGAAGGCAGGTTCCACGGCATGTCGGAAAGCGTGCTCGAGATCGCCCACCAGATGGGGAAGATCTTCAACGACCTCGACGAGGAGGTCGCCCACCGTCTCGTGGCCCCGGAGTTCGTCGACTACGAGGCCCCTCCCGGGACCCCCGGCGGCCCGGCCGGCTACCTGGGCACGGCGCGTTGGATGAACAGCGTCTTCGCCGACGCCAACTGGGAGCACCTCGACAGCTTCGCCGAGGGTGACAAGGCGGTGCTCCGGCTGCGGTTCACCGGCACCCACGTCGGCAACTTCCTCGGCGTCGAGGCGACCGGCAACAAGGTCGACGTCGAGCACATCCACATCTACCGCGTCGAGGCCGGCAAGGTCGTCGAGCACTGGGCCTGCCGCCAGGACCTCTTCCTGCTGGCCCAGCTCGGGGCCGTAAAGCTGGAGATGCCCCCGACCGGCGGTCCACAGCGCGGTTGACGGTCCATCCGCGACGCACCGGCCGCCGCCGCCACCGCGGCGGCCGGTTTCGCGTGTTGTGAGCGGGCGTGTGCCGGCACGACGAATAGCGCGCCCGTGATGGTGCCTTTGCCCCCGACCCGGCTCGTTTGCACACTCAAGGTCAACGTCATCTCGGGTTGCATTACTGTAATTTGACCTTCCGGCGGCACTGGGGACCGACAACAGTATTGTTGGCCGGTGCCTGTGAAGATATTATGAAAGTGGCCCATCTCAACCGTCGTTCTGATCCGACCAATCAGTTCAACCTACGGGGGAGAGTCAGATTCTGAGTCAACCGGAACGTGAACGAGAGGCGTCCACCGCGGGGTGTGTGGTGGGCGAAGCACCGGTGAATGGTGGCGGAAGCCTCACCGATTCGTCGATGATCGACCACCTCTACGCCCACTATGAGGAGCGGCTGGCATACGCCCTGCTGGAACGCCGGGACCTGCGCGCCGAGTGGCGAAGGCAGTTCGGTTACGTGTTCGACGACTGTCTGCGGAGCCTGAAGGTCGGCCGGGTCGTCGTCAACGAGGACAAGGTCGCGCTGGCCTCTCTGTTGGGGGTCTCCACGGCGCTGTCCGGCATTTCGCTCGACAAACTGACGCTCGCCTGGGGCGAGATGTTCGACGTCTTCCTGTCCGGGCTCACGGGTTTCGGCGCCGGCCGACTACTGCCGGCCGGAAGAACCCAACTCGCGCTCACGGCAATCAACAGAAGCGTCCTCGAACGCGGTCGAATATCCTCGGTCTGGTACGAGAAGGCGTTAGTGAAAGGCCTTGAGGAACTTCGCGCCGCCGATCGCAAGCGTGCCGCGCGCGAACTACACGACTGGTTCGGCAGTAATATCAGTCTAGCACTGAGGAAACTTGAACTCCACAATCTGGCAACGGAATCGAAAGAAAGTTTTTCCCGACGCCATATCGAGGATCTGCACTCGATACTGGGCGCCCTTTTCGAGGGCGTCAGAAGGCTTTCCTCGGGTCTACGCCTGCAGACTCCGGTGTCCAACATCGACCGCGAGCTGCGGTCCTATGTGGACGCTTACGGGCTCGATCTGACCGACGTCACCATCTTCGTCGACGGCGACGAGACGGACGTGCCATCGGACGTCCGCGGTGAGGTGTTCCTCGTGCTGCGGGAGTGTCTGCGGAACATCTTCACGCACTCCGGCGCCGGGCAGGCGCTCGTCATGCTCCAACTCTCGGCGAGCCGGGTGTGCGCCGTCGTCCAGGACGACGGCCGCGGATTCGCGTCGAGTTCCGCCACCATTGGTCCGCGTACCGGCAGCGGCCTGATCTCCATGAAGGAGCGGATCAGGGCCCTCGGTGGATCCTTCACCATCACCAGCGTGCCGATGAACGGAACACGAATCGCCTTCCTCGTGCCCCTCACGGACGGACCCCATGACCTCGTCTGACCCCATCCGTATCGTGGTCGCCGACGACCACGCACTGCTGCGCGAAACGCTCTGCGAAACCCTTTTGGTGGAGGAGGACTTCGCCGTCTGCGGGGTGGCGGGCACCGGCGAGGAGGTGGTCGCCGTCACCGGTGCCACCCAGCCCGACATCGTGCTGCTCGACCTCGGCATGCCGCAGCACGACCCGCTGGACACCGTGGCCCGCCTGCACCGGGTGTCGCCCCGGCCCAAGGTGATCGTGCTGACCGTCCACGACCGGGCCGACCTGGTGCGCCGGCTCATCGACGCCGGCGTCGCCAGCTACCTCTCCAAACACGTCAGCAGGAAGTACCTGGTCACCACGATCCGCAGCGCCCACGAGGGCCAGGGCGTCACCATCGCGGTGCCCGGCGGCTTCACCGTCGGCGGCGGCGCCGAGCAGTCCATCGTGCTCTCCCCCAGGGAACTCGAGGTGCTCACGCTGGTCGCCGACGCGCTGAGCAACCGGCAGATCGCCAGCCGCCTCTCGATCACCGAGGGCACCGTCAAGAGGCACCTGCGCAACGTCTTCGAGAAGCTGGGGGCGTCCTCCCGCATGGAGGCCGTGCGCACCGCGCGGGAAGCCGCCCTCATCACCCCCGAGTCCTCCTACCTCTGATAGCCGGAGGAAAGGATCTGCAGGTATGTCTGGTGCAGGTCGTCGGACGGCTCTATCCCGAGCTGTTCGTCGAGGCACCTGCGGGCGTCGTGGAAACTCCGCAATGCCTCGCCACGGCGCCCAGAACGGTGCAGCACCTCCATGAGCTGTGCCTGGAGCCATTCGTTGAGCGGGTCGGTGGCGACCAACTCGTAGAGCTCGGGAACGAGATCTCGGTGTCGGCCGCTGCGCATGTCCGCCTCGATGCGCAACTCCAGTATTCGGGCCCGCTTCTCCCCGAGATGCGCCAGATGACCGGAGAGCACCGGGCCCACCGGAATTCCCTCCAACGCGTTGCCCCGCCACACCGCGAGGGCCGCCCGCAACCGTTCGGCGGATTCCGCGTAACGCCCGGCGTCGAACAGCGCGCGCCCCTCGCGGGCCAACAGGTCGAACCGGCTCACATCGAGCAGTTCCTCGGGGATCGACAGCTGGTAGCCCATGGGCCTGGTGTGCAGCGCCACGCCCGACGAAGGACCGGTCCCCGAGGAACTCAGCACCCGCCGCAGGTTGTAGACGTGCGTCCTGATCGTCGTCGCCTCGTTGCGCGGCGGAGATCCCGACCACAACTCCTCGCTCATGGTCTCTATCGAGACGAAGTGATTGGCCCGGAGCGCGAGCAGCCCGGTCACCTTGGCCAGCTTGAACCCGCGTACCCGACACGTCGCGGCACTGCCTATCACTTCGAGTGGGCCGAGGACGTTGAGTCGCATTATGCACCTCTGAATCCTCCGGGTGGAACGCCCGGCGCGGTCGATGACGACTCATACAAGCATGGTCGGCGGACCTCTGGCGATTCCACATAAAGGTCAACCGGCACTGCCTCCAAAGGAGTAGCCGGGTGCCCCTGAGTGCGCATCGAGAAACCAGAAAACGAGCGGCCCCTCGATGGCATCATGAGGTGGCCGACCGGAGATCGAGAACCATACCGTGGCGCAGGGAGAGGGATGACCATGAGGCTACCGAAAGAATACGAGATGGGGTCACGCGCATGACCGGCTCGATATTGTCGGTGCTTCGTCACCAGCCCGCATCAGAGCCGAAACTCACCCTTTACCTGATGCACCACGCGGGCGGCTCGCACAGCACCTTCCGGCCGTGGCTGCCGCACTTCCCGGACGACTGGGAGATCCGGCTGGTGGTCGCGCCCGGCCGGCCCAAGGCCGCCACGCACCCCGCCGAGCGCCGGCTGACCGTGATCAGCGACGCGCTCGCCGACCGGCTCGCCGCCGAGGAGCACGGCCCCTACGCGCTGTTCGGGCACAGCATGGGCGGTCTCGTGGCCTTCGCGGCGGCGCTCGAGACGCAGCGCCGGGGCGGCCCGCCGCCCGTCTGGGTCGGCGTCTCGGGCCATCCGGGCCCGTTCTTCTCGATCACCCGCTCCAACCCGCCGCTCTACGGCCTCTCGCCCGACGGGCTGCGCACGGCGCTGATGGACCTGGGCGGGCTGCCGGACCGCGTCCTGCGTGATCCGCTGCTCTGGGAGCGGGTGCGGCCCCTGGTCAGCGCCGACCTCGAGGCCGCGGAGACCTGGGAGCCGGCCGGCTCGCCCGCGCCCGTTCTCCGGCGGCCGCTGTCCGCCTTCTGCGGGGAGAAGGACCCGGTGGCCGACGAGCGGGACGCCCTGCACTGGGCCCGGCACACCACCGACTTCCTCGGCGTGCGCTCCTTCCCCGGCGGCCACTTCTACTTCCTCGACGATCCTGAACCGCTGGTCGGGCGGATCGTCGATGACATCCGCTCGGTCCTGCCGAGCCCGGCCTCGCGCGGCTGAGACGCGGGGCCGCTCCCGCCGTGGGAGCGGCCCCGCGCCCGGCTCAGGGCAGCAGCCGCAGCCCCTCGATGCCCGGCAGCCTCATCCGCATGACCACCGCGGGCCCTGGATCGCTGAGCGAGGTGCCCAGGTGCGCGGTCACGAACAGCTGGTCCATGTCGGGCCCGCCGAACGCGAAGTTGGTGATGCACGGCGTCCGCGAGTCCAACGAGCCGAGATCCCGCCCGTACCGGTCGCGCACCCGCACGAGACCCGTGCCGAAGTGGGCCACGAACAGCCGGCCCTCGGTGTCGAACGCCAGCCCGTCGGGCTGCGCCTCGCCGCTGGTCCAGGTGTTGGGCTGGGACGGCAGCCGGGCGAAGACCCTCGGATCCATCGGGCGCCCCGGCTCGGGGAGCGCGAACCTGATGATCCGGTTCCGCCCGCTCTCCGAGACCAGCAGCGCCCGCCTGTCCGGGGTCAGTGCCAGGCCGTTGGGGTAGTCGAGCACCCCCACGTCCCCCTCGCCCTCCTCGTCCACCACCGTTATCAACTCCGCGCGCGGATGGGGCAGGTAGTAGAGCCGCCCGGGCAGGCCGCCGGCGAACGGGCCGGGGTCGGTGACGTAGGCGCCCCCGGTCCGCGGGTCCACCGCCACGTCGTTGGCGGCCCGCAGCGCCCGCCCCCGGTCGTCGCGGTCGATCACCCGCAGCACCGTGCCGTCCGCGTCCAGCCAGACCAGGGCCCCCGGCGGACCCATCTGCGCCACCAGATGGGTGCCGTCCGCCAGCACCTTGTGCCCGTTCGGTGCCCGGACGGCGCGCGTCCACTCGCTCACCGCGCCGTCCATGCCGATCAGCAGGATCTCGGTGCCCTGCGTGTTGGACATGAAGAGCCGCCCCGCGGCGTCGAAGACCATGCCCTCACAGCCGTGCGGGCCCATCCTCGCCACCTCGTCCACCAGCGGCACCGGCAACAGGGGACCGGAGTCCCGGCCGTCGTCGTCGGCGGCGGCGGCGCTGGCCCGCTCCCCGGTCGGGGACGGGGCGGCCCAGGACTGGCTGAGACCCAGCGGCGAGGCCACCCCGAGCACGGCCCCCAGGCCGGCGGAGGCTCCCAACAGGGACCGTCGGCTGGGGCTCGGCGCCCGGTCCTCCCGGCTACGTGCGATGCGCATCTGCGGCTCTTTCTCCTTCGTGGACCGCGGGTCATTCATGGCTGGTGTGGGACGGGGTGGCCGGCCGCGTGGTCAGCTCGGCCGCCAGCCGGACCACCTGCTCCGCCTGCTCCGGGTTGAGCCGCGGATCGCAGGCCGTCTCGTAGCGGGGGAGCGGGAGCGGGGAGTGCAACTGTCCCTCGTACCGGACGCACTCCGTGACGTCGTCCGGCGCGGTCTCCAGGTGCAGGCCGCCGGGCGGCAGCCCGTGCGCGCTCATCGCGGCGAAGAAGCCCGCCACCTCGGCCAGCACGTCGTCGAGCACCCGCGTCTTCTGACCGGCCGCCGTCTGCCGGGTGTTGCCGTGCATCGGGTCGGTGATCCAGGTGGCGCGCGCCGCCCGCGGGCCGAGCGCGGACAGCAGCGCCGGCAGTCGCTTCGGCAGCTTGGCGGCGCCCATCCGCACCACGAAGGTCAGGCGTCCTGGCCGGTCCTCCGGGTTCAGCCGGTCGAGCAGCGCGGCCACGTCCTCCGGCGTGGCGTCCGGCCCCAGCTTCACCCCGATCGGGTTGCTGATGGAGGCGGCCAACTCCACGTGTGCGTGGTCGAGTTGCCTGGTCCGCTCGCCGATCCACAGGAAGTGCGCCGAGGACGCGTACCGCCCGCCGGCCTCGTCGGGACGGGTCAGCGCGTGCTCGTACTCGAGCAGCAGCGCCTCATGGCTGACATAGGTGGGCGCGAGCGCCGCCCGCACGTCCCCGCCGTCCTGGGGGTCGGCAGGGCCCGCCAGCTCGGCGAGCGCACCCGCCGCGGAGTCGTAGGCCCGCAGCAGCCGCCGTGGGTCGGGGCGGCGGGCCGCCTCGGTCGCCTCGACCGAGTTCACCGCGTCGCCGCGGTAGACCGGGAGCACGGTGCCGTCCGGCAACGTCTCCCACGGATTGGACCGTGGCTTGGCGAACTGGCCGGCGAACCGGCCGATCCGCACCACGGGCAGCTTGGTCAACGACTCGAACACGTCGGCGAGGCCGTGCAGCATCGCCGCCTTGGCGCGCACCCGGTCCGGGGCGCTGTCCGCGAACAGCTCGGCGCACTCGCCGGCCTGGATCACGAAGGCGGTGCCCCGCGCCACGAAGGCCAGTTCGTCCCGCAGCGCGGTGGCCGTTCCGGCCGTCACCAGCGGGGGCCGCTCGGTCAGCTCGCCGAGCACGGTGTCCAGTTCCCCCAGGTGGGGGGCCCAGTCGGGCTGCTGAGCCGCACGGGTCGGGATCAGCAGGCGGGTGGTTGACATGCGTCCTCTCTTCTCCGGCACTGGTCGGGTGTCGGTCAGCCGATCGCTGTCAGGCGCGGGCGAGGGCCTCGCCGGCCGCCGCGTCCGCTTCCCGGCGAACGTGATCGAGCAGGTCCCGCAGGGCGGGGATCCGGATCTTCCCGGTGGTGGTACGCGGGAGTTCTGGCACGGTGTGTACCGCTCTCGGCCCAGGCGCCCCGGGCAGCGCCGCCCCGATGGCCGCCCGGACCTCCCGGGCGCCCGTGCCGGCCGGCACGGACCCGGCGGCCAGGCACACCTCGTAGTGCTCCCCTCTGACCGGGTCGGACACCGGCAGGCAGACCGCCTCGACCCCGGGGAGCGCGGCGCGCACGGCCGCCTCCACCTGGTCGAGCCAGACCCGTCGCCCGTTGGCCTTCACCAGCCGCGAGGTCCGACCCAGGTAGTCGAACTCCCGTGGCCCGAGCGGTCGGACGACGTCCGCGAGACGCCAGCTCGCGGGCGGCGCCGCCATGTCGGCCCTGCGCCCGAGGCGCGGGCTCGCCACGCGCAGCCGGTGGGCGCCCTCGCCCCCGGCGTCCGGGCACGGGTCGGGGAGCAGCGTGACATCCGGCAGCAGCCGCCAGGGCCCCGGCTCGACGCCGGTCGGGGCGACGGGCCTGTGTGCCACGGCGCCGGTCTCCGTGGAGCCCAGCAGACTGACGGCCCGGAAGCCCGTGCCGTCCAGCGCCCGCACCACCTCGCCCGCGGCCTCGGTGGGCGCGGCCGAGCTGTGCAGCGCGACCACCGACGGCAGCCGGCGCAGCGCCGGGACCAGCCGCCGCAGCAGCGGCCAGCTGGAAGGCAGGCAGACCAGCAGGGTGCGGGCGGCGCCGCGCAGCGGCGGCACCGCTGTCACCTCGTCCCGCCACGCCTGGTGGACCTCGACGTCCCACAGGCGGGGCAGCACCTCCCCGAAGAGGTGGCCGTAGAGGTGGTGGATCGGGGCGAAGTTGACGATGTGGTCGAGGGATCCGGCGGGGCCGACCGCGGCGTCGGCCACCAGCGTCGCCTCGGCGCGCAGCTGGGCGTGCGTGCGGCGCCAGGCCACGGGGTCGCCGGTGTGTCCCGAGGTGGTGAACTCGGCCTCCTCGGCGTGGCCTCGCCGGAACGGCCCGGCGTCGTCCCCGGTGGCGTCCCGGTCGCCTTCGACTCTCGGCGAGGCCATCACGCCCCGCCGTCGAGTACCGCGCCGTCCTCCAGGCGCTCGCGGACGAACCGCGCCATCCGGCTGATGCTGGAGAACCAGTGCCGGACGTCGTCGGCCACGAAGTCGACCTCGACGCCGAACCTGGTCTCCACGGCCGTGACGCACTCCATGGCGGTGAGGCTGTCGTATCGCTCGCCGAGCGCGGTGGTCAGCTCGGCGTCGTCCGCGACGCCGGCCAGCGCGTCGCCGAGTGGCACGGCGAGCGCCTCGCGGACGCCGTCCCGGATCTGCCTCTCGTCGGGCACGGTGGTGGGGGCGGTCATGCGGGGGTCTCCTCACGTCGCGGAAGTGCGCCCTCGGTGGCGGGTGCGGGCAGGTCGCCCAGGGTGTCGACGCGGCGCAGCGCGCCGTGGTCGGCCACGTAGACGTGGCCCCGGGCGGTGGGCTGGAGGTCGAGGTAGAAGAAGGCGGTGCCGGGGCCGACGCCGAGCGCGGCGGCGATCTCTGCGGCGAGCTCGTCGCGGAACCCGGCGTCCCGGTCGACGCCGATCTGGCAGACCACCGAGGCGTGGTGCAGCGGCTCCGCACCGCCTGCCCCGGCGGCCGGCGCCGGCAGCGCCTCCACCGGGAAGGCGCCGGCGTAGAGGCTGCCGGGCTCCTCCGTGACGAAGCGGACCACGGCGTGCGTGGCGGTGACGCCGCGTCCGGTGAGCCAGCGGGTGAGCCGGACGGCGACGGCGCGGCGTCGGCGCGCGGGCAGCTCGGGGCTGGTGATGGTGATGGTGGGCACGAGGGTCCTTCAGGAGAGGGTGAGGGCGGGCAGCTCCGCGAGCTCGCCCCGGACGCGCCTGGCCAGCAGCGTGCCGACGCAAGCCGCCAGCAGGTCGTCGCCATCCGGCGGCGCCAGCGGGGTCCAGGCGGTGCCGTCGTCGTGGACGACGCGGTCGACGAACCGGCGCAGATGGTCGGTGTCGAGCGCCACTCCGTGCCGGTCGGCGGTGAGCACGGCCTCGTAGGTGCTCAGCAGGTCGGGGATCCGGCGGCCCTCGTTGGCGTAGCCGCCGCCGGCCACCCGGTGCCGGTCGAGGGCGGCGCGCACCGCGGCGGGGCGTGGCCGGCCCACGGCCTGGCGGGCGCGCAGCACCTGGAGGGTGGCGCGCAGGGTCGGCGGGCCGCCAGGCACGTTGGCGGCCGGCTCGGCGTCCGGCTCCCCGGCGTCCGGGGTCGTGCGGCAGGCGTCGAGGAAGCCGACCAGGCGGTCCGCGTCGAGCACGTCGGCGTGGTCGGGGCGCAGCAGCGACTGGACCTCGGCGGCCGACACGGTGGAGACCACGTCGGAGCCGCGGCCCTCCCAGTAGCCGAAGCCGCCGTCGGGGTTCTGGAGTTCGCCCAGCCAGTCGGCGACCCGCTTGCGCGCGCCCGGGTCGTCCCGGAGGGCGCCGGCCGAGAGCGCCCACAGGGTGCAGCGGACCTCGCTGCCGCGCGCCGGCATGTACATCACGCCGCCCTCGTTGGGCAGCAGGCAGCCGGCGAGCCAGTCGCGCAACTCGTCGGGGCCCGGGGTGGTGGCGGGGGCGTCCGGGTCCGCGATGAGCAAAGTGGCCGAGGTGGCGAGCGCGTCGGCCGCGAGCGCCGGCTCGCGGTAGGTGAACCCGCCCTGCTCGCAGGCGAGCCGACGCATCCGGGCGGTCACCGCCTCGGCGTGCTCGGCGGTGGACGCGCCCATCGCGTGCAGCGAGCCGATGGCGCAGAAGGAGGCCCACACGTCCTCGACCGGGTAGCCCTCCCAGCGGACGAACGCGCCGGTGGCGCCGCGCTGCCGCTCGATCCAGGCGACGCAGGCGGCCGGGTCAGCGGGCGAGCCGCCGAGGGCGTCGAGCGCGGCGGTGGCCCGGTAGGTCGCCCACATGCAGGGCACCTCGGCGGCCGGCGAGAAGCGGAACCCGCCCTGCGGCGTCTGCTGCGCGCGCAGCCAGGCCGACAGCCGGTCCACGTCCCAGGGGGGTGTGGTGAGGCCCGTTCTGGCCAGCACCCGCCAGGCGAGCACTCCGTAGAAGCAGGCGCGGACGTCGGCGACCCCGGCGACGGCGTGCTCGGGGGTCCAACCGAGCCCGCCGTCCGCGGTCTGGAGCGCGCCGAGCCAGCCGAGCAGCCGGTCGGGGTCGGGCACCGGCTCGCGGCAGACCTCGAGGGTGGTGCGGGTGGAGAAGAAGGTGGCCCAGGCGTCGGGGAGTTGTCCCGGCATCATGGCGAAGGCGTCGCCTGACCAGGTGTCGCGCAGCCAGGCGGCGGTGCGGTCGAGGCCGGCCGGGGGGTGCTCGGCGACGCCGAGGCGCGCCAGGTCGATGAGCCCCTGGGTGCAGTAGTAGGTGGCCCAGGCGTCCGAGGCCATGCCGCGGCTCCACGCGTAGCCGCCGTCCGCGTTGCGGCGGGTGGCCAGGTAGCGGGCGGTCCGCTCGGGGTGCGGCACGCCGTCGGGGCGCCGCAGCCAGCCCAGGGTGCGGATGGCGGCGTAGGTGCACCACAGGTCGGGCTGGCCGGTGGCGACGCCGGCCGGCGAGGCGGTGGTGGTCATGAACCGGCCTCCACCACACGGAGGTTGGTGCGCTTCCAGCTCTTCTGGGAGGCGCCGCTCTTGGTGTTGACGGGCAGCGCGTTGACGAAGCGCACGTCGCCCCAGGTCACCCGCAGGCTGCTGCGGGAGGCGGCCTGCACGGCGTCGGCCAGCTCGCCCTCGGCGCCGCGGTCCCAGTCGCTGTCGCGCTCGAGCAGCAGCCGCACCGGCCGGCCCTCGGGGTCGACCTCCATGAGATAGCCGGTGGCCGCGGTCTCGCCGTAGACGATCTCCTCGACCTCGCGGACCGTGACCTTCGCGCCCGCCAACACCAGCGCGTCGCTGCTGCGGCCGTGCACGGTGACGGAGGGGGCGGCGGCGCCGCACCCGCAGTCGTCGCTCACGGTGACCTCGTCCCCGGTGTCGAGACGCAGCAGCGGCCTGGCGTGCAGGTTGAGCGGGGTGACCACCAGGCGGCCGCGTTCGCCGGCGCGCAGCGGCCGCACGCCGTCGGCGGTGGCGAGCTCGAAGTAGTTGGCGGCCAGCAGGAGGTGTTGCCGCCCCGCGTTGCAGGACGTCGCCAGCGTTCCGGTCTCCGTGCTGCCGTAGCTGGCGTCGTAGACCTCCGCCTGCCACCAGGCGCCGAGCCGGGCGCGGAACGGCGCGGTGTTGACCTCGCCGAGCAGCATGATCTTCTCGACCGAGGCGCGGTGGGTGGCCAGTTGGTCCCGGCGCTTGAGCAGCCTGGTCAGCTGCTGGGCGACTCCGGGGGCCACGTAGAGCACGGTCGGGCGCAACGTCTCCCAGATCTGGGTGAGCCGGTCCCAGTCGCAGATTCCGGTCGCGAAGGGGTAGGCGCGGGTGTGCACCACGCCCAGATATTCGCACACGTGAACGACTAGGTCGCCGACCGGGACGACGTCGGAGGGCAGCATCACCAGCACCCGGTCCCGCTCGCCGAGCAGCGGGCGCCAGGCCTCGGCGACTGAGACGGCGTTGCGGATGGCGTCCTCGGCGAGCCGCGGGGTGGGCGTGGGGCGGCCCGTGGTGCCCGTCGTCTCATAGTACTTATCGGCCTCCGCCGGCTCCACGATGCAGTAGTCGAGTGGCCTGGCCTTGAGGTCGTCCTTGCGGGTGATGGGGTGGCTCTGGAAGGCGGCCATCGTGAAGGGTGCGAGCGGGGCGTAGGCCGCCGTGGCCGACGCCCTTTCCCAAACCTTTTCGAGCTTGTGCTCGTGGAAAGCGGAGGGTGGATTCTCGGTTCGAAAGCGGGTCGCCTCGGCGCGGGCGTCGAGCATGAGCTCAAGCCGGTCTGCCGTGGTTATGAGCACGTCACATCCCCCTGGTCGGTTGTGGTGCACAAGACATCTTTCGGCGGTTTCGAAAGTAGTCGTCTTAACGGGAGCGCCGCAATGTGGGGATGGTTATGTTTGGCGCCGCATTATTGCGCGGGCGAGCACAATCGCAAATGTTCACGGATTCTTCATCTGTGGATGTTGCTCTTGGATACATCCGAATGGGACGGCGCGAAAAGCGGAGGAAAATGCTCCGGAAAACGCGAAAAAAATGGCCCGTCCTGAGACGGGCCACTGAATATCGAACGGTGTCACGTGTACGCGAGCAACCTCCCGCTGGCGATCACTCCCACCCAGACCAGGGTCGAGATCACGCCGGCCGCGCGCGCGGCGGCCGGGGCCACCGCGCCGACGTCCCACCGGTCAACCGAGCGGTAGACGCCCCCGTGAAAGGCGGCGATGTTCACCCCGGCCACCAGCAGGAGCCCCAACTTCCAGGGCGCCGCCGCGCTGTTGCCCACCGCCGCCGCGCCGGAGACGAACATCACCACCCCGGAGAAGGCGGCGATCAGGAAGCCGCAGCGGGCCAGCGGCAGTAGGTGTCTGGCGGCCGAGGTCACCGGCAGCAGCCGGCGCCCGACCCCGAGCAGCCGCAGGTCGAAGGCGATGGCCGGTCCGACGAGCACCGCGATGCCGACCAGGTGCACCGTCTCGAGCGACGAGTACACCCAGGGGGTCGTGCGGACGGCCTCGCCGAGCTCCGTCCGCTCCAGCCAGTCGTAGAACTCGTCCATGCTCAGTCCCGGTTGCCGCGCCGCACGACGTAGACGCCGCCGCCGACCACCACGAGCACGCCCACCGCGAGCAGCGCCCAGATGACCGCCGACGAGGAGCCGTCGTCCTCGGCCGCGCTCTCCTCGGCGGCGTCGGCGCTGTCAGCACTGTCGGCGCCATCGGACCCGTCCGCGCCGTCGGTCCCGTCCGCCGGCCGGTCCTCGGCGCCCGCCCCGTCCTCGGCGTCGTCCGCCGGGGCGGCCTCGGGCATCGCCGGCAGCGGCACCGAACGCTGGCGCACCACCTGGCCGGTCTCCAGCACGATGAGCTCGGGCCTGATGTGGGCGTCGTCGTCGCGGCCCAGGTAGCCGACCGCCTCAATCCGTTCGCCCTCGGTCACCTCGCCGTCGAGCCCCCAGGCCGAGAGCCGCTCGATCGGCGCCAGGTCCATCGTCAGCCGCTCCGCCTCGCCCTCGTAGGGCCGGGTGGCATCGAGTACCTCGCGGCCCTCGATCTCCTCGAGCTCCGGAGGGATGTCGAGTTCGGCCCAGTCGGCCGGCACCGAGACCGGGGTCTCCAGCTCGATCGTCACCTCGGGGTGGGGGTTGCCCCACCGGATTTCGCTGACCGTCCCCGACACGTAGTAGGCCGCGGTCGTGTCGTACTCCTCCCATCCGTGGTGCGCCGCCGCGGGGTTCGCGGTCGCCAAGCCGATCACGGACGCAACGAGCAGGGACAGGGCCGTGGTTGCGGAAGCACGTCGCATAGCAGCAAGGCTGCGGGATGGCATGCTTCACAGGCTCATAGTTCCATGGGAGAGTAATAACTGATCAAATATTGCTATGAATCTCGACCAGCTGCGCTACATCGTGCTCCTCGCCGAGGAGCTGCACTTCGCAAGAGCCGCTTCAAGACTCGGGCTGCAGCAGCCCCGGCTCAGCCAGCAGGTTCGGAAGCTCGAGGACGAGCTCGGGGTACTGCTGTTCGAGCGCACCACCAGGGAAGTCCACATCACCTCGGCCGGCAAGGGTTTCGTCGCCGAGGCACGTCGAGTGCTGCACCACGCCGAGCGCGCCAAGCGCATCGCCCGGCAGACCGGGAGGGGGGAGGTCGGCCAGCTCTCGCTCGGCTTCGTGGGCTCCGCCTCCCACGAACTGTTGCCACGGTTGCTGCGGCGATTCAGGCAGGGCTATCCAGGCGTCAAGTTACAACTCCGGGAGATGGCGAGCAGCCAGCAGATCGTTGAACTCCTCGCGGGCCGCCTGGACATCGGCATCCTGCACGGTCCGGATGGCGGCGTGGGCCATCCGGAGCTGGCCGCCCAGGAGATCTCCCGTGACCGGCTGGTCGCCGCGCTCTCCCGCCGCCACCCCCAGGCGTACCGGGACCCGCTGCCGATCGCCAGCCTCGCCGAGGACGCGTTCGTGCTCTTCCCCAGACGGCTCGGACCGTCCCTGCACGACCAGATCATGCACCTCACCCGGTCGGCCGGCTACGAGCCGCAGGTCACCCAGGAAGCCGTGCACATGCACACCATCATCGGGCTGGTCGCGGCCGACATCGGGGTCTCCATCGTGCCCGGTGCGATGGCCTCGCTGCGCCGCTCCGACGTCGTGTTCCGGCCGCTGACGCCGCAGTCCCACAGCATCGCCCTGCACCTCGCCTGGCGGCGCGGTGAGACCAGCCCCGTTGTCCGCAACTTCCGCAATCTCAACGCGCCCCGGACCTGACCACCTCCTCGGTGTGCCGCAGGAAGCGCCGAAGCGCCGGAAGCTCACTGTCCCGACGCCAGGCGAGTCCGAGCGGCAACGTCGGCACGGGCTCGGCGAACCTCCTGATTGCCACCCCGGGCACCCGCAGCCGACTGGCCCGGCCCTCGACCACGACCGTGACGCCGGCGCCGAGGGCCACCGCGTGGAGCAGCCGCTCCTCCTCAGGCTCCCAGCGCGCCACCGGCGGCCTGACCCCCGGGCCGAAGACCTGATCAAGCATCCGATCCCACATGCCAGGGCCGTGCTCGCGCGGCCACCACACCAGGGGCTCGCCGGCCAGGTCGGCGCGGCGGATCCGACGCCGGCGGGCCAGCGGGTGGTCCACCGGGACCGCCGCCACCAGCGGTTCCACCGCGACCTCGCGACAGGCCAGATCGCCGGCGAGGTCGATCGGTGGCCGCACGAACGCCACGTCCAACGATCCGAGCCGTAACAGCCGTTCGTGTAACGCCGTGTAGCCGCTGGAGAGTTGCATCTCGACGCCGGGACACTCCTCCCGGAACCCGTCCACGAGCCGCGCCGTCACCCCCTGGGCCGCCGAACGCGTCAGACCGATCCGCAACTCGCCGGTCTCGCCCGCCCCATAGGACCGCACCAGCGCCTGCGCGGCGCCCGCCCTCGTCAACAGGTCACGCGCCAGCGGCAACAACGCCCGCCCGGCCCCCGTCAACGCCACCCCGCGCCGGTCCCGCGCGAACAGCTCGGCGCCGAGCCGCCGCTCCAACACCTTGATCTGCTGGCTGAGCCCCGGCTGCGCGATGCTCAGCCGCCGCGCGGCGCGGCCGTAATGAAGCTCCTCCGCGACCGCGACGAAGTACCGCAACTGCCGCAGCTCCATGACGGAATTCTACGCGGCGCGCCCGCCGTGAGAAGCGTCCGCGATCACCTGGTAAGAAACCGGACTTGGCCGGTCAGGCAGCCTCCGTGGATGAATGTGCTGATGCCAAGACCGGGAGAAAGCACTCCGCGACGCCGCTCCGTCGCCCTCGCCTCGATCCTGCTCGCCACCTTCATCGGCCACCTCGACTCCAGCATCGTCCTGCTCGCCCTGCCCGCCATCCAGGACGAACTCGGTGCCACCTACGGCCAGGCGCAGTTCGTTGTCGCCGGCTACACCGCCGCCTACGCCGCCGGCCTGGTGACCGGCGGCCGGCTCGGCGATCTCCACGGCCGCAAACGGGTGTTCCAGCTCGGCGGCGCCGCGTTCACGCTGCTCTCCGCCGCGTGTGCGCTCGCCCCCGACGCCAGCGCCCTGCTCGCCGCCCGCACCCTCCAGGGTCTGTCGGCCGCCCTGATGCTGCCGCAGGTGCTCGCCCTCGTGCAGGCCAGCTTCGCCGGGCCCGAGCGGGCCCGCGCGGTCGGGGCCTACGGCGCCACCATGGGCCTGGCCTGGATCGCCGGCCCGCTCGGCGGCGGCGCCCTGCTGGCCTGGGACCCGGGCGGCCTCGGCTGGCGCGCCCTGTTCCTGGTCAACCTGCCGGTCGGCCTGCTGGTCCTGGCCACCTCCCGACGCACCGTCGTGGAGAGCCGGGGACCGCGCCAGCGGCTCGACCTCGCAGGCGCCGTGCTGCTCGCCACCGCGCTCTACGCCCTGCTGCTGCCGCCGGCCTCTGCCGAGGGCGGCCACTGGTCAGGCTGGCTCCTCCTCCCCATGACCGGCGGCCTGCTGGTGCTCGCCGCCTTCCTCGCCCTGGAACGACGCCTCCAACGACGCGGTCTCGCACCGCTGTTGCCGCCCAGGCTGCTCGCCGAGCGCCGGATGGCGCGCGGCCTGTGCACGCTGCTCGCCTTCTACGGCGGCAACATGGGCTTCTTCACGCTGCTCGCCTACCACGTGCAGAACGGCCTCGAGCGCAGCCCGCTGGTCTCGGGTCTGGTCTTCGCGCCGCTGGCCGTGGGCTTCGCGCTCGCCAGCGCCGGCAGCCGGGTCCCGCACGCCAGGTTTGGCCACCGGCTGCCGGTCGGCGGCGCGCTGCTGATGGCCGTCAGCCTCGCCGGGGTGGTCGGCGTCGTGCTCCGGGTGCCGGAGGAGTCCCAACTGCTCTGGCTGCCGGTGCCGTTGGCGCTCGCCGGGCTCGGCCAGGGCCTGGTGGCCTCCCCGCTGATCACCGTGGTGCTCGACGGCATACCGGTCGCCGACAGCGGCGCCGCGAGCGGGGTGCTGCTGACCGCGACCCAGGTCGCGCACGCCGGCAGCGTGACCGTGATCGGCGGCCTGTTCGCGGCCGTCCTCGGCGCAGAACCCGGCTTCGCCGGGCTGGACTTCGACGACTACACCCGGGCCACCGGCACCGCCTGCGCCGTCGCCCTGGCGCTCGCCCTGCTGACCGCCGCGCTGGCCCGCCGGCTCCGCCAGGCCCCGGCCGAGCGGCCCGCCACGGTGGCCGCAGGACCGCCCCTGGATACTGACACGGCCGTGCCGCTCCACCCCGCCCCCGCCGGGGACCACGCC
>NZ_SMKC01000439.1 GCF_004348315.1 Streptomyces sp. 8K308 | reverse complement strand
CGGCACGGCCGCCAGACCGGCACGGCCGCCAGACCGGCACGGCCGCCAGACCCCGGCCACCGGGCGCGCGGAGCGCGCCGGTGACCGGGGCCTGCGGGCCGAGCGCGACCGCGTCGTGGCCTACGCCAAGCGCGCAGCGGGGCCGCGTTGGCCGGGGGTGAGGAGGGCCGTTTCGCCGGGGGAGATGTCCGGGCGGAGGATCTCCGCCCCGCCGGCGCGGAAGAGCGCGATCTCGCCGGGCGCGAGACCCGCCGTTACCCGCGCGGCCTCCGCGCCGAGTACCTGTTCGATCGGCTCCGCGAAGTTCGCGTCGAGCGCCAGGACCGCGTCGGCCGCCGCCCAGAACGCCGAGCGGCGCGGCGCGTGGCGCGTCACGTGCAGCACCGTGCGCCAGGGTCCCGCCGCCAGGGCGACGTGTGGCGCCCGGCGCAGGTCACAGACGAGGGCCTGCGGCCCGTCGGCCACGGTCGGCGGCGCCGGCGGGCGCGGCGGCCAGACCGGGATCGTGTCGTGGATCGAGAGCCGGTCGCCGGCCGCCTGCGCCACGCCCGCCCAGTGGTCGGGGACCCGGGTCGCGGCGGTGACCTGCGCGCCAACCGCCAGCAGGCGGAGCGCGAAGAGGCGGCCGAAGAGGGACTCGCCGAGGACCCCGATCCGGGTGCCGGCCGGCCCCGGCGCGGGCAGCGCCACGGGCTGTCCCGACCGGTCGGTGCCGAGGTGGATGCCGACGTAGGCGGGGAGCAGACGGCAGTCGGCGTCGGACTGCTGCTCGTCCGGCCAGTGGGTGGCGGGCAGTTCCGCCAGGTCGGGAAGGGTCATCGGGTCCGGGCTCCTCCCGTCGTCACGAAGCCGGTCGCCTCCACCAGGGAGCGCGCCGGGTAGGCCACCGGCAGGGTGGCGAGCAGCCCGGCGGCCTGGTCGGCGGCGGGCGGGCCGACGACGCCGGCCTCGATCAGCCGGTCGCGTTCGGCGGCCGCGTGCTGCGCCATGGTGCTGACCACGCGGACCGCCGTCCGCACCCTCAGGCCCGCGCCGTCCCTGGTGAGGGTGGCCGCGGTGATCACCCGGTCGGCGGTGCAGGTGGCGAGCGAGCCGAGCAGCCGCGACCAGTCGGCCTGGTTCGCGACCTCGGCCGTGACCGTGCAGTGGGTGGCGGCGTTGCCGGCCCAGCTGCCGGTGATGGCCCGCCCCTCGGCCGAGGAGTCGCCGATCTGTCGCAGCAGGTCACGGACCCGGCCGGGGCCGAGCGGGGTGCTCGGCACGCCGAGCGCCGCCAGCCTGGCCCTGATCCGGGCCGTGGCGGCGGCCACCGCCGCGCGCGCCCCGCCCGCGCCGCCGCCCCGCCGCTCGGCGGCCTCCGGCGCGTCGAACGGCTCGTAGCGCAGCACCAGCCAGGAGCGCACGGCGACCGGGCGCCCGCCGAACGGGAGTTGGCGGTAGGCGATGGTGGGCTGGTAGCGGTAGTGGAAGTCCCAGGGCGGCAGCCCGCACTGTTCGACCACGAGCTGGGCGGCCGCCGGTCGCGCCGGGTCCTCGTCCAGCCAGCGGGCGACGGCCGCGGCCGGCAGCGAGGGGAGCGTGCCGCCGGGGAACTCGACGATCGCGGCGTGGCCGCGGCCGTCCGCGAGCACCCCGAGCTCGGCGCCTCCGCTGCCGCCGTTGCGGTCGGAGAACCCGGCGATGTCGAGGGTCGGCAGCAGGGCCCCGGCGAGGCCGAGGTCGCCGTCGTCCCCGGCCGGGGCCACCTGCGCGTCGGAGGGGGCGAGCGCGTCGCGGCGCCACCGGTCGAGCAGCCACTGGTCGACCCAGTCGCCGCGCCGGCGCAGCAGCGAGCCGGTGACGACGACCGCGCCGACGCCCGCGAGGCCGTAGCCCCAGGGGCTCTGGAAGGCGACGCCGGTCGCCAGGCAGCCGAGGCCGGTCTCGACCGCGACCAGCCGGCCGCGGCCGAAGCGGAAGGGGGCCCGCCGCGGGCGGGCGACCGGTTCTGAGCCGCGGTCAGCGCGGCGCCTTCTGGGGCTCACTGCCGCTCTCCGTTCTGTTCGCGGCCGGCCGCCTGCGGGTCGAGGACCGGTCCTTCCGGCAGCAGGTCGGTGAACGCCCTGGGCAGGGACGGCGCCTCGGCCGGCGCGTAGCCGAGCCGTTCCACCGCGTCTGGGGAGGAGAAGGGGTAGGCCGCGCCGCTGTCGGTGACGAGCGTGTAGGTGCCGCCGGTGCCGGCCGAGGTGGTGGCCCTGACCACGGCGCCCGAGCCGGCCGGCAGGTAGATCTCGTCGAGCAGGCCGAGCCTGCTGCCCTGGTAGCCGGTGACCGGGCGGACGTCGGCCGGGTCCGGCATGGTCGTGGGCAGGTGGACGGTGGCCTGCCAGGGCGCGTCGCCCGGCTGGCCGCCGGGCGGGGTGCTGATGCAGACGGGCTGGTTGCGGCCCGGCTCGTTGGCGGCGAGCAGCTGGTCGGGCCAGGCCGGGTCGCCCGGCGCGTTGCCGCCGGAGCGTGGCGCGCGCGCCGCGTCGGTGGCGCTGATCTGGTGGTCGGTCTCGGCGGCGGCGCTCAACAGCGCGTAGACCAGCGGCGAGATGGAGACCAGGCCGTCCGACCTGACCAGGTGGTACTGGTCGTTGACGCCACTGTCGGTGTGGGCGATGTCGCCGACCCGGGCGTCGAAGGGCAGTTGGACGTCCGGCTGGGCGCCGACGTCGGCGCCGAGGTCCGGGATGGTGAGCGCCGGGCCCTCCGGCATGGTGGCGATGATCTGGTGCGGCAGTTGCACCGGCTCCACGCTCTGCAGGCCGAGCAGGTCGCGGATGGCCGGTTCGAGGGAGTAGCGGCGGCCCTCGGTGAGCAGCCACAGCGCGCCGTCCTCGTCCTGGGCGAGCACGGTGGCACCGGCCTCGGTGTCGTAGCCGCTGGGCGGGGCGACCTCGGGCACCGAGATGTAGAGCGCGGTGGCGGTCGGGGCGCCGCCGTTCTCGGACGGCACGACGCACAGCGTCCAGTCGCCGTCGACGAGGTCGTCGGCGTCGGGCAGCGCGTCGGGGGCGCCGGGGATGCCGACGGGCAGGCCGCGCGGCGCCGCGTCCAGGACGGACTGCCTGACCTTGGTGACCTCGCCGCCGCCGACGAGCATCGCCGAGGCGAGGTTGAGCGCCGGGTGCACGACGCCGTCGGTGACGACGTAGCGGTCGCCGCTGTCGCCCACGATGACGGCGCCGGTGCCGGGGAGCGCGGGGCCGCGGCCGCCGCCGAGCCAGCCGGCGATACCGAAGCCGGCCATGATCAGGATGCCGATGGCGACGCCGCCGCCGATGGAGCGGTTGAGGCGGCGGCGCGGGTCGAGCCGCGCCTCGTCGGCGCCCCGGATGAGGCTGGTGGTCCTGCGGCGGTTCTCGTAGGCGTACGCCTCCGCCTGCTCGCGTGTGGTGGCCATCTAACGTGTCCGGTTCCGGGGTGATGGGTGAGCGGAGGTCGTGGTGGACCGCGACTCGCTGCCGTCGAGCCAACCGATTCGGCCAGGCGGCGGGTTCGCGGGTCGTGCCGTGCCGGGTGCCGGCCGCGGGTCGGGCCCGGCGCGCCAGCCGCGCGCCGCGGCCCGGCGGACGGCGGGCGCCGCGGCGAGCCCGAGGATCACGGCGAGCAGCAGCCCGCCGCTCCAGCCGAGTGCGGTGGCCACGGTGCCGGAGAGCAGCGGCTCGCTGGTGGGGATGGGCTGCACCGGGATGTGCCCGGGCGGCGCCGCCTCGCCCGTGCTGTCGGTGTCGTCGCCGAGGTGGGTGAGGGCGCCGAACGGGTCCACGATGCCGGCGCCTGTACGGTCGTTGACGCCGCCGCCGACCTGGGTGGCGGACTCGGTGAGCCGCCGGACGACCTCGGCGGCCGACAGGTCGGGGAAGCGGGAGAGGACGAGCGCGGCGGCGCCCGACGCCTCGGCGGCGGCGAAGCTGGTGCCCGACTCGACGCGGTAGCCGGAGCCCTCGGGGGCGACGACGGCCATCTCCTCGCCGTAGCCGGCCAGGTCGACCCAGGGGCCGGCGTTGGAGACGTCCATCGGCTGGCCGTCGTTGCCCACCGCGCCGACGGCGAGCACGCCGTCGTAGGCGGCCGGGTACATGTGGCCGCCGCTGACGCCCTGGTTGCCCTCGTTGCCGGCGGCCGCGACCACGACAACGTCCTCGGCGACCGCGTGGGCGACGGCCTCGCGGATCGGCTCGTAGTCGGTGGGCACGGCGAACGAGAGGTTGAGCACCCGGGCGCCGGAGTCGACCGCGTCCCTGATGGCGGCGGCGATGGTGCCCGCGGTGGCGTTCTCGATGCCGCCGGCCACACGCACGGGGTAGATGGTGGCGTCCGGCGCGACGCCGGCCATCCGGTCGCCCTCGGCGCGGCGGGCGGCGATCAGCCCGGCGACGCCGGTGCCGTGGCCCTCGCAGTCCTCCTGGTTCGCCGGGGTGGTGCGGTCGAACTCCCGCTCGTCGGTCCGCCCTTCGAACGTGGCGCCGCGCCGCACGGCGCCGTCCAGGTCGGGGTGCCGGGCGTCCACGCCGGAGTCCACGACGGCGACGACGACGCCGGAGCCGGTGGCCAGGTCCCACGCCTGCCGGAGCCCGAGCTGGTCGATGAGCGGATAGGGCCCCGCCGTGTCCGGCAACTCCGTCCCCGGCGACCGCGTCCGGCACGCCTCCACGGCCGCGGCGGGCTGAGCCACGACAAGCTGCGCGAGCAGCGACGCGGCGAGGCAGGCGACGAGGCCGCCGGCGCGGTGCCGCTGGCGTGGGCCCGGCCAGGCCAAGCGCCCCGGCGCATCGGCCGCCGAGGCGGCGGCCGGCCACTGGCGAAACGGCGCGCCGCCGTGCCGGGCCCGCGGAGCGGGTCCGGCACCGGCCAGGCGCCAAGCCGGCCTGCCGAGCGGCGGCACCTGCCGACGCGGCCGAAACCGGCGGAGCCGGGCGCGGCGCCACGGCGCCACGGCGCCGGCCGCGCGCCGCACGCGCGCCAACGCGGCCCGCGCCCACGCGCCGGGCGCGTGCCCGGGAGAGGGTGGGTGGGACGG
>NZ_SMKC01000438.1 GCF_004348315.1 Streptomyces sp. 8K308 | reverse complement strand
GGGTGGGCGGGAAAACCCCGGCGCGGAGCGCTCGGGCACCGCGCGCGGGCCGTCAGGCCGTGTCCCACCGCGCGAAGCGCGGCATCCCGGCGCGGAGCGCCCCGGCACGGGCCCAGCGGCGCGGCCGCCAGGCCGCCCCCGCGCTCAGGCTCCGTCGCTGAGCGGCTCGCGCCAGCGGTTGGTGAGGGGGAGGCGGCGGTCCTTGCCGAAGACCTTCGGGGAGATCTTCGTCCCCGGCGGATACTGCCGCCGCTTGTACTCCGCCGCGTCGACGAGGCGCAGCACCCGCGACACCAGCTCCGCGTCGTACCCGGCCGCCACGATGTCCGCCGCGCCCCGGTCACGGTCCACGTACAGCTCGAGGACGCCGTCCAGCACGTCGTAGTCCGGCAGCGAGTCCGTGTCCACCTGCCCCGGCCGCAGCTCCGCGCTCGGCGGCTTGGCGATCGAGTTCTCCGGGATCGGCGGCGTCTCGCCCCGCCGCGCCGCGGCCTCGTTGCGCCACCGCGCGAGCCGGTAGACCACCGTCTTGTAGACGTCCTTGATCGGCCCGTAGGCGCCGACCGAGTCGCCGTAGAGGGTCGAGTAGCCCACGGCGAGCTCGCTCTTGTTACCCGGGGCGAGCACGATGTGGCCCTCCTGGTTGGAGACCGCCATCAGCAGGGTGCCGCGCAGCCGCGACTGCAGGTTCTCCTCGGCGAGGCCGGTCAGCTCCACCGCGTCCAGGTAGGCGTCGAACATGCCGCCGATCGGCACCGTCCGCAGCGAGAGGCCGGTGCGCCTGGCCAGCTCGGTCGCGTCGCCCCGGGAGTGCTCGGAGGAGTAGCGGGAGGGCATGGAGAGCCCGAAGACCTGCTCGGGGCCGAGCGCGTCGCAGGCGATCGCCGCGCACAGCGCCGAGTCGATGCCGCCGGAGAGGCCGATCAGCACCGAGCGGAACCCGTTCTTCCTGACGTAGGCCCGGACGCCGGTGACCAGCGCCTCGTACATCTCCTCCGCGTCGTCGAGCCGGTCGGCGACCGCGCCGGGGTGGACCGGCTCGTAGGGCGGCAGCGGCTCGGCCGAGAGCGTCACGTGGTCGATCCGCAGCCCGTCGTCCACCACGCCGGCCGGCGGCGCGTCGGGGGCGGCGGCCGGGAGGTCCAGGTCGAGCAGCAGGCACTCCTCGGCGAACTGGGCGGCCCGCGCCAGCACCGTGCCGTCCCGGTCGACGACGATCGAGTCGCCGTCGAAGACCAGCTCGTCCTGGCCGCCGACCATCGCCAGATAGGCCAGCGTGCAGCCGGCCTCCTGGGCCCGCTTGCGCACCAGGTCGAGCCGGGTGTCGTCCTTGTTCACCTCGTACGGGGAGGCGTTGACGGACAGCAGCAGCCCGGCGCCCGCCGCGCGGGCGGCCGGCACCCGGCCGCCCTCCTGCCACAGGTCCTCGCAGATGGCCAGCGCCACGTCCACGCCGTGCACCCGGATCACCGGCAGCGTCGCGCCGGGCACGAAGTAGCGGAACTCGTCGAACACGCCGTAGTTCGGCAGGTGGTGCTTGGCGAAGGTCAGCGCCACCTCGCCGCGGTGCAGCACGGCCGCCGCGTTGCGCGGGGCGCCGGCCGGCTGGCCGAGCGCCTGGCTGACCTGCTCGGCCCGGTCCAGGTAGCCGAGCACCACAGGGACCTCGCCCAGGCCCTCGGCGGCCAGCCTGGCCGCCAGCTCGCGCAGCGCGGCCCGGCTGGCGGCCACGAAGGACGGGCGCAGGGCCAGGTCCTCGACCGGATAGCCGGTGAGCATCATCTCGGGGAAGGCGACCAGGTGCGCGCCACGGTCGACGCCGTGCCGCGTCCAGCGCAGCACGGCGTCCGCGTTGCCGGGCAGATCGCCGACGGTGGAGTCGATCTGGTTCAGGGCGATTCGTAGCTGAGGCACACGGTCGAGTGTAATCGTCCGACTGACGCAATGGGGGGCGCGGTCCTTCTGGTCGGCTTTCGGCCGTGGCGTCGGCGACGGCCCCCCGCGATAGGGAATGATCCGCGAATGACGCATTCCTGATGAGAAGTGAGGTCGTCACCGCGCGGGATGGCGACCCCAACCGATCGGTGGGTGAGGCGCCCCTGGAATCCGGCCAGGATCCACGGTCGCCGATTACGCGAGCATGCCAAGGGGCAGGGCTGAACCCACCTGCGTGTGAGGACGGGACGATGCCATGCCGGAAAGGGGCGCGGCCATGCCGCAGGACATCAGCTTCTACCTGCCGTTCCAAGGGAGCATCAACCCGGGCGCCGGCCGGGCGCGCATCCACCACCTGGACTGGGTGCGCCGCCACGGCCTGGTCGTCGGCGAGGCGGCGCTCCGCCGCTACCAGGGCTGGCAGGTGACCGACCTGGCCGCCTACGCCTACCCCGACGCGGCCGGTGGCGACCTCGATCTGGTCACCGACGCGGTCTGCATCGGCTTCCCGCTCGACGACCTGTTCGACGGGCCGCTCGGCAGGCAGCCGGAGCGCGTCGCCCAACTGGTCACCGAGCTGGCCGCCATCCCCTACCGCGCTCCCGGCGCGCCGCCCAGGCTTGACGCGCCGATCGCCCGCGCCTACGCCGACGTCTGGCGGCGCAGCGTCGTCGGCATGTCTCCGGCCTGGCGGGCCAGGGCGGCCGCCAACCTGGCCCGCTTCTTCCGCGCCTACGTGCGCGAGGCGCGGAACCGGGTCATGGGCGTCGTGCCGGACGAGGCCGCGTACGTGCGGCTGCGCCGCCAGGCGGTCGGCACGGCGCCGTGCTTCGACCTGATCGAACGCGCCGGGCACTTCGAGGTGCCGGCCGGCGCCTACTGGAGCCACGAGCTGCGGCTGCTCACCCGCTGCGCCGGCGACGTCGTCTTCCTCTGCAACGACGTGCACTCCGCGGACCGGGAGGAGGCGCAGGGCGACCCGCACAACCTGGTGCTGATCAGGCAGCGGGCGCGAGGCTGCGGGCGGGAGGAGGCCGTGCGGCAGGTCACGAGGCTGGCCGCCAGCCGGGCCCGGGTCTTCGTCGCCCTGGCCGCCCGCCTGCCGGAGCTCTGCGAACGTCTCGACATCGACGCGCGCGGCCGGGCCGACATCGAGCGCTACGTGGCCGGCCTGCGCAACTGGATGGTCGGCAACGAACGCTGGGGCGTCGTCACCGCCCGCTACGAGGCTGCTCCGCAGGCTGCGGAACCATGTCGGCCCGCCGCCGCGCCGGAGCCGGCCGCCCCGGCCGGCGGCTGAGCCGGGGCCCTCGCCGGGCCGGGCTCGGCCCGGACGGCCCGGGCGGGCTCGCCTCCGGCGCCGCAGGCCATGACCGGCGCCCTCGGCCGTCGCTCCGGTCGGCGCTGGCGGCCTCACGGGGAAGGGCCGCCGGCTGTCGTCGCTTCCTCGGTCGACCGGAGTGCGGCCAGCGGTGGGCCACCTCCGTACCGCGCGGGCGCGGCTGTGACCGGCGGGGCCGGCCGCATGCGGCCGTCTCACCGGTACCGGTGGAGTCCCCACCGCCGCAGGCGGGCTCGTAGGGCCCGCCAGGCGCGGGTCGGGCCGGCGTGTGGCACGCCGCGAGGCGTTTCGCGGCCGAGTCGCCGGTGCCTGGCGCCGGCCTCGGCGGCCGGTGCCACGGCGGGCTCCGCCGGCACGGCCTCGCCCGCCGCCGTGGTCCCCGCCCCCGAGGGGGCGGGATCGCGGCGCGAGAACGCCACCGGCAGCGCGTCCAGATGGCGTGACCAGGTGGAGGACGACCAGCTCAGGTCGTCGGGCTCGGCGGTCAGCCGCAGGTCGGGCAGCCTGGCGAGCAGCACCTCGATCGCCGTGCCCGTGATGGCCCGCCCGATGTCCTGCCCAGGACACTCGTGCGGGCCGCTGGTGAACGCCAGGTGCGAGCGGTTGCCGTGCATCGGCGCGCCGGGCGCGGGCCGGACCGCAGGATCGACGTTGGCCGCCGCGAGTCCCAGGAGTAACACGTCGCCCTCCCTGATGTGCTGGCCGCCCAACTCCACGTCCTGGGTGGCGAAGCCACCCGGGCACACCGAGATCGGCGGCTCGTCCCACAGCACCTGCTCCACCGCGGCCGGCAGCGTCATCCGCCCGCCGTGCAGCGAGCCGCGGAACCGGGGATGGGTGAGCACCACCCGCAGGGTGTTGACGATCAGGTTGGTGGTGGTCTCGTTGCCGGCGACCATCACCAGGCGCAGGTGGTGCACCACCTCCTCGTCGGAGAGGTCGGCCGGGTGCGCGAGCAGCCAGGACGCCAGGTCGTGTCCCGGGTCCGTGCTCTTGCGCGCCACCAGCTCGCCGAGCGTCCGCTGGATGTACCGGTCGGCGCTGACCGCCTTCTCGGTGCCGATCAGCAGCTGACGGCTGGCCCGCACCAGCCGCGGCCCCTCCTCCTCCGGCAGCCCGAGCACGGTGGTCAGCGCCAGCATCGGCAGCTGCTGGGCGTACTGGCCGAGGATCTCCGCCTCGCCGGCGGCGGCGAAGCGGTCGATCAACTGGTGGGCGTACCGCTGTACATGGCGGCGCAGCCCGCGCCGGTCGAAGCGGTCGAGACTCTGGTTGAGGGCGGACCGCAGCCGCTGGTGCACCTCGCCGTCCTCGTGGGTGCAGTCCGGGCCCCACAGCAGCACCGGCGCGATGGGCGAGGCGGCGCTCACCCGGCCGGCCCGGTACTCGCCCCAGTTGCGGCCGTCCCGGCTGAACCGGCGCGGGTTGCGGGTCACTTCGAGGATCTCCGCGTAGCCGAGGACCAGCCACGCCGGCACGTCGCCCTCCAGCAGCACCGGGGCGACCGAACCGTGCTCGGCGCGCAGCCGCTCGTAGAGGCCGAACGGGTCGGCCGAGGCGACCGGGCCGTACAGCCGGTGCACCCCGCCGGGTCCCGGGTCGTGCGCGGGGCAGCCGGGCGGCGGGACGGCGGCGGTCAGCCCGCCGGCCGGCCGGCTGCTGGGGGACGGGTCTGGCGACGGCCTGGTCACGGTGCCTCCGAGGGGTGCGGACGGGCGGCGGAGCTGGGTACGGCGACGGCGTGGGCGATCGGCGGGTGGCCGGCGCCGGTGGTGGCGGGGGACGGGTGAGGGG
>NZ_SMKC01000437.1 GCF_004348315.1 Streptomyces sp. 8K308 | reverse complement strand
CGGCTGGGCCGAGCGCGTGCTGTCCGTCGGCCGCGGTCTGCTCCTCATTGACGGCGTCGACGAGGTCCCGGAGACCGAGCGCGAGGCCACCCGCCGCTGGCTGCGCGACCTGCTCGCCGCGTTCCCCACCGGCAACCGCTGGCTGGTCACCTCCCGCCCCTCCGCCATCCGCCAGGACTGGCTCACCGACCACGGCTTCGCCGAGCTGTCCCTCTCCCCCATGAGCCGCGACGACGTGGCCACGTTCATCGACCGCTGGCACGCTGCCACCGGCACCGACCCGGCCCTCGCCGCTGAGTTGCGCACCGCCGTCCGCACCAAGCAGGAGCTCGGCCGCCTCGCCACCAACCCCCTGATGTGCGGCCTGATCTGCGCCCTCCACCGCGAGCGGCACGGTTTCCTCCCGCAGGGCCGGAAGGAGCTCTACGACGCGGCGCTGTCGATGCTGCTCGACCGCCGCGACACCGAGCGCCGCGTCCGGCCGACCAGCGGCCGGCGGCTCCCCAGAGAGCCACAGGTACAGCTCCTGCAGAAGCTCGCGTACTGGATGATCCGCAACGGCCGCTCCGAGATGGAACGCGCCGACGCCATCGCCGTCCTCGCCAGCGCCCTCCCCGCCATGCCCTACCTCGACGCCGACGCCGCCACCCTCTACCGGTACCTCCTCGAACGCTCCGGCCTGCTGCGCGAGCCGTCCGAGGGCCGTGTCGACTTCATCCACCGCACGTTCCAGGACTACCTGGGCGGCCGCATGGCGGTCGAGGAGCTGGACTTCCCGCTGCTCGTGGAGAACGCCCACCGCGACCAGTGGGAGGACGTCTTCCGCATGGCCGTGGCCCACGCCCGCCCGCTCGAGCGCACGCGGCTGCTGACGGAGCTGATCGACGTCCCGCACGGCGATCCCTCCAGCGACAGGCAGCTACGCCGACGCCGTAGTGACAGGGAACTGCGCCAACTACTGGTGGCCGCGGCATCCCTGGAACACGCCACGGAGCTGGACCCGGCGGTGCGCGAGGCCGTCGAAAGGCGGCTGTCCACCTTCATCCCGCCGCGGGGCCCGAACCTCGCCCGCAATCTCGCCGACCTGGGCGGCCCGCTGGCCCTGGACCTACTCCCAGGCCCGGAAGGGCTGAGCGACGACGAGGCGTACTATGTCGTCTCCACGGCCGTCCGCATCGCCACCGACGCCGCAATCCCGCTGCTGGCCCGCTACGCCGCCCATCCGTCGATGCACGTCCGCAGGGAACTCGTCAACTACTGGGGAAGCTTCGACACCGAACGCTACGCCGCCGAGGTCATCGCCTACCTCGACCCGGCGGATCTGGACTTCCCGGTGGCCGATGCGGACGAGCTCGCGGCCCTGCGCGCGCTCGGCGGGCGCGAACGCATCTGGCTCACCGGCCATCTCCCGCCGAGCTTGCTCATCGCCGGCATCGTCGCCGACCGCCTGACGTTCCTGCACCTGCAGCCGGTCTACGCCCAGACCAGCCTGGAGTGGCTGGCGGCCTTCCCCCGCCTGGAGGTCGTGCACTTCAGCGGCCGCCGCCGCCCGGTCCACGGCGTCCCCGACAGCATCCGCGTCACCTGGCACTAATCCGGCCTTGGGAACATCGGCAAGCGGTCATCGGTGAGGGGCATCGAGTATCCCTCGTGCGTGAAGCGATACACCGAGCGGCGGCAGATCGCTGTACGATCACGCGTGGGAACTCCGGGACGCCTACGCCTACGCCTACGCCTACCACACAGCCCCCGAGCGGAGCCGAAAGTTTCACGTCCTGCATGCCCGGGGCGTGTACACACTCCGAGGGCCGGTGGCGTTGTTCAACAAAGATCTTCCAGGTCTTCGTTCGGGTGATGGCGTGCTTGACGCGGGCGCGGACCTTGCGGTGGGAGGCGTTGTGTTCCTGCTTCCAAACAGGGAGTTCAGCCAGCTCAACCTTCCGCGAGTTGCATGGCCCCGGGTTCGGTAGAGACCTGACTCTCGAATGGATGGAGAAGCATTCCCTGCCCATGTCCGATCTCGCGGATGCCGAGGTGCTACGCAAGGCCCTGGACGCGCTGGCCAAGCGGCTCGACGGCAAGCCGGCCGCCGCCCGCACCGCCAAGCGCAAGGTCGATCTGCGGCGGGCCGTGCCCGCCGCACCCCAGGACGCCTACCTGGCGGCGACCCGGCGGGCCACGGAACGGGCCGCACCCCTGCTGGCCGAGCACGGCGAGCCAGGCCCGGGCCTGCCCGAGCTACGCGCCCTGATCGCCGCTCGGTACTCCCACGAGGGCCTGGCCACCCAGCCCCGGCAGATCCTCGTCACCAGCGGAGCGCGCGCCGCACTCGCCCTGCTCACGGCACACTTCAAGCCGCGCGTGGCCGCCGTCGAAACGCCCACCTACTTCGAAGCGCTCCACATGTTCCGCGGTACCGGAGCACGGCTGATCGGCTGCCGCGTCACCACCGAGGGCTGGGACCTCGACCAACTCGACGCCGCCCTCGCTGCGGCGCGCGGCCAACTCGCCTACCTGGTACCCGACTTCCACAACCCGACGGGCGCACTCATGTCCCCGCGTGTCCGCCGGACGGTGGCCGAGCTGGCCACCCGGTACGAGGTGACCGTCGTGGTGGACGAGACCATGCGCGACCTCGACCTGCGCGACGAGCCGGAGCCGACACCGCGGATCCGCCGGGCGATCCTGATGGGCTCGGCCAGCAAGGCGATATGGAGCGACCTGCGCATCGGCTGGATCCGCGCTTCGACCGCCCTCGTCGCCGAATTGAGCGGCCATCCCCTGGCCGGCCCACTCTCCCCACCGCCCGCGCAACAACTGATCGCCGCCGAACTCCTGGGCGACCTGGACCAGGTGCTCACTCGACGCAGGATCGAGTTGCGGCGCCAGCGTGACTACCTGTGCGGCCTGCTCGACGGCGACGGACGATGGCACTTCACTGTCCCGCCCGGAGGGCTCACCCTGTGGCTACGGTTGGCCTCCGCCCGCGCTGACGCGATCGTCGACCGGGTCCGCGAGGAAGGGATCGACCTGGCGCCAGGTCCGTTCTTCGCCCCTGACGCCGCTCTCGTCCACCACCTGCGCGTGCCCTACACCCCGCCACTCCACGTGCTCGACCGCGTCGCCGCCGCCCTCGACAGAGCCTGCCGAGGCTGAGCCTGCCCTTCGCCACCGGAACGACACAGTCAGCCCGTGCGCCGTTCATCAGCAGCGCCTGTTCACAGCCCCAGGTCGAGCCGCTTGTCCGTGTCGAGGCGGAAGGCGCCGTACGGGTTGACGTTGGACCAGAACCACGCGGTCAGGCCGCGTCGGTCCTCATCGCTCAGCTTCTTCGCCCGGGCCGGTTCGGTCAGGGCCTGCACCAGCAGGGTGTTGACGTAAACGAGCGCAGACTGGATCAGTTGCACGGGGAGCATCGACGCCTCGGCGTGCTCCTTGTCCGGGCCGGTCCAAAGCGCCGTCCCTGCTTCCTCGGCGAAGGCCTCGTCAAGGATCCACGCCAGCTCCTCGGTGACGTCCGCGTAGACGTACGCGAGGCGGCCCTGCGGCATGCAGGTGCGTTCGCTCCAAGCTCGGAGGTGGCTGTGGACGATGGAGTTCTTCTCGACGTAAGACCACAGTGGACGTACCTGCTCCTCCGTCATCGCCGGCGGGCGGCCGAGTCGGGCACCGCGGGCGCGAGCGGCGTCCAGGTCCTCGTTGGTGCCCTGCACGATGAGCCCGCGAATGAACTCCGCCAGGGCCGCGAACACGTGGAAGACCAGGAGTCCGCCGGGCGTGGTCGTGCCGAGCGCCTCATGCAACGAGGTGAAGCCGACGCCACGCTTGCGCAGGCCAGACACGATCGCGTTGAGATCCTGGATAGAACGGCCACGTCGGTCGAGCGACGGGACGACGAGGGTGTCACCCACGCGCAGGTAATCGAGGGCCTTCCACAGTTCCTCGCGTTTGGCGTTCTTGCCGGACTTCATGTCGGAGAAGATCCGGACACACCCTGCCTCGGTGAGTGCGTGGATCTGCCGGTCGAGCAATTGCCCCTTGGCACGACGACTTTTTGACACCGTTTTATGGAAATGATCCGGTGCCGATCCGGCTGTGAAGCCTCGCCTACCGATCTTGCTCACCAATCGGTCGTTAGATCATGCCTGCACGCCTCGTGCCGTGGCGTTACTGCATTCGAGGGCCAGGGCTTGTTCGAGGGACTCTCTGCTCTGGAAATGGTGGGCGGTCCAGCCTGCGGCGCGTGCTGCGTCGATGTTGGCCCCACTGTCGTCTATGAAGAGGATGTCGTCCGGGCAGGCGCCCAGTTGTTTCGCGGCGGCGTCGAAGGCGGCCGGGTCGGGCTTTCGGTGTCCGAGACGGTGGCTGAACAGCAGGTGGTCGAAGCCGTCGAACATCGTGGGGTACAGCCGCAGGAGCGCCTCCTGCTCCAGTGGGCCGTTGTTGGTGAACAGCGCCAACGGTCGGGAACCACGGTGGCGTTCCAGTGACGGCCGAACGGCGTGGTCGGGCCGGAAGGCGCTGCACCAGGCGGCGTCGAGGTCATCGTCGCCGCCGGTGAAGCCGGTGGCGGCCCGGATGTGGTCCCGGATCTCCGCCGCGTGCGGGTAGGTGCCCGAATCGCAGTCGGCGCTGAATCCGGACCGCCACAGCAACGCGTCGACTCGGTCGGTGGGGAGCGCGAAGGCGTCGGCCAGGCGTCGCAGGCGGTGGGCGTGGTCGAAGTGGAACAGCACGCCGCCGAGGTCGAGGACCAGGTGGTGGGGTCTCATGTGGTGACCTCGCGCGCCGCGGCCCGGATTTCGTCGAGCAGGATGGTGAGGTCGTCCTCGGTGGTGCTCGGGTGGAGGACGCAGGCGCGCAGGGCCGCGGCGCCGGAGATCCGTGTGCCGGTGAGGAAGGCGTGCCCACGGCGCTGCACGGCGGCCGGGATCGCCTCGTTCAATGCTTCCGCGTGGTCTGGGTCGAGGGTCGGAGGCCGGTGGCGGAACGCGGCGATGGAGGTGACGGCCGGGGCGAGCAGTTCGAAGTCGTCTGAGGCTTCGATCAGCTCGGCGAGCGTGCGCGCGAGC
>NZ_SMKC01000436.1 GCF_004348315.1 Streptomyces sp. 8K308 | reverse complement strand
CGGGTGGGTGGGCGCGGCACGGCCGCCAGGCCGGCACCGCCGCCAGGCCCGGGTCAGGCGCGACCGCGACGTGGCCGACGCCAAGCGCGCAGCGGGCCCGGGGGGCCGTCTCGGATGGTGATACGGGCGTGGTCTCGTTCGCCGTGCGGGTTACGCTTGGCGGGCGATGCGTTTCGGGATCCTTCTCCTTAGCCGCCGCGGCGAGGGTCTGTAGTCACCAGGCCGACCCCCTCCCCGCGGAGTTCGGCGCTGCCCGTCGGCCCTTCCACAGCGATCAGCCGTCATACCGCGCAGGAGACCCGAACATCATGAGCGTCACCGGCAAGCCGACCCCCCAGACGAACGCGACCGTCCGCCAGCGGTCCTCCGGCATGCCCATCCACCGTTATCGCCCGTTCGAGGCCGTGGACATCCCCGACCGCACCTGGCCGAACAACCGCGTCACCGCAGCGCCCCGCTGGCTCTCCACCGACCTGCGGGACGGCAACCAGGCCCTGATCGACCCGATGTCGCCCACCCGCAAGCGCGCGATGTTCGACCTGCTGGTACGCATGGGCTACAAGGAGATCGAGGTCGGCTTCCCCTCCTCAGGTCAGACCGACTTCGACTTCGTGCGGTCGATCATCGAAGAGGACGCCATCCCGGAGGACGTCACCATCTCCGTGCTGACCCAGGCGCGCGAGGAGCTGATCGAGCGGACCGTCGAGTCGCTGGTGGGCGCGCGCCGCGCCACCGTGCACCTGTACAACGCCACCGCGCCGACCTTCCGCCGCGTGGTGTTCCGGGGCGGCCGGGACGAGGTGCGGCAGATCGCGGTGGACGGCACCCGCCTGGTGGTGAAGTGCGCCGAGAAGCTGCTGGACGACCGGACCGTCTTCGGTTACCAGTACAGCCCCGAGATCTTCACCGACACCGAACTGGACTTCGCGCTGGAGGTCTGCGAGTCGGTGATGGACGTGTGGCAGCCGGAGGAGGGCCGCGAGATCATCCTCAACCTGCCGGCCACCGTCGAGCGCTCCACGCCGTCCACGCACGCCGACCGCTTCGAGTGGATGTCGCGGAACCTGTCCCGCCGCGAGTTCATCTGCCTGTCCACGCACCCGCACAACGACCGCGGCACCGCCGTCGCCGCCGCCGAGCTGGCGCTGATGGCCGGCGCCGACCGGGTGGAGGGCTGTCTGTTCGGGCAGGGCGAGCGCACCGGCAACGTCGACCTGGTGACGCTGGGCATGAACCTGTTCTCGCAGGGCATCGACCCGCAGATCGACTTCTCGGACATCGACGAGATCCGTCGTACCTGGGAGTACTGCAACCAGATGGAGATCGCGCCGCGCCACCCCTACGTGGGCGACCTCGTCTACACCGCCTTCTCCGGCTCCCACCAGGACGCCATCAAGAAGGGCTTCGAGGCGATGGCCGACCAGGCCGCGGCCGAGGGCGTCAGCGTGGACCGGCTGGCGTGGGACGTGCCGTACCTGCCGATCGACCCGATGGACGTGGGCCGCTCCTACGAGGCCGTGATCCGGGTCAACTCGCAGTCCGGCAAGGGCGGTGTGGCCTACGTGCTCAAGAACGACCACAAGCTGGACCTGCCGCGCCGGATGCAGGTGGAGTTCTCGCGGATGATCCAGGAGCGGACGGACGCGGAGGGCGGCGAGGTCACCCCGGCGCAGATCTGGGAGATCTTCTCCGACGAGTACCTGCCGGGCGTCACGGGCTGGGGCCGGATCGCGCTGCGCGACGCGCAGGCGTCGACCTCGTCCGAGGGCGCGGACGCGCTCACCGTGGAGGCCGTCGTGGACGGCGTCGACACGGTGCTGACGGGCACGGGCAACGGGCCGCTGGCCGCCTTCTTCGACGCGCTGTCCTCGGCGGGTGTGGTGGACGTCAGACTGCTGGACTACGTGGAGCACACGATGAGCGAGGGCGCGGGCGCGAAGGCGGCGGCCTACATCGAGTGCGCGATCGGGGACCGGGTGCTGTGGGGCGTCGGCATCGACGCCAACATCGTGCGCGCCTCGCTCAAGGCCGTGGTCTCGGCCGTCAACCGCGCGGCGCGCTAGGGACGATCGGACTCGGTTCGGTCCGTTCGCATTGCTGACTCCCGACCCTGTGTGTGGTTAACATCACGTCGGCGATGTTGCCGGCGGGTGATGGAGGTACGGCGTGGTGCGCTCCAGGGTGGGGCTCAGGGTGGCGGGCGTCCGGACGGCGTGGCGGATCGTCGACGACGGCGACTTCTTCTGCGCGGGCTGCGGGGGCGACCGCTGCTACCGGCTGCTGACGGGCCGGCGGCGGCTGACGGTCCTCGGCCTCCCGGTGCTCCCGCGCGGCGCGGCCGAGCCGGTCGTGGAGTGCGTCTCGTGCCGCGGCCACTTCCCGCCGGACTCGCTCGGCCAGCCGACCACGACGAGGCTGGCCGGGCTGCTGCGGGACGCGGTGTACGCGATCGCGCTGGCGATGCTGGCGGCGGGCGGCGGCGAGGAGGCCGCCGCCCGGCGGGCCGCGGCGTCCGCAGTCCGCGGCGCGGGCTACCCGGAGTGCACGGAGGACGGGCTGCTGACCCTCCAGGCGGCGATGGCCTGCCGTCGGCTGCCGCCGCTCGACCACGAGGTGCGGGCGGCCGTCGGCGCGGTCACGCCGCACCTGGCGGCCCCGGGCCGGGAGAGTCTGCTGCTGCTCGGCGCGCGGATCGCGCTGGCCGACGGGCCGTGTACGGCGGCCGAGCGGGGGACGCTCTCGACCATCGGCGAGGCGCTGTCGTTGCCGGTCGCCGCCACCGAGCGGCTGCTCGGCCCGGCAGGGCCGAGCGGGCCGAAGGGCCGCTAGGCGCGCCGGACAGAGGGCAGGAGTCAGAGGGCGGGGAACTCAGAAGCCGAGGCGGCGGAGCTGCTTGGGGTCGCGCTGCCAGTCCTTGGCGACCTTGACGTGCAGATCGAGGAAGACCGGCGTGCCGAGCAGCGCCTCGATCTGCTTGCGGGCCTTGGTGCCGACGTCCCGCAGCCGCTGGCCCTTGGGGCCGATGACGATGCCCTTCTGGCTCGGCCGCTCGATGAACAGGTTGGCGTGGATGTCGAGGAGGGGGCGGTCCTCGGGGCGGTCCTCGCGGGGCAGCATCTCTTCGACCACCACGGCGATCGAGTGCGGCAGCTCGTCCCGCACGCCCTCGAGCGCGGCCTCCCTGATCAGCTCGGCGATCATGACCTGCTCGGGCTCGTCCGTCAGGTCGCCCTCCGGGTAGAGCGGCGGGCCCTCGGGCAGCAGCGGCACCAGGAGGTCGGCGAGCAGCGACACCTGCTGGCCGGCGACGGCCGAGACCGGCACGATCTCGGCCCACTCCACGCCGATCTCCTTGCCGAGGCGGTCGACGGCGATGAGCTGTTCGGCCAGGGCCTCGGCGGTCACCAGGTCGGTCTTGGTGACCACCGCGATCTTGGGGGTGCGGCGGATGTTGGCCAGCTCCTTGGCGATGAAGCGGTCGCCGGGGCCGATCTTCTCGTTGGCTGGCAGGCAGAAGCCGATGACGTCGACCTCGGCCCAGGTGGTGCGGACGACGTCGTTGAGCCGCTGGCCGAGGAGGGTGCGCGGCTTGTGCAGCCCGGGGGTGTCGACCAGCACCAGCTGGGCGTCGGGGCGGTGCACGATGCCGCGGACGCTGTGCCGGGTGGTCTGCGGGCGGTTCGAGGTGATCGCGACCTTGGTGCCGACCAGCGCGTTGGTCAGCGTCGACTTGCCCGCGTTGGGGCGGCCGACGAAGCAGGCGAAGCCGGAGCGGTGGTCGTCCGGGTACGCCGGGAACGCCGGGAAGGCGTCGCGGGGGGAATCTGGGGTGCTCATGACGCGGGGATCGTCGCACGAAGGGCGCCGTCCGGGCCAGCCAGCAGGACGGGGGTGCCGGCGCCGCCGAGGTCTCGAACGGCCGCGAGGTCGTCGGCCGGCAGCGACGCGGCCGCGGTGACGACGGCGGCGGCCTCGAGCGAGGCGGCGCCGCTGGACGCGGCCAGCACGACGGCGGCGCGCAGGGCGCTCAGCCGGAGCGAGTCGAGCGTGACGGTGGTGGCCACGTAGGTGCGGCCCGTCTCGTCCCTGACCGCCGCCCCCTCGGGCACGCCGTTGCGGGCGCGGGCGCTGCGCGCCAGCGTGATGATCTTGGTGTCCTCGGGATCAACGGCGTCTGTCATGGCCCCGAGCTTAACGGGGCGTGGCGGCTCAGAGATCCGTGGTGCCCGGCTGGTCTCTGCGGGGCGCGGGCGAGCGTCCCTCGCACACGTCCTCCAGCTTCCTGACGGCCGTCTCGGCGATGTCGGAGACGTCGCCGGTGCCCTTGTCGTCGCGGCCGGCCTGCGCCACCCGCACCAGGTGGGCCCCGACGCGGGCGACGACGAGGTCGGCGACGACCCTGGTGTCCCCGGTCTCGCCCTCCGGGGCCCGCCGGCTGAACCGGATCGCGGTGCTGTCCTCGCCGAGCCGGTCGACGTCGAGCGTGGTCGCCTCGTAGGCGACGGTGGTGCCGCCCGAGGCGCCCTCCCGGGTGTGGATGGTGGCGCACTCGGCGGTGGCCTCACGCAGCCCGTCGAGCGCGCGGCGGGCCGAGCCCTCGTCCTCGTGCGCGGCGACGACGGTGGTGACGAACGGCCCGCTGCGGGTCTTGGCGAAGCCGGCGCGCGCCTTGGTCTCCTCGGCGCTGTCGAACAGCTCACGGCAGTCGCGCTCGGTCGGCTCCGGAACGCCGAAGCCGCGCTCGCGGGCCGAGCGGGCGCTGTCGCTGGCCCAGCCCTCGGGGAAGTCGACGGCGTCCAGGAGCGCGACGCGCAGCTCCTTCTCGGAGAGCGCGTCGGCGGCCACCGGCCGCCCGGGTATGAGGGCCGTGGCGGCCAGGGCGACGCCGGCGACGACGGCTGTCCGCAGATGCGAGTACATAGCCCCCATGGCGCCACCGGATCGCTGCGCTGGCCACCGCCATGCGGCCGTTCGAGTGACGTCCTGCGGGTCCTGCGCGGGTGCGCTCCGCGCGGTGTGGCGGCGGCGCTCCGCACCGGGTTTTCCCCCACCCCGCGCCGCCCGAGGCGGCTGCACCGCCGGTCGCCGCATGGGCGCCCACGCGAGGACTACCC
>NZ_SMKC01000435.1 GCF_004348315.1 Streptomyces sp. 8K308 | reverse complement strand
CGCCCCACCTCCGACCACGTTGACCGGGCCGCCGAGGAGGCCGCCCGCGCCGCCCACCAGGCCGCGGAGCGGCACCGCGCCCAGGCGGGCCAGGACCTCGCCGCGCTCCGCGCGGACCACGCGGCAGCGGCCGCCGAGGCCGGCGACGAGCCGGCCGAGGCCCTGACAGGTGCCGTGCGCGCCCTGGAGGCCGATCTCGCCGCGGCCCGCGCCGAGGCCGCCGGCGAGCCGGCCGCCCGCCAGGCCATCGCCGCCGCCGAGGCGGCGCACGCCCGCCTGCTCGACCAGCGCCGGGACGCCGAGCGCCGCGGCGCCGCCCGCGCCTCCCGCCGGGCGGCACTCGCGGCCGAGCTCACCGCCCTGCGCGCCGAGATCGACAGGGCCAGGGCCGACGCCCCCACCGTCGCGGACCGGGCCGCCGCCCTCAACCGTCGGGCCGAGGCGCTTGCCCTCGCGGCCGCCGCCGCCCGCGCCGCGCAGGAGACCGCCGACCGCCGCAAGCAGGCCGACGGCCGCCTCGCCGACGCCGCCTACCAGGCCGGCTTCGACAGCCCGCGCGCCGCGGCCGAGGCCGCCCTGCCGGAGGTCGAGCGGGCCCGGCTGCGCCGCCGCGTCGACGCCTGGCTGGCCGAGCGCGCCGCCGTCGCCGCCGCGCTCGCCGACCCGGCGGCCACCGCCGCCGCCGCGGAGCCGCCCGCGGAGCCCGAGGCCGCCAGGGCCGCCCTGGCCACCGCTGCCGGCCGGCTGCGCGCCGCCGCCACCGCCGAGGCGGCGGCCCGCGCCCGCCGCGCCGAGCTCGACGCCCTGTCCGCCACCGCCGCGGCCGACGCCACCGAGCTCGCCCCGCTGCGCGTCGCGTCCCGCCGCATCACCCGGCTCGCCAGCCTGGCCGCCGGCACCTCGCCGGAGAA
Source organism: Streptomyces sp. 8K308 (assembly GCF_004348315.1). GTDB lineage: Bacteria > Actinomycetota > Actinomycetes > Streptomycetales > Streptomycetaceae > Streptomyces. The sequence continues at coordinate 4,207 of NZ_SMKC01000435.1, read as the reverse complement.
CGAGTACCGGATGCGGCTCGAGACCTATGTGCTCGCCGCCCGCCTCGAACAGGTCGCCGCCGTTGCCAGCGCCCGCCTCCACCGCATGTCGGCCGGCCGCTACACCCTGGTCCACACCGACGCCAGGGCCGCCCACCGCGCCCGCTCCGGCCTCGGCCTGCTCGTCATGGACGCCTGGACAGGTCGCGCCAGGGACACCGCCACCCTCTCCGGGGGCGAGTCCTTCTTCGTCTCCCTGGCCCTCGCGCTCGGCCTCGCGGACGTCGTCGCCGAGGAGGCCGGCGGCCCCCGGCTCGAAACCCTCTTCGTCGACGAGGGCTTCGGCAGCCTCGACGAGCAGTCGCTCGACGAGGTGCTCGACGTGCTCGACGGGCTGCGTGAGCACGATCGCAGCGTCGCCATCGTCAGCCACGTCCCCGACCTGCGCGCCCGCATCCCCGCCCAGCTCGAGGTCGTCAAGACCCGCCGGGGCTCCACCGTCCGCCATCGCACCGGCTGAGGCGGCGGAAAACCGGCTGACACGCACCGCCGGGACCGGCAGGCTCATGGCGCATGACCCACCATCAGCTCACCTCCGCCGGCCGTGACCCACGGCCGCTCCTCGGCCGCGCCGCGCTGGTCACGGGGGCCAGCCGACGAGCCGGCATCGGCTACGCGGTGGCCCGCCGGCTCGCGGCCCTCGGCGCCAGCGTCTACCTCCACCACCATGTGCCACACGACGCCGAGCAACCCTGGGGCGCCGACCCCGAAGGTCCTGATCGGCTCCTCCGCGACGTCGCCGAGCTGCTGGCCGACGGCGCCGGGGCCGCACACGGCCCGGCCGACCTGACCGACCCCGAGGCCCCGGCCCGGCTGGTCGACACGGCCGCCGAGGCGTTGGGCGGCCGGCTCGACATTCTGATCGCCAACCAGGCACTGAGCGGCCGGGACGGCACTCTCGACGAGATCGACGCGGCCATGCTCGACGCCCACTGGCAGGTGAACGCCCGCGCCTCCCTGCTGCTGGTCCAGGCGTTCGCCAGGCGACACGCCACCGGCGGCGAGGAGGCGCCCCCGGGACGCGTCGTGCTGCTCACCTCGGGCCAGGACCTGCGCGGCGGCATGCCGGGCGAGCTCGCCTACGCCGTGGCCAAGGGCGCCCTCGCCTCGGCGGTGCGCAGCCTGGCCACCGCCCTGACCCCGCGCCGCATCACCGTCAACGCCGTCAACCCGGGCCCGGTGGACACGGGTTACCTCACCGGGGATCAACACGCCCTGGTCGCGGGCCTCTTCCCGGGCGGCCGCTGGGGTGCCCCGGACGACGCGGCGCGGCTGATCAGCTGGCTGGCCACCGACGAGGCCGGGTGGATCACCGGCGAGGTGATCAACTCGGAAGGTGGATTCGCCCGTTGAGCCGGCGGCCGGGGCGTGGGCAGGCCGCGCCCCGGCCCGGCGCACGGCTCAGAGCGCGGCCAGCTCCTCCTCCAGGTCGTCGAGCCCGAGCGAGCCCTGCGACAGCGCCGCCATGTGCCACTTCTTCGCGTCGAAATCCGCGCCGCGCGCCGCCCGCGCCGCCTCGCGGCCCCGCAGCCACGCCCGTTCGCCCAGCTTGTAGCCGATGGCCTGTCCCGGCATGCCCAGGTAGCGCACCAGCTCGCTCTCCACGAACTCCGCGGGCCGCCCGTTGTGCCGCCGCATGAACTCGAGGCCCAGCTCGGGCGTCCACCGCTCGCCCGGGTGGAACGGCGAGTCCGCCGGGATCTCCATCTCCAGGTGCATGCCGATGTCGATGATCACCCGCACCGCGCGCATCATCTGGCAGTCCAGGTAGCCGAGGCGGCGCTCCGCGTTGTGCAGGAAGCCCAACTCGTCCATGAGCCGCTCCGCGTACAGCGCCCAACCCTCCGCGTTGGCGCTGACCATGCCCACCGTCGTCTGGTACCGCGACAGGTCGTCCGCCACGTGGGCCCACTGCGCCAACTGCAGGTGGTGGCCCGGTACTCCCTCGTGGTACCAGGTGGAGACCAGGTCGTAGACCGGGAAGCGGGTCTCGCCCAGCGTGGGCAGCCAGGTGCGCCCGGGCCGGGCGAAGTCCAGCGACGGCGACGTGTAGTACGGGGCCGCGGCGCTGCCCGCCGGGGCGATCATCGACTCCACCCGCTTGACCCGCTCCGCCAGCTCGAAGTGGGTGCCGTCCAGCGCCGCGATCGCCTCGTCCATCAGCCGCTGCAGCCAGACCCGCACCTCCTCGACGCCCTCGACGGCCTCGCCCGCCGTGTCCAGGTGGCGCAGCGCCTCCCACGGCGTGGCACCCGGCAGGATCTTCTCCGCCTCGGCCCGCATCTCCGCGTGCAGCCGGTGGAACTCCGACCAGCCGTAGGCGTACGCCTCGTCGAGGTCGAGATCGGTGCCGTTCCAGAAGCGCACCCACCGCGCGTACCGCTCACGGCCCACGATCTCGGGCGCGCCCTTGACCGCCGGCGCGTACACGTCGCGCAGCCAGTCCCGCAGCCGCGCCACGCCGCCGGTCGCCGTCTCGGCCGCGGCGTCGAGCTCGGCACGCAGCCCCTCGGGTCCCCCGGCCACGAAGCCGGCGAACCAACTCCCGCCGTCCGCACCGCCGATCCACTCGCCGAGCTGCCCGATCACCGTGGCGACCTGTCGTGGACCGGCAAGCAGCCGCCGCTCGAGCCCGGTGGCCAGCGACTGCCGGTAGCTCTCCGCCGCCTCCGGCACCGCCCGCAGTCGCCTGGCCACCGTCGCCCAGTCCTCGTCCGACCGGGTCGGCATCAGGTTGAAGACGTCCCGCACTTCGTGGATCGGCGAGAAGAGGTTGCTCACGGCGCGGAGCGACTCGCCGGCCTCGTGCACCGCGAGCTCCGCGGTCAGCCGCTCGCGCAGCAGCCGCGCGCAGCGACGCTCGGTCGCCGCCTCGGCGCCGGGCAGCGACTCGGCGGCCGTGAGCCGCTCCAGGGTCGTGCGCGCCAGCACGGTGCGGGCCTCCTGGCCGGCGGGGGAGTAGTCGGGCAGGCGGTCGGCGCTCTCGGGAACGCCGAGGAAGGTGCCGGTGATCGGGTCGAGCTCGACGAGCGCGTCCACATAGGTGTCGGCGAGCTGACGGGGGAGCGAGGTGCTGGTGTCACTGACGTCAACGGACATGCGTCCATCCTGGTACGCCGGGGCCGGGTTCGTCATCAGCGATCGGCCCCGACATTCTCGACGGGCCGGCGGCCCCGGTCGTCCGGGCGCGACTCAGCCGCGGGCGCGCGCCGGGAGCGCGGTCGCCGTGGGCCGGCCTGCCAGCCGGGCCGAGAGCACCACCGCGCCCTCCTCCGGGTGCCGCTCCACCGCGAGGCCGACGGCACGCATCACCGCGAGCATGCCCGCGTCGGCCGGCGGCGCCACGGTGTAGACGGCCTCCCGCTGCTCCCTGGCGGCCATCTCCACCAGCGACCGCAGGAGCGCGGAGCCGACCCCCCGCCGCTGCCAGGCGTCCTCCACGAGCAGCGCCACCTCGGCCTCCGAGCCGTCCCACAGCAGGTGCCCGAGGCCCACGAGACGGCCGGACACCGTCCTGGCGGCCAACGCGCGGCCGTGCCGCGGGTCGAGCAGGTGCGGCAGGTAGCCGTCCGCCTCGTCCACCGGGCCGTGATAGCGGCGGGCGAGCGTCTCCGGCGAGCAGCGCCGGTGCAGGGCGAGCGCCGCGTCGAGGTCGTCGGGGCCCGCCGCGCGGAGCAGGATCAGATCGGTCATCGGACGCGCCGACCCCCCGTCGCACGCCGGCCCACCGTCCGGCACGCGCCGGCGGCCATCGGCCCACCGGCGATCGGAACCGTCCCCCCGCGGTCCCTGGCGCGGAACGCCGATAGAGCCGCTCGGTACATCGGAGTCTGCCATGAAAGCACTGTCGTCCTCGGTTGTTGCGTGATCACGAACGCCCTGTGACCGGACGGTAAAGGAGGCTTCCGACGGAAATGTTCCCTTCGCTTCCGCCACGTTGGTCCACCCCCGCACCACGCCGGCCGATCCGCCAGGGCGACGACCGCGCCCGTCGGCGCGGCCCACCCGGGCCGTCCTGGGCACCGTACTCCCGTGACTGGTCAACGCCCCCGTGGGCACACCAAATTGAGCCTCTTACGACAGAAAACGCGGTGCCCGGCCCGGGTGTTCCCGGCGCCGGAAGGTGGCCCGGCTGGACAGCCCGTGCCCGCTCGGGTGGGATGGGAGG
>NZ_SMKC01000434.1 GCF_004348315.1 Streptomyces sp. 8K308 | reverse complement strand
CCCCGTCCCAGCCCTGCCCTGCCCCGCGTCGACCAGAGAGCCGATCCGAGAGAAGCGTCATGCGCATTGCCACCTGGAACATCAACTCCGTCACCGTCAGGACTGACCGGCTGCTCGGCTGGCTTGAGCGCAGCGGCACCGACGTGCTGTGCCTCCAGGAGCTGAAGTGCGAGCCCGGTGCCTTCCCCGTCGAGCGGCTGCGGGAGGCCGGCTACGAGGCGGCCGTGCACGCCGGCGGCCGGTGGAACGGGGTGGCGGTCGTCTCTCGTGTCGGCCTCGACGAGGTGACCAGCGGGCTGCCGGGCGGCCCCGAGTACGACGGGGTGGCCGAGCCGCGCGCGGTGGCGGCCACCTGCGGCGGGGTGCGGGTGTGGTCGGTCTACGTGCCGAACGGCCGCGAGGTCGGGCACGCGCACTTCGCCTACAAGCTGAGCTGGCTGGAGGCCCTGCGGGTGGCGGTCGCCGAGGACGCGGCAGGTCCCCGCCCGTTCGCGGTGCTCGGCGACTTCAACGTGGCGCCGGAGGACGCCGACGTGTGGGACCGCTCGGCGTTCGAGGGCGCCACGCACGTCACCGAGGCGGAGCGGGCGGCGCTGGCCGCGCTGCGCGAGGCGGGCCTGTCCGACGTGCTGCCGCGCCCGCTGAAGTACGAGCGGGCCTTCACCTATTGGGACTACCGGCAGCTGGGTTTCCCGAAGAACCGTGGGATGCGGATCGACCTGGTCTACGCCAACGCGCCGTTCACCAAGTTGGTCGGCGACGCCTACGCGGACCGCGAGGAGCGCAAGGGGAAGGGCGCCTCCGACCACGCGCCGGTCGTCGTCGACCTCGACCTGGAGCCGGCGGCCACCCCGGGCCTGTGAGTCGGTTCACTAACCGAATCTGTGAACAACTGGTGACATCCTTGGGTGGCCCGGCCGGCCACCGGGGTGGGACCCTGGACGCATGAACATCCCTTTCCTGGACAACTGGCGCAAGCAGCCCGCCGCCACGCCGACCGGCTCCTGGGTGGACCCCGAGGGAGTGGCCCAGCTGCTGTCGGAGTGCGAGCTGCTGCGGGCCCGGGCGCAGCGGGCCGGGGTCGTGCTGAGCGACACGCCGAGGTCGCTCGAGGCCCTCGACCAGTTGTTGCCGGGATGGCGTGACGATCCCGAGGAGCTGCCCTGGCTGGCCAATGACGTCGGCCTCTTCCTCGGCACGGTGATCGTGCGCACGGTGCCGGGCGCGGCCTGGGCTCCGGGGCCTGACGGGCGGCCGGTGGTGGTGATGGCCTCGGGCCGAGAGGTGGACGTGGTGGCCACGGCCCAGGAGTGGGCGGACACCGGCGCGCCCGAGCTGTCCCAGGCCTACGCGGAGGCCGCCGAGTCGTAGCCCGGGCGGACCACCCGGGTAGACCAGGCGGGTGGACCAGGCGGGTGGACTAGGCGAACGCGATGTCGTACGCCAGGCGCCAGCGGTCGCCGAGCACCACGGTGTCCGAGGTCTCGACGGGGCGGTCGTCGGCGTCGTAGTGGGTGCGCTCCACGGCCGTGACGCACTGGCCGGGCGCGCAGCCGAGCGCCTCGGCCTCCGGGGTCGTGGCGGGCCGGGAGCCGACGATCTCGCGGGCGTGCAGGACGCGGATGCCGATGGCCGCGAACCGGCCGCGCACTCCCCGGCGGGCGTAGGGGCCGCGCTCCGGGTAGACGACGTCGGTGCCCTCGGTCAGGGCCAACGGCTCCCAGCTGGTGGCGAGTTGGAGCGGGCGCCGGTCAGCGAGGTACTCGTAGCGAGTGCACATCACCCGCTCCCCCGTCCGCAGTTCGAGCCGGGCCGCGATGTCCGGCGGGGCGGTCGTGGCGGTCGAGACGGCCTCCCAGGCCAGGTCGGGGGTGGCGTCCGCCGCCCCGTCGCCGAGCACGCTGACCCGGGCGGCCAGCGGCGAGTCGACGGTGGCCGTGGTGCGCACCAGGGCCCCGATCGGCACCCGGTCGCTGACGAACACCCCGCGGCCGAACTGCCCGCTGGCGTAGCCGGCGGCCTTCAGCACCCGCACGGCCCGGTCGACGGTCTGGTCGCTGGCCGCGTAGGCCCGCTTGAGCTCGGCGCGGGAGGGGATCCGGTCCCCCACGGCGAGCTCGCCCTCGTCGATCCGCCGGCGCAGATCGTCAGCGATCCGCTGGTACACCGGCCGGCTGTCGCCCATCCCCGAGTCTCCTTCCGCAGCGCTCCGTGGCTCCGTGCCTACCCGCCTCGTTAGGCTACGTCACACCGGGTCAGAGATCCTTACGCATGGTGAGCGATGACGGGAGCGGCCGATGGCGGACGTGGTGCGCGCGGCGCTGGTGCAGGCGAGTTGGACGGGCGACACGGAGTCGATGATCGCCAAGCACGAGGAGCACGCCAGGGAGGCGGCCCGGAGGGGCGCCGGGATCATGGGGTTCCAGGAGGTGTTCAACGCCCCGTACTTCTGTCAGGTCCAGGAGCGCGAGCACTACCGATGGGCGGAGCCGGTGCCCGAGGGGCCGACGATGCGGCGGATGCGGGAGCTCGCCAGGGAGACGGGGATGGTGCTCGTGGTGCCGGTCTTCGAGGTGGAGCGGCCTGGCACCTACTACAACACGGCCGCGGTGATCGACGCGGACGGCACGGTGCTCGGCAGGTACCGCAAGCACCATATCCCGCAACTACCGGGTTTCTGGGAGAAGTTCTACTTCAGGCCGGGCAACCTCGGCTGGCCGGTCTTCGAGACCGCGGTGGGCCGGGTCGGCGTCACCATCTGCTACGACCGGCACTTCCCGGAGGGCTGGCGCGAGTTGGGTCTCGCGGGCGCGCAGCTGGTGTACAACCCGTCGGCGACGTCGCGCGGTCTGTCGGCACACCTGTGGCGTCTTGAGCAGCCGGCCGCGGCGGTGGCCAACGGGTACTTCGTCGCGGCGATCAACCGGGTGGGCCGCGAGCCCTACGGCGACGACGACTTCTACGGCAGCAGCTACTTCGTCGACCCGCGCGGCCAGCTGGTGGGCGCGGCGGCCAGCGACAGCGAGGAGGAACTGGTGGTCCGCGACCTGGACTTCAAGTTGATCGAGGAGGTGCGTCAGGAGTGGGCCTTCTACCGGGACCGGCGACCTGACGCGTACGGGGGGCTGGTGCGGCCGTGAGCGAAACGACCACCACCGCCGTGCCCACGCTGCTTGACCGGCACCGGGCGGTGCTACCGGAGTGGCTGACGCTCTACTACGGGCGGCCGATCGAGCTGACGCACGGCGTCGGCCGGTACGTCTGGGACGCCGAGGGCAACCGCTACCTGGACTTCTTCGGCGGCATCCTCACCACCATGACCGCCCACGCGCTGCCCGAGGTGGCCGGCGCGGTGGCCGAGCAGGCCGGGCGGCTGCTGCACGGCTCGACGCTCTACCTCAACCGGCCGATGGTGGAGCTCGCCGAGCGGATCGCGGCGCTCTCCGGGATCCCGGACGCCCGGGTCTTCTTCACCACCTCGGGCACCGAGGCCAACGACACGGCGCTGCTGCTGGCCACCGCCCACCGCCGCTCCAACCAGGTGCTCGCGATGCGCAACGGCTACCACGGCCGGTCGTTCTCGGCGGTCGGGATCACCGGCAACTCCGGTTGGGCGCCGACCAGTCTGTCGCCGCTGCGCACGCTCTACGTGCACGGCGGGGTGCGCACCCGCGGCCCGTTCGCCGATCTCGACGACGCGGGGTTCGTCGCCGCCTGCGTGGCCGACCTGCGCGATCTGCTCGCCCAGACCAGGGGCGGGGTGGCGGCGTTGATCGCGGAGCCGATTCAGGGGGTGGGTGGCTTCACCTCGGGCCCGGACGGCCTCTTCGCGGCGTTCCGCGAGGTGCTCGACGAGCACGGCATCCTGTGGATCAGCGACGAGGTGCAGACCGGCTGGGGGCGTACCGGGGACCACTTCTGGGGCTGGCAGGCGCACGGCGCGAGCGGCCCGCCCGACCTGCTGACCTTCGCCAAGGGCCTCGGCAACGGCATGTCGATCGGCGGGGTGGTGGCCAGGGCCGAGGTGATGAACTGCCTGGACGCCAACTCGATCTCCACCTTCGGCGGCAGCCCGGTGACGATGCGCGCCGGCCTCGCCAACCTGGGCTATCTGCTCGAGCACGACCTGCCGGGCAACGCGCGGCGGGTCGGCGGCCTGCTGATCGAGCGGCTGCGGGCGGCGACGGCGGGCCTCTCGGTGGTGCGGGAGGTGCGCGGGCGCGGGCTGATGATCGGCGTCGAGCTGGTGGCGCCCGGCACGGACGAGCCGTCGCCCGAGGCGGCGGCGCTGGCGCTTGAGGCGGCCAGGGAGGGCGGGGTGCTGATCGGCAGGGGCGGCGCGCCGGGCGCCGGGGTGCTGCGGATCGCCCCTCCCCTGTCGCTGACCGTGGCCGAGGCCGAGCAGGGCGCGGAGGCGGTGGGGCGGGCGCTAGCGGCGGTCGAGTCGCGGCTTCGGGACGGCTGATCCGACGGGTTGACGAGGTCGCCCCACAGGGCTGCTAGATTTGCTTTCAAAGCAAACCTAGCAGGCCGGGCATGCCCCGGTGGAGGGACGGGCCATGGGCTTCAACGACCAGATCATCGCGGAGTTCCGCGCCAACAACGGCCGGGTGGGCGGCCCGTTCGAGGGCGCAGACCTAGTGCTGCTCACCACGGCGGGCCGCAGGACCGGGCGGCCGCACACCACACCCGCGGGCTACCGGCGGGACGGTGACCGGCTGCTCGTCTTCGGCTCCAACGGCGGCGCCCCCACCCACCCGCACTGGTACCTCAACCTGCTGGCCAGCGCCCAGGTGACCGTCGAGATCGGCACCGACACCGGCCGCGTCCGCCCCTTCGCGGCGCGGGCCGAGCCGCTGCGGGGCGCTGAGCGGGACCGCGAGTGGGAGACCCAGTGCTCGCTCGACCCCGGCTTCCGCGACTACGCGGCGCGGACCACCCGCACGATCCCGGTCGTCGCGCTGCACCCGCTCGACCTGAGCGGCGACCCGGAGCGCGGCCGGCTCATCGCCCGACAACTGCTCGCGCTGCACGACGGGATGCGCGACCACCTGCACGCCATCCGCGCCGAGTTCGCGGCCGCGCTGGCCGGCGAGCCGCCGACCGGGCAGCCCCGGCC
>NZ_SMKC01000433.1 GCF_004348315.1 Streptomyces sp. 8K308 | reverse complement strand
GGGCTCGGGCGCCGGCGCGGGGTCGGGGGCGTGCTCGCCCGACGGCCGGCTTGGCGTGGCGGCCTCCCGCTCGCTCGGGACGGCCGGTTCGGCGGGCGGCCGCTTGCCGTCGCCGGCCGGCTCGGCGTCTGGCTCGGCCGGTTCGGCCCGCTCCTCGGCGGGCCGCGCGTCGTCCCGGTCGCCGCCGGCTCTCGGGGCGCCATCGGCGGCGGGCTCGGTACCGCCGTCGGGCCGGGCGTCGGTCGAGGTGTGCCCCACCTCGGCGGGCTCGTGGGTTCGCTCGGAGTCGGCGGTGACGCAGCCGGCGAGCGCGGCGGCCAGTGCGGCGGTCAGGGTGGCGGGGACGAGACGACGCACGTTCGGGACCTTTCGGCGGTCGACGGGGGGTGGCCGCCCGGACCGGGCGGTGTTCCCCCTCCTCAACTCCCGCACCGCTACCGAGGACACGCCCCGCCGCCGGCCCGTCGGAACCGGCGGGACCGCCGCGCCTCAGCCGTAGCCGAGGTCGTGCAGCCGCTCGTCGTCGATGCCGAAGTGGTGCGCGATCTCGTGCACCACGGTGATCTCGACCTCCTCGACCACCAGCTCCCGGTCGCCGCCCTCACGCTCGACCAGCCGCAGCGTGGGCCCCATGTAGACGGAGATGCGGTCGGGCAGCGCCCCGGCGTACCACTCGCCGCGCTCGGTGAGCGGGATGCCCTCGTAAAGACCGAGCAGCTCGGGGCTGCCGACCGGCGGCTCGTCCTCCACGAAGACGGCGACGTTGTCCATGAGCCGGGTCAGCTCGGGCGGAATCCGGTCGAGCGCCTCGCTCACCAGTTCCTCGAACTCCTCGCGCGTCATCTCCAGCACGGCTCCATTGTCCTGCCACCCACCCACCCCGGTAAACGTGGTGGGCCGTGGAGGTGCCGTAGTAGGATCACCTCGTTCCATCCGGCCCCCATCGTCTAGCGGCCTAGGACGCCGCCCTTTCAAGGCGGTAGCGCGGGTTCGAATCCCGTTGGGGGTACCCACAGGTTCCGATGAGTTTCCGCGGTGGTGTGAGTCCACACGGTCATGAACGCACGGATACTGCAGACCCCCGAGGTCGACCTCGCCTACTACGTCCACGGCCCGCTGCCGACCGTCGACGGGCGTCCGCCGTTGGTCATGATCGGCCAGCCGATGGACTCCAGCGGCTTCCGCACCCTGGCGTCGCTGCTCCCCGAGCGCACCGTGGTCACCTACGACCCGCGCGGGCTCGGCCGCAGCGCCCGCAGGGACGGCCGGGTCGACCACACGCCCGAGACGCAGGCCGGCGACGTGCACGCGCTCGTCGAGGCGCTCGGCGCGGGCTCGGTGGAGATGTTCGCGAGCAGCGGCGGCGCGGTGACCGCGCTCGCCCTCGTGGCGGCGCACCCGGGCGACGTGACCACCCTGGTCGCGCACGAGCCACCGCTCTTCACCACGCTCCCCGACGCCCCGGCCGTCGAGCGCGCCAGCGCGGGCGTCCGCGAGGCATACCTGGCCAAGGGCTGGGGCGCCGGCATGGCGGCCTTCGTCGCGATGACGTCGTGGGAGGGCGAGTTCACCGACGACTACTTCGCCCGGCCGGCGCCGGACCCCGCCGCGTTCGGGATGCCGACCGAGGACGACGGCTCGCGCGACGATCCGCTGCTCTCCGACCGCTCCGCGGCCGTCAGCGGCCACCGGCCGGACGTCGCCGCGCTCACCGCGGCGCCGACGCGGATCGTGGTCGCGGTGGGCGAGGAGTCCCGGAACGTCCTCACCGGGCGAGCGGCGGTGGCCACGGCCGAGCTGCTCGGCCGGCGAGCGACGGTGTTCCCCAGCCACCACGGCGGCTTCCTCGGCGCCGACTCCGGCTACGCCGGCCAGCCGGAGGCGTTCGCACACCGACTGCGCGAGGTCCTCGCCGGGGCGGACTGAGTTCCGGGGCGTTCGCCGGAGACCGGCCGATCAGTCCCGCGCACGCCTCCGGTAGGACTCCAGCACCTCGTCGCGCTCGGACACGTCGTCGGAGTACCAGGTCGGCGGCTTGTCCAGTTCTTCCCGCCATCCCTCGTCGAACGCGTCGGCGACCTGGGGCGGCAGCGCGAAATGGGGGCGCTGCCCCTCGGGGTTGAAGCGGCTACCCGCTTGCCCCTCGGGAATGCCGCTGTAGTCGACGTCACGGACGCCGGCGTCGATCGCCCACTGCATGGCGTCGTCGCCACGCAGGCGCTCGGCGTAGCGCCGGAAGGCGTCGTTCCCTTCGGCCGACGCCTCTGGCTCGAACGGCACCGAGAGTGCGTCCGCCGCCCCCGCCGCCATGCCCCACCCGCCCGGCGCGACGCCGGCAGCGGTGACGGCCATGGTCCACCCGTTCCACAACAGGTCCGCCCGCTCGTCGTCCCGGTGTTCGTCGCGGTAGACGAGATCCAGCTGGGCGTTGGTCACCGCCCCCTGCAGTTGGCCGAGGTCCTGCATCCGTTCCCTCAGGTCGCCGTCCGGGTGCGGGACGCCGGGGTTCTCGTCGGTCCACCGCGCCGTGTCGCGGGCGGTGTCCCGGGCGTGCTGGAGCAGGTCGCGCTTGAACTCCTCCTGAGTCCGCTGGTCTCCGCCGAGCAGGTCGCGGAAGAGGTTGTTGCGGTCGTCCGTGGAGAGCGCGAAGACATCGGGCTGGTTGGAGAGGAAACCACTCCGCTCCTGCGTGTTCGCCAGCCGGTCGAGGTACTCGCCATGACCGGCGATGTCCGCGTACGCCTGCCGCACCGCCGCGTGCACCCGCTCGTGTGCCCGGTTCGTGCCGGAGCCGGGCGGAACCTCGGTGAACTCCTCGGGGTGGGAGGCGACGTACTGCAGGGTGTTGTAGCCGGCCCGCACCCGGGCCAGGTCCTCGGGCGAGTCGGTGAAGCGGAAGCCGTCGGCGGGCATGGCGGAGGCGCGCAGCAGTTCGCCGGCGGCGACGCCCCGGTCGCTCCAGTTCAGGCGCATCATGTCCGCGACCCGGTTCTGGTCGCCGAAGGCGGTGGCCGCGGCGGCGCTGTTGTCGTCGGCGACCGCCAGCAGTTTGGGGGCGCCGTCGAGACGCGGGGCGTGGACCCACGCCTCGGAGTTCTCCCACCACCGCTGACGGTCGGCCGCGGCATCGATCAGGCTGGTGGTGAGCTGGTCGTTGGGCGCCATGGTCGAGTGACTCATCAGCGAGCCGAAGTCGTTGAACCGCTGGACGGCCTGCCGCGTCTGCTCCGGGTCGCGGACGCCGTCGAGGCCCCCCTTGTCCAGGAACTCCCGCAGGGAGGCGGGTCGTTGGCCGTCGCCCGACCAGGCGGCGTTGACGCCGTTGGCCAGGGTCTCCTGGAAATCCCGGTACTGGTCGCCCTGGAGCCGTCCAGCGGCGGCCAGGTCGTCGCTCCCCATCGCGTCGTAGAACGCCCGCGCGAACTCCCGGTCCGCGTCGTCGAGGCCGTCGAACGCGTCCGGCCCGTTCCCGGAGCGCTGAGCGAGGATGTCGGAGAGCAGGGCGGTGCGCTCGGCCAGCTGTTCGGGGTCGGGCTCGCCGGTCTTCAGCAGCTTTGCCAGTTCCTCCCCCTCGTACTCGGCCCGGCCGGTGGTGCGCCAGATGTTGACGGGCGAGTCGCCGACGTCGTAGCCGAGGTCCTTGAGGTCCTGCTGCCAGCGGTTGAGCCTCCCGTAGTACTCGTCCCGCTGCTCGTCCATGGCCTCGAAGGTCTGGGTGGCGAAGCGTCCGGCCGCCCGGGTGTGGAACTGCTCGATGTGGGCGCGGATCTGCTCCTCGGCGTCGGCCGTGGGCTGGAAGGCCTTGTCATAGACCTTGATGGAGGTGCCGAGGCGGTCCATCCCGGACATCGAGCGCAGCTGCGTCAGAACGCTTGCGTAGCTCTGGTTGGCCTGAGCCTCCTGCCGATCCACCTCGGCGTCGAGTCCTCCGCCGCCCTCGATGGCGCCGGTGTGGGCCTCCAGCACGTCCTCGGCCATGCCATGCACCTGCCGCAGGACGTGGGAGATACCGTCGAGCTCGTCGGCGCCCAGTTCCTCCCGGGTCTGCGCGACGTGCCGCTCGGCCTCGGCGTAGATGGCCTGGCCACCGTGGTCGCCCGCGCTCTCCTCGGTCGCGTCGGCGTCCCGCGCCGTTTCGCCGGCGCGCTCGGCCTCGGCGGCGCCGTTGCGGAACGTGGTCGCCAGGGTCTCGATCGCCTCCAGCTGGGTCTGCGAACGGAACTCCTCGCGCAGCTCCCACGGGTCGTGGCCGGCCGCAGCGACGACCTCCTCGTTGGTGATGGTGATGGTGCTCATGACGGTCCTCGCTCGTCCTCGTCTCAGACGCTGTCGGCTATCCGGCGGGCTTCGTCGCCGAGTTGGACCCGGCCGACGGCCGTGGCGGCAAGACCGTCCGTCTCCTCGCCGAGGGCCGCCGCGCCGGTGGCGCCCTCGCCGGTGGCGTCCCGGTCCTCCCGCGCCCGCTGCGCGGCCCTTGACCGCTCGGCGGCGGTCCCGCCGAGCGCGGCGGTGAACCCGGCGGCGCCGGCCCCGCCGAACTGGCCGGCGGTGGGGGCGACCCGGCCGACCAGCCGGGACAGGGACTCGGCCAGGTCGGCGGACTCGTGGTGCAGTTCCGCGCTCGCCCGGAACCGCTCCGGCAGGTACTGGGTCGACTCGTCGCTCATCGCCCCGTCCTCCTTCTCACTCGCCGAGCACGCCGCGGCGTGCGGCGCGCGGTTCTGGCGTGCCGTCCGGTGACCAGACGGCGGTGTCCTGCCGTGGCTCGGCCGGCCGTTTCGCCGGTTTCTCCTCGTATTCCGGCGGCTCCTGCCGCCGCTGGGGCGTCCTGGGCGGCGCGCCGGTCAGGTTCCGTTGCGCGCTGGCGGCGCCGGACGTGGCGCGCCAGGTGCGGGCCGGCTCACCGGAGAGCGGGCGGCGGGGTGCGGCGCGGCGGGTGGTGCGGTCGGCGCCCTGGCGGCCGGCGGGCGCGCCGGGCGGCGGGCTGAACGGCCGTCCGCCCGCCGCGGCCTCGCGCAGCGCCAGCTGGTTGGCGACCGTGGCGCGCTGCCGCAGGGCGCGCTCGGCCTGCTGGATCGCCTGCGCGCCGGCCGGGCCCTGTGGCCGCGCCACGCTGGGCGGGAGCACCCCCCCGTAGAGCCCTGTCTCTTATACACCTCTCC
>NZ_SMKC01000432.1 GCF_004348315.1 Streptomyces sp. 8K308 | reverse complement strand
TCACCACGCGCCGCACGCTAATCCCCCCACCTCGGGACCCCTCCCGACCACCGCCACGGCCGCGCCGCGCATCGCGGCGCGGCGCGGCCGTGGCGGTGATCGGGGCCTGGCGGCCCCGAGCCGACGCGCTGCGCACGGCTCAGGCCGGGCACGGGGGCCCGGTGGCTGCCTGTGCCGGGCTTCGCCCGGCTGGAAAGCCGAGGCAACGACCGCCACGCTCGCGGGAGTCACCCGTACCGGCTGCTACCCAGAGAGGAACCGCGACGGCACGACCCGGCGCCTACCAGCACCTCGCAGAGGAGTTCGAGCAACCGAACGTCCCGACGCCCATTGCGCCCTGCGGATCATGCAGCTGACGCGGTGAGCGGTGCCCCGGGACGGTAGCCGTCCGTCCCGGGGCGGCCGGGCTCAGCTGCGGCCAAGGAGCTGGGCTGCCTGCCGTCCGGCAGATTCCAGCGCCTGGTCGAGGTGCTCGGGTTGCCGGCCGCCGGCGTTGGCCACCGGACCGCGCCCACCGGATCCTCCGCCGACCACGCGGGCGGCCTCGATGAGGATCTGGCTCGCCTCGACGCCGTCCTCGTTGAGGCGGCGGGAGACCGCGGCGACGAGCAGAGCCTTCCCGTCCTGCTCGGCGCCGAGGACGACGATCGCGCGGTCGTGCGGGATCCGGGTCACGGCGTCGGCTGCGAATTCACGCAGTTCATCTGGGGCGATCCCGGTGATGCGCCGGATCAGGAGCAGGCCCCTCTCCCCGGCGGGCTGGGCCTGTCCGGCAAGGAGTTCGGCCTGCTGACGGAGCTCAGCCGCGCGCAGCCGGGCGAGTTCGTCCTGGGCGGAGGCCAGTGCCTCCAGCCGCTTGCGCAGGACCTCGGGGACGTCGCCGGGGCGGGTGCCGAGGAGTCCGGCGACCTCGTTCAGCAGGCGCCGCTCGGTGTCGAGACGGGTGAGGGTGCCGTGGCCGGTGAGGGCTTCAACGCGGCGGAGGTTGGAGCCGATGGAGGATTCAGTCAGCAGGCGGAAGGCGCCGACCTGGGAGCCGTGGGCGACGTGGGTGCCGCCGCACAGTTCGCGGGAGAAGTCGCCGATGTCGACGATGCGGACGGTGTCGCCGTACTTCTCTCCGAACAGGGCGATGGCGCCAGCGGCTTCGGCCTCGGCGCGGTCGGCGTGCCAGGCGCGGACGGCGGGGTCGTCGAGGACGTGGCCGTTGACGGCGTTCTCGATCTGGTGGAGCTGGTCGGGGGTGAGGGCGGTGAAGTGGGCGAAGTCGAAGCGGAGCCGGTCCGGTTCGACGAGGGAGCCCTGTTGGCGGGCGTGGTCGCCGAGGGTGGCCATGACGACGGCGTGCAGGATGTGGGTGGCGGAGTGCGAGCGCATCAGGCCCGCTCGGCGCTCGGCGTCCACCTCGGCTTGGCCGACTGAGCCGGTGAGGAGTTCGCCTTCGAGGATGCGGGCGGTGTGGACGCGAAAGCCCTCCAGTCCGTAGCGGGTGTCGGTGATCCGCAGGCGTGTTCCCTCGTTCAGAGTCAGGGTGCCGGTGTCGCCGATCTGGCCGCCGGCCTTGGCATAGAACGGTGAGCGGTCCAGGACCAGCTCAACATCGCTGCCCTCACCGGCGCTGGTGGCGACGGCACCGCCGGAGATCAGGCCGGTGACGGTGACCTCGGCGGTCAGCTGCTGATAGCCGAGGAACTCGGTCCGCGGCAGGCGGGCGGCCAGCTCGCGGTAGGTGTCCATCGCGCGTAGGGCCTCGGCGGTCTTGGCCTTGCTGCGGGCCTTCGCGCGCTTCTTCTGTTCGTCCAGCAGCGCGGCGAACCGGTCCTCGTCGACGGTCAGCCCCGCCTCGCGGGCGGCCTCGACGGTCAGTTCCAGGGGGAAGCCGTAGGTGTCGGCGAGTTCGAAGGCGGTCTCGCCGGGCAGGGTGGCGAGACGCGTCTCGCGGGTACGGCTGATCGCGGCGTTCAGCAACCGGGTGCCCTGGGTGAGGGTGCGGGTGAAGGACTCCTCCTCGGCGGTGACGACCTGCTCGATCAGGGCCGCCTGGCTGGCGAGTTCGGGCCAGACGTCGCCGAGGTTGGTGATGACACTGGCGGTCGTGTTCGGCAGGACGGGGCCGTCGATGCCCAGCAGACGCGCATGGCGGATTGCCCGGCGCATCAGGCGCCGAAGGATGTAGCCGCGGCCATCCTTGGCCGGGAGGACGCCGTCGGCGATGAGGAAGGCGACGGAGCGGGCGTGTTCGGTGACGACCTGGAAGGAGACCTTCTCCTCACCCTGGGTGGGGCAGGAGCGGCCGGCGAGGTCCTGGACCGTGTGGAGGGTGGGGACCAGCAGATCGGTGCCGCAGACGTTGGGAACGTCCTGGAGGATCGCGGCGAGCCGGTCAAGGCCCAGGCCGGTGTCGATGCTCTTGGCGGCCAGTTCACCCACGATCGGGTAGTCCTTCTTCGCCGGGCCCTCGCCGCGGATGTTCTGCATGAAGACCAGGTTCCAGATCTCGACGTAGCGTTCGCCGTCGACGGCCGGGCCGCCTTCCTTGCCGAAGGCGGGGCCACGGTCGTAGTTGATCTCGGAACTGGGGCCGCACGGGCCCGGAACAGTCATGGACCAGTAGTTGTCCTCCATCCCGAGCCGCTGGATGCGGGAGGCGGGTACGCCGATGCGGCGCCAGAGGCGCTCGGCTTCGTCGTCGTCCTGGTAGACGGTGATCCAGAGCTTCTCCCTCTCCAGTTGGTAGCCCTTGGTCAGCAGTTCCCAGGCATAGGCGATGGCGTCTTCCTTGAAGTAGTCGCCGAAGGAGAAGTTGCCCATCATCTCGAAGAACGTCGCGTGCCGGTTGGTGCGGCCGACGTTGTCGATGTCGGAGGTACGGGCGCACTTCTGGATGGACGTCGCCCGAGGGAAGGGAGGCCGGGTCTCGCCGAGGAAGTAGGGCTTGAACTGGTTCATCCCGGCGTTCGCCAACAGCAGCGTGGGGTCGTTGGGGATCAGCGGGCTTGAGGGGACGAGCTGATGGCCGCGGGAGGTGAAGAAGTCGGTGAAAGTGTTGCGGATCTGCGTCGAGCGCATGGCTGGGTGGCCTCACGGGGGAGTCGCGAAGAGGTTGGTGGGGTGATCACACGCCGAGCCGGGCCGAGAACCAGGACTGAGAGTGTTCTCAGTTCCCCAGCTCGACGCAGATAGCTCGCGCCCCCACGGCGTACACCATGACTCCAGATCCGTCGATCACGATCGGTGGTGCGGCAGCCCGCGAAGGAGCGGAGGTCTGCCGCACCACCGACTGTAGCGGGTCGGAGTTCATGATCGCTTAACGCGACCGTGCCGTAGCCGAGGCCGTGACCCGGTGATCGAGCAGGCCGGGGCCGATCCAGCCCGGGTCGTGCAGCACGACGGCGGCCCCGGCGTCGCGCAGGGCCTGGCCTCCGGCATAGCCCCACCCGGCCCCGATCGGGGTGACCTCGGCGGCGAGGGCGGCCCGCATGTGCCGGGGGTGTCGCCGAGGAAGACCGCCTCGGCGGGGCTGACGCCAAGCCTGTCCAGGGCGAGCCGGATGCCGTCCGGGGCGGGCTTGGGTTCGGCGTCCTCGCGGCAGACGGTCACGTGCAGCAGCGGAGCACGGCCGGTGGCAGCAGCCAGGACAGCCGGGACCGGTGCTGGAGAGTGACAAGACCGGTGGCCGTCCCTTCGTTCTTCAGGGCCATCAGCCCGTCCATGACGCCGGGGAACAGCTCGGTGCCGGCGGCCGTGGCCAGGGCCGCGTCCCACCAGACCTCGCAGAGCTCGTCCGGGTGCGGGACCCCCAGCCCGGCCAGCACCTCGACCCGCGGTGTGGTCGCCGCGTGCGGCGGGAGATCGGTCGGAGTGATGCGGCGGACCAGGGGGGCGGTGGCGATCCCGGCCAGGGTCGACCGGCCGCGAGCTGTTCGCGGCCGTCTCCCAGCTGGTGCATCTGGCCGGGTGGATGGCTGGAGACGAGGGCAACCAGGGCCTTGCTCGGCGGTATTACGCCCACTCCTACCGGCTTGCGGCCGAGGCCGGGGATGCGGAGCTGTCCGCGACCGCTCTGTGGGGCATGGCTGTCCAGGCCATCGACCACGGCCATCGGGCCGCCGTCCGGCTGTCCGAAGAGTGCGTCCGCTACGCGCGCTACCTCCGTGAGCCCCGCGCCATCGCGTACTACAACGCGACCCTGGCCAACGCCGCCGCCGACGGCGATCGCCGCACCGCCACCAAGGCCCTGGCCGCTTCGCAGACCGCCATCGAACGCGCACCGAAATCCCCGGGGAGTCCTGGGCCGCCCACTACTCGGCCGGCCGGTGGGCCCACGAATCGGGCATGATCCTCGCCAGCTTCGGCGACCTCGACGCCGCCGAAGATCATCTGCACCACGCCCTCGACATCCACGGACTCGACCGGCGCCGCACCCGCGCCATCGTCCTCGCCGACCTCGGCCAGGTACGCCTGCGCCGAGACGACATCGACGGCGCCTTCGCCGCGTGGAACGAGTTCCTTGACTGCGCCGACGGTCTCCACTCCATGAAAGTCCACGACGCCGTCCTCGACATGCGCGCCCGGCTCGACCTGAACCGGCTCCGCGGCGTCGCCAGCGCGGAACAACTCCGTGAGCGGGCCGCGACGGTAGACACAAGCCCGGCGTAGCCACGCTCCTGGGCTTTACCTTTCTCCTGATCTGCCGCACCGGCCCCGGCGCCGTGTTCGAGTCGCGCGCAGCGCATTGCCTTGAGGCCGCGAGGCCCAAGGCTTGGCGGAAGCTGCGCGCAGCGCGTCGGCTCGGGCCGCCAGGCCCCCGGGGGCCTGCTCAGGCCGCGCGCAGCGTGGCGGCGCCGCGGGGGCGGCCCCGACGTCCTGTCCAAGCCGCGCGCAGCGCACCGGCACGGGGCCGCCAGGCCCCGGCGCCTGGCTAAGCCGAGCGCAGCGCACCCGCCCCGGTGCCTGGCTAAGCCGAGCGGAGCGGCACCGCTCCGGTGATGCGGTGCAGGGGGTAGGTGCGGACTTCGTCGGCCGTGTGGTCGAAGGCGGTGACGAGGCCGGCCTCCACGCGGACCGGGGAGAGGACGTGGGGGGCGGCGACGCCGTCGGCGGTGACGTAGCCGATGTGGACCTGGGTGCCGGCGCGGGCCGCGGCGCGGAGGGCGGCCAGGGTGTCGAC
>NZ_SMKC01000431.1 GCF_004348315.1 Streptomyces sp. 8K308 | reverse complement strand
GGGTGGGAGCGCTCCCAGTCATACGTGTCGATGATGTTAACCGTCGAATGTTGTTCGCATAAGGGGTGTGTCACGCGTCCGTTGTGACCGAGAGTCCGTCACGCTGTGCTGGGTATACGTAACATGGTGGTACCGACAGGGGGCAATGGATGGCACGCATCACCCGCAGGAGCCTGGCGATCGCCACGCTCGGCACGTTGACCGGCGCTTTGACGCTCAGTCAGTCCTCGGCCGCCGCTGGCCGCGGGGCGGCTCCCCTGGCGGCGCTCGGCGCGCCGGCCGGCGGCGGCGCGAGATCGACCGGGCTGCGGGGCATGTGGATCGCCTCGGTCGCCAACATCGACTGGCCGAGCGAGCCCGGGCTCACGGCGGACGAGGCGCGTGCCGAGCTGGCCGCCCTGTTCGACGCGGCGGCCCGCTGGCGCCTCAACACCGTGTTCCTCCAGGTCAGGCCCACGGCGGACGCGTTCTGGCCCTCCCCGCACGAGCCCTGGTCGGAGTGGCTGACCGGCACCCAGGGTCGGGACCCGGGTTGGGATCCACTGGACTTCGCGGTCACCGAGGCACACGAGCGCGGCCTCGCGCTGCACGCCTGGTTCAACCCCTACCGGATCGCGACGCACGCCGACCCGTCCCGGCTGACGGCCGATCACCCGGCGCGCCGGCACCCGGACTGGGCGGTGCCCTACGGCGGCCGGCTCTACTACAACCCAGGGCTGCCCGAGGTGCGCGCGTTCACGCAGGACGCGATGATGCACGCCGTCGAGTCCTACGACATCGACGGCGTGCACTGGGACGACTACTTCTACCCGTACCCGGTGGCCGGCGAGGAGTTCGACGACGACGCGGCCTTCGAGGCGCACGGTGGGGACTTCGACGACCGCGGCGACTGGCGGCGGCACAACATCGACCTGCTGGTGCGGGAGATGGCGGAGCGGGTGCGGGAGGCCAAGCCGGACGTCGCGTTCGGCGTCAGCCCGTTCGCCGTCTGGCGCAACAAGGCGACCGACCCGCTGGGTTCGGACACCGACGCCGGCGTGCAGACCTACGACGACCTGTACGCGGACACCCGCGCGTGGGTGCGCGAGGGCTGGATCGACTACGTGCTGCCGCAGGTCTACTGGCACATCGGGCAGGAGGGCGCCGACTACGCGACGGTGGTGTCCTGGTGGTCGGAGGTCGCCAGGAACACCGGCGTCGCGCTCCACGTCGGCGAGGCGGTCTACAAGGTGGGCGACCCGGCGCAGGGCTCCGCCTGGCAGGACCCGGCCGAGCTCTCCCGGCACCTCACGCTGTGCGCCGAGCACCCGGAGGTGGGGGGCAACGCGTTCTACTCCGCCAAGCAGGTCAAGGCGGACCCGCTCGGCGCGATGACCCGGGTGTACCGCGACCACTACGCGTGAGCTGGCGCCGCGGCGCCAGCTCACGCGTAGTGGTGGGGGCGGCGTCAGCCGCGCCCTGGAGTCCGGCGGCGCCCGCTCTTGATCTCCGAGTCGGGCCCCGGGGACACGACGCTCTCGTGGCCGTCGGCCGAGCGCACCCGGAAGGGCGGCTCGCCGTTCTCGCCGAGCACCTCGATGATCTCGGTGACCCGCTCGGTGTCGCCGACGGTCCTGCCGTGCGTGACCATCCGGTCGCCTGTCTTCGCTCGCATCGGGATACCTTCCCGTCGCCTCTCGCCGTTCCCGGGGGTTCCGGGCCGCTGCGCGCGGCCGGCGTCCGACTGTGCCACCGGGCCGGTCGCGCACCCCGGTGTGATCTACGTCACCACTTTTAGTCTACGTCGCGCACCCCGACCCGTCAGCCGCGGGACCGCTGGGTGATCACGATGCAGACCAGCACGGCCACGGCCGTCAGCGGCGCGGCCAGGGTCAGGCGCTCGTCGAGCAGCAGCACCGCCCACACCAGCGTGAGCAGCGGCTGCGCGAGCTGCAACTGGCTGGCCCTGGCGATGCCGGCGCGGGCAAGGCCGCGGTACCAGACCACGATGCCCAGGACCTGGGAGCCGGCCGCCAGCCACAGCAGCCCGACGGCCGCGCGTGCCGTGAGCTCGGCCGGCTCGGCGAGCAGCGCGGCGACGAGGCCGGCCACGGCCAGCGGCAGGCAGGCCGTGAGGGCCCAGGCCACCACATGCCAGCCGGGCAGTTCGCCGGCCAGGCGGCCGCCCTCTCCGTAGGCGGCGGCGCAGATCAGCAGGGCGAGCAGCAGATAGCCGTCGCCGGCCGTGGGGGCGCCGCCGTTCTGCTGGAGCGCGAAGACGAGCACCGCGGCGGCACCGACCAGCGCCGCGCCCCAGAAGGCGCGCGACGGCCGGCTGCCCGTACGGAACGTGACGTAGCAGGCGGTGGTGATCGGCAGCAGCCCGACCACCACCGCGGCGTGGGCGGTGGACGAGGTCTGGAGGGCGAGCGTGGTCAGCAGCGGGAAGCCGATCAGGGTGCCGGCGGCCACGGTGGCGAGGCCCGGCCAGTGCCGGCGCTCGGGCGGCGGGGTCCGGGTCAGCGCCAGCCAGGCGGCGGCGGCGACCGCGCCCAGCGCGACGCGGGCACAGGTGAGGGTCCAGGGGCCGAGTCCGTCCAGGCCCCAGACGGTGGCGGGGAAGGTGAGCGAGAACGCCAGGACCCCGAGGGCGGCGAGGGCAATGCCACCCCGGTCCGTGACGGGGCGGATGTGGGCCGAGGCGGCCGGCACCGCTATCGGCAAGCGGGCGGTAGCGCTATGGTGATCCGTCATGAAACACAGTAGCAGTGAGGCGGAGCTGGCCGGCCTACTGCGTCGGGATCTGGACCGCTACCGGCCGGGGGAGCGGCTGCCGTCGAGCCGGGAGCTGATGCGTCGGCACCACGTCGGCCCCGGGACGGTCGCCCGCGCCCTGGCCGCGCTAGCCGCCGAGGGCCTCGTCGTCACCCGGCCGGGCGCCGGCGCCTTCCGCGCGGGACCACGCCCAGCGCCCCCGACGCCGGGCGACACCTCCTGGCAGCAGATCGCCCTCACCGCGGAGCCGTCGCCCGACGAGGTGCCGCGCACCGTGGAGGCCGAGGGTGTCCTGGCGACCCTCGTCGCCCCGCCGTCCGGCGTCATCGAGCTCAACGGCGGCTATCTGGCGCCCGCGCTGCGGCCCGAGCGCGCGCTGGCCGCCGCGCTCGCCAGGGCCGGGCGCCGACCCGGGGCCTGGGACCGGCCGCCGATGGCCGGCCTGCCGGAACTGCGCGCCTGGTTCGCCCGCGAGATCGACGGCGGCGCCGGCACGGTGGCGGCCGCCGACGTGCTGATCACGGCCGGCGGGCAGAGCGCCCTCACCACCGCGCTGCGCGCCCTCGCGCCGCCGGGCGCCCCGGTGCTCGTGGAGTCGCCGACCTACCCCGGGATGCTGGCCGTCGCCCGGGCCTCCGGGCTGCGGCCCGTCCCGGTGCCGGTGGACGCGGACGGGGTCCGCCCCGAACTGCTGCGGCAGGCGTTCCGGGCCAGCGGGGCGCGGGTGTTCGTCTGCCAGCCGCTCTTCCAGAACCCGACCGGCGCCGTGCTCGCCCCGGAGCGCAGGGCCGAGGTGCTCGCCGCGGCGCGGGCCGCCGGTGCCTTCGTGGTCGAGGACGACTTCGCCCGACTGCTCGGCCACGAGGACGCCGGTCCGCTGCCGCCGAGCCTGGCGGCCGACGACCCGGACGGCACGGTGGTGCACGTCCGTTCGCTGACCAAGGTGACCTCGGCGAGCCTGCGGGTCGGCGCGATCGCCGCGCGCGGACCGGTCGCCGAGCGGCTGCGGGCCATCCAGATCGTCGACAGCTTCTTCGTCCCGCGACCGCTCCAGGAGACGGCCCTCGAACTCGTCGGCGCGCCCGCGTGGGGCCGTCACCTCCGCGCGGTGGCACGGGAGTTGCGGGAGCGGCGGGAGGCGATGGCGCGGGCGCTCGCGGCCGGCCCGGCCGGGTTGCCGGCGCCGCCGCCGCGCGGCGGCTACCACCTGTGGCTGCCGCTGCCGCCCGGCGCCGACGAGGCCACGCTCGCCGCCGCCGCGCTACGGGCCGGCGTCGCCGTCGCGCCCGGCCGCCCCTACTTCGCGGCCGAACCGCCGGCGGCACACGTCCGCCTCAGCTTCGCACCCGCCGCCGGGCTCGCCGAACTGGTGGAAGGCGTCCGGCGGTTGGGCACGGCCTGGCGCGACGCGCTGGGCGGCCAGCCGGAACCTCCGTGAGACTTACCTCAGCGCGGTGGTGCTGATATTCGAGTGCTCGTACGATCACGCCATGCTGGTCACGCTGATCGCCGCAGCCCGCAGCTCCAGCCTTCTCGACGCACGCTTCGGCGATGACCGCCCTCTCGACACCGCCGGCTGGCGAGCGCTGGAGCGCGCCATCCCGGCCCTGCTGCCGCTGGCCGCCGCCGAGCTGCGCTACTGCTCGCCCACTCCGGGCAGCCGGCAGACCGGGGAGGCCATCGGCCTCGCCCCGCTCGCCCAACCCGCCCTGCGTGACTGCGACATGGGACGCTGGAGCGGCTTCACCTTACAGGAGGTCACCGCCCGGGAGCCGGCCGCGGTCGACGTCTGGCTCGCCGACCCCCGCTCGGCCCCGCACGGGGGCGAGGACCTGCTCACCTTCGTCGCCCGGGTCGGTGGCTGGCTCGACACCCGCCCCATCGACGACGACGGCCGGGTCGTCGCCGTCACCGAACCCTCGGTGATCCGGGCCGCCATGCTCTACGCGCTCAAGGCACCCCCGCTGTCGTAGTGGCGCACCGAGGTCCACCCGCTCTCCGTCGTCAGCCTCAGCGGCGGCCGTGGCCGTTGGAACCTCCGACTCGGCTGACGCCGACGCCGCCGTCCACGCACTGCCGACGGATCTCCCTGACCAGCCGGAGATCGGCCGCCGGGTCCACGAGGACATCGAGTCGCCGGACGCCGTCGCCGTGCATCACCCGGACGCTAAGCCGCTCAGTGTGATCGGCACGCCCCGACGCTGTCGCGCCTACGTGCCGGCGTCGAAGGCCTGTCGGCGATCGCCTGTTCGTGGAGAAGCGGAGAGTCGAATACCTATGCGCGCGTGGCGTTCCGCCGCCCGGCGCTCGGGTCCTGCGGGCGTGCTGCGCCCAGCTGTCCGGCCTGCCGGGCGGCCCGCCACACTCCCGTGCGCAGCGCTGACAGGGCGTGCGGGTGGGGAAATCCCGCGCGAGCGCCGGGCCCGCCCGGCCCCGCGGCGCGTGAAAGGGTGGG
>NZ_SMKC01000430.1 GCF_004348315.1 Streptomyces sp. 8K308 | reverse complement strand
GGGTGGGTGGGGGAGATCCGCCGGTCAGCGGACCCGCAGGCGGAGGACGCGGTCATCCGCCCCGGACGGCGTCCCCCGGGAGTCCGTCTCGTTAGTGACGAGCAGCAACTCGTCGTCCCCAACCGCCCGCACCGCCCGCAGGCGCCCGAACTCGCCGCTCAGAAACGACTCGGGCTCGGCCCCGGTGAGCGGCACCCGCCACAGCCGTTCGCCGCGCAGTCCGGCCAGCCAGAGGGAGCCGCCCTGAAAGGCGAGGCCGCTGGGCGACGCCTCGGCCGGCGGCCACCACCGCACCGGGTCGGTGAAGCCGTCGGCCTCGCCGCCCGGCCCCTCGTGCAGCGGCCAGCCGTAGTTCTCGCCCGGTTCGATCCGGTTGAGCTCGTCCCAGGTGTCCTGGCCGAACTCCGAGGCCCACAGCTGGCCTTCGGCGTCCCAGGCGAGGCCCTGCACGTTGCGGTGGCCGGAGGAGTAGACCAGCGAGTCGGGGTCCGGGTTGTCGGTCGGTGGCTCGCCCGTCGTGGGGTCGATCCGCAGGATCTTCCCGGAGAGGGAGTTCCGGTCCTGCGCGAGGCCCCGGTTGTCGGCGTCGCCGGTCGAGGCGTACAGCATGCCGTCGGGGCCGAAGGCCAGGCCGCCGCCATTGTGGATGAACCCGCCCCTGGGGATCCCGGTGAGCACGTCGCGCTCCCGGTCGAGGCCCTGTCCTGGCGCCGCCGAGGCGTCGTGGCGGAAGGCGGTGATCCGGTTGTCGTCGGCCGTCGTGTAGTAGGCGAAGAGCAGGCCGCTTGACGCGAACTCCGGGTCCAGGGCGAGGCCGAGCAGCCCGCCCTCGCCGTCCGGCGTCACGCCCGGCACCTCGCCCACCTCCGAGACCTCGCCGGAGTCGGCCGCGATCCGGTGGATCGTGCCGCCGTCGCGGGAGCCGACCAACAGGTCGCCATCGGGCAGCGGCGCCAGGCCCCAGGGCGAGTCGAGCCCCTCCGCCAGCGTCTCGGCCACCTCCACGGATCCCTCGTCGGGGGCCACGGGGGGCTCACCCGACTCAGCCGACTCCGCGGAGTCGGTCGGCTCCGCCGACGGCTCATCCGCCGGCTCGGACGCGGTCGCGCCGCCCGCTCCCTCCGCGCCGCCGTCGTCCCCGTCGGAGCCCGAACAGCCCGACACCACAAGGGACACGGCTGTCACCGCCGCCACCAGGGCCACGCCTCGCCGCCTCATCATCCGCCTCCGTCCTCCCCGCCCCCGGACCGCGATCGGAGCGACCAGCACATCAGACGCGATCCGTTCCGTCACCCCCGGGTTCCCCGGCCCGCGGCCGATCTAGCCTGGCGGCATGAGCACTACAGATGTCTGGCTGCCCTTCTCCCCCGACGAGTTGTCCGACCTGCCCGAATCATTCGCGTACCGGCACTGGAACGGCGAGGACGAGTATCCGGCCGATCCGGCCGACTGCGCCTTCTACGTCGTCCCGTACCTGAAGCGGCCGGACGTGGTGCTGCGACCGCTGCCGCTGATGACCGGCGTGCGCGTCGTCCAGACCCTGACCGCCGGCGTCGACCACATGCTCCCCGGACTCCCCGACCTGGCGCCCGGCGCGCGGCTGTGCAACGCCGGCTCCCTGCACAACACCAGCACCGCCGAACTCGCCCTCACCCTGACCCTGGCCGCGCTCCGCGGCGTCCCGGACGCGGTGCGCGCCCAGGGCGAGGGGCGGTGGGCGCAGGGCGTGCGCCCCGCGCTCGCCGACCGGCGGGTGCTGATCCTGGGGTACGGCGGCATCGGCGGGGCCATCGAGGACCGGCTGCTGCCGTTCGAGGTGGCCGAGGTCATCCGCGTCGCGAGCCGGGCGAGGACCGCGCCGCGCGGCCCGGTGCACGGCACCGACGAGCTGCCCGAGCTGCTGCCCCGCGCCGACGTGGTGATCGTCGCGACCCCGCTCACCCCCGCCACCCGCGGCCTGGTCGGTGCCGAGTTCCTGGCCCGGATGCCGGACGGCGCGCTGCTGGTCAACGTCGGCCGTGGTCCCGTCGTGGACACCAAGGCGCTGCTCGCCGAGCTCGAGTCGGGCCGGCTGCTGGCCGCGCTCGACGTCACGGACCCGGAGCCGCTGCCGCCAGGGCATCCGCTGTGGGGCGCGCCCGGCGTGCTGATCACCCCGCACGTCGGCGGTCCGACGACGGCCTTCAGGCCTCGTGCGGAGCGGTTGCTGCGGGCCCAGTTGGCCAGGTTCGCGGCCGGCGAACCCGTGGCGCACGTCGTCGCCGTCGGCGGGGGCGGGAGCGCTGACCCGCGGCGCTGACCGAGCGCGAGGTGCCCCCCAGATCGTCACGGTCGGTGAGATTGCTATGGCGTTGAGTGACGGTTCTGGTGTACCGTCCGTTCCGGGGCGAGTCCGGAACGAGAGGGGGGCACAGGCGAATGCACCGCCCGAGAACGGCATGGCGGCCGCGTGCCGACGCGGAGAGCCCGCCGCTGACCGGCCCGGGGCCGCAGCTGGCGCTGGCCGGGGTGTGCGCGGGCTACGCCGTGGGGGCCCTGTTCGGTTGGGGTTCGCCGCAGGTGGCCCGCGTGATGGGGGACTTCGGGCTCGCGGCGGCCGCCTTCCTGGCCGCCGGATCGTGCCTGTGGTACGCGCACCGGCGCGCGGGCGACCTGCGGCCGGCGTGGACGCTGTTCGGCCTCTCCTCGATGATGATCGGCCTGGGCAACGCCATATGGGGCTGGTACGAGGTGGTGCTGCGGGAGTCAGTCCCGCGCACCTCGCTCGCCGACATCTGCTACCTGCTCTTCGCGCCACTGGCCATCATCGGCCTGCTGATGTTCGCCAGGCGCCCCGTCACCAGGGCCCGCTGGATCTGCCTCGGGCTGGACGCCTGGCTCATCGGCGGCTCGCTGATGACGCTGTCGTGGAGCGTCGCTCTCGCCCACACCGCCCAGTGGCGGGGCGAGACCGTGGCCCGCGCCGCCCTGGCGCTGGCCTACCCGCTGCTGGACATCGCGCTGGTCAGCATGGTGCTCGTGCTGCACTTCAGGCACGGCACCCGGCACCGGGCCGGGATCAACACCGCCATCGGCGCCCTGGCCCTGACCGTCCTGTGCGACGCCCTGTTCACCTCGCCCATGCTGCGCGCCCACTACAGCTCGGGTCAACTGCTCGATGCCGGCTGGTTCGCCGCCTCGCTGCTCCTGGCCTACGCGCCGTGGGCGGGCACCAGGAGCGAGCGGCCCGGCGGTCGGCCGCCGGACGAGGGGCCGGCCGAGGAGCCGGCGCCGGCTGAGCGCGCCGAGGGCGACCGCGAGGAGGGCCCGTTCGTCGAGTCGCTGGGCATCGGCGCCCTCGCGCCCTACACGGCGGCGGCCGTCTGCGTGCTCAGCATCCTGATGACCATAGTCGCTGGCCGTAGCGTCGACCGCGTCGTCGTGTACGCGGCGTCCGCCGTGGTCCTCGCGCTGCTCGTGCGCCAGGGGATCACCCTCGCCGACAACGCGGCCCTGACCCGCGAGCTTGCCCAGAAGGAGAACTACTTCCGTTCGCTGGTGCAAGGATCGAGCGACGTGATCATGATCGCCGCGCCGGACGGCAAGCTCCGCTACGTGAGCCCGGCGGCCACCGGCGTGTACGGCAGGGACGCCGAGCGGCTGATCGGCTGCGAGCTCTCGACGCTGATCCACCCGGACGACCTCGGCCGTGTCCTGCACGAGCTGCGCCGCTTTCTCGCGGTGCCGCCCGCGCTCGAGCCGGCCACCAGGATCGAGTGCCGGGTGCTCCACGCCGAGGGGCGCTGGCTCAACGTGGAGTCCAGCGTCAACCGCTACCAGGACGGCCTGATCTTCAACAGTCGAGACGTGACGGAACGTGTGCGACTGCAAGCGCAGCTTCAGCACAGCGCCTCCCACGACGCCCTCACCGACCTGCCCAACCGGGCCCTGTTCACCGAGCGGGTCAGGCTGGCCCTCAGCGATGGCCACGGCCCGGGCCAGACCGGGGACCCGGACGCGGCGGTCTTCTTCATCGACCTCGACGGCTTCAAGGCGGTCAACGACAGCATCGGCCACCAGGCGGGCGACGAGCTGCTGGTGCAGGCCGCCCAGCGGCTGCGCGAGTCGGTGCGGGCCGGCGACACCACGGCCCGGCTCGGCGGGGACGAGTTCGCCGCGCTGATCGTCGGCGACCCGGCCGGCGAGCCCGGGCCCCGCGAGTACCGCATCCTGGAGATCGCCGAGCGGGTGCGGACCGCGCTCTCCCGCCCCTACGTGGTGGACGGCCGCGAGGTGCGGGTGGCCGCCAGCATCGGCATCGCCTTCGCCGAGCCGGGCGCCACCCCGGCCGCCCTGATGCGTAACGCCGACCTCGCGATGTACCGCGCCAAGCAGGCCGGCAAGGCCCGCGTCGAGCTGTACGTGCCGCAGCTCCAGGCCGAGGCGGTGCGCCGCACCGAGCTGGCCGACCGGCTGCGCCGCGCCCTGCACGCCGGCGAGTTCACCCTGCTCCACCAGCCCGTCGTCGACCTCGCCGACGGGCGGATCACCGCGCTCTCCGCCCAGGCGCGCTGGCGGGCGGCGCACGGCCTGCTCACCACCCCGCTCGAGCTGCTGCGCGGCCCCCGCCCGGACGCCGGCGAGCGGGCCACCGAGATGACCGGCTGGCTGGTCAGGCAGGCCATCGCCGAGGCCGGCAGGCGCCACCGCGCCGGCCACACGGTCCCGGTCAGCGTCCGCGTGCCGGGGCCCAGGCTCGCCGACCGGGCGCTGGGCGCCGGCGGCGTCGAGGCGCTGCTCGCCGAGCACGGCCTGCCGCCCGGCGCCCTGATGATCGAGCTGCCCGAGGCCGAGTCCGTGCTGGCCGCCGACGAGCTGCGCCGCCGCCTCCTCGACCTCAGCGGCCTCGGCGTCGGCGTCGCGCTCGGCGGCTTCGGCAGCGGCGGCACCGCGGCCGCCGCCCTGCACCTGCTCCCCGTCGACCTCGTCCGCCTCGATGGTGAGCTCGTCGACGGCCTCGTCGACTCACCGCAGCTGCGCAAGATCGCCGCCGGCCTGCTGCGGATGGCCGCCGACCTCGGCATCGACTCCCTCGCCGACGGCGTCGACCACCCCGAGCAGGCCGCCGCGCTGCGCGCGCTCGGCTGCCGGCGTGGCCAGGGCCTCGCCTTCAGCGAGCCGCTCGACCACGCCGGGCTGCGCCACGTCCTCGACGGCGGCCGCCTGCCGCTTCCCCCGCAC
>NZ_SMKC01000042.1 GCF_004348315.1 Streptomyces sp. 8K308 | reverse complement strand
CCCCACGCCGCCCGCGCAGGTCCCCCGAGGGCCGGGCCCGCCAACGCGACCGCGCGACTGTACGGGAAGCGCTCGACCGGGTCCGCCGGCAACGAGAACGCGAACGCCGCCGCGATCGCGACGACGACCCTCGCCGGCCCCGTACTCGCGATGCCCGCGAACGTAGGCGCCGTCCGGAGCGCGAGCGCCCCCGCGGCGATGAACGTAGCCGTGCTCGCGACAACGATGCACGTCGCATGCGCGACGCCTATGCCCGGCGCCGCGACAGACTGCGCGATCACCAGCGCACACGAGAGCAACGGCGTCAGCAACAACGTGAGGAGCGACGGCGCCAGGAGGACTCGCCCGAGGCGAAGGGGCGCCGGCTGGCCCAGATCGTGGCGCGGCTGCGCCCTCGTCTGCGGAGAGTGCTCGGCCGAGGGCTCGCACGTCCCGTACATCGTGGGATTCTCCAGGCGCTTCGTCTCTGGTATCGCCTCAGCCGACTGGTCCTGAACGATGGCCAGCAGTTCGATATCGACGCATATCTCAACCCTCGCCAGTGGGTCATCGCCGGCGTTACGTTCACCCGCAAGGACCGGGACGACCTGCTGCGCCACATACGGGTGATCGCGGACCGGGTGGAGAATTCCCAACGTGCCCAGCGGGCGAGCTTCGAATCCAGGTTGAGTGGCGACACGCTACAACTGGGACAGACTCCTCAGTCCACAGGTGTGGCGCTTTCTCTGCGAAACATCAACATGAACCTCAACGAGTCGACGCGTATATTGGGCCCCTCTGGTGATGTCGTCAACGTGAGGCAGGGGAGCAGCCCAATGAACCAGATCGTGACGCACGGTCCCGATACCGTCAGTCCCTTCCCGGGTGACAGGTATAGCAACATGTTCAATGACGTTCCGGCGTCAGAGCAGAGAGAGCTCGCCGAGGTGATGCTGCAGGACATCAGAGGCGCCTCGGACGCAACTCAGGAGAATGGGAGACGAGACTACCTGCGTGTCCTGGGAGCGGTTGAACAGAATCGATCGGTCAGCGATCTGGTCTATCGCGCCATGGCCTACGAGATGGGGGCGCAGGGGGGACAGCGGCAGGCGAACGGGAAGCGCAAGGGCGAGACGATCAGCACCCTCAGCGAGGCGTTGAAAAGGCTCCCGATGGCGCCAGGCGGTGCGCAGAGCGGTGCCCGCAGGCTCAACCTGTTCTACAAGTTCTATGAGTTGATCCGGCAGGGTATGAAGCCCCAGGACCTGGCGCGAGCGATGAACTACGAGGGGGGCAAGGTCGGGTTGACGGCCGCAGATTTGGAAAAGATGTCCGGTCGAGGGAGAAGGCGCATATTGCGCAAGGATTTCTGGACTCGAATTGCGCAAGAACCAGATCGCGTTACTGTCGAGGAATACCAGCGTGTAATGCGGCGGGCGAACCCGCGACGGGGTGATGATTTCACCGAGGAGGAAAAGCGGGATGCGCGGGAGCGAGTGAACGCCTGGGAGGGGCCCTATTCGAATTATGTGTGGGGCGAGGTTGCGGGAAGAGGGGAGATCACGCCGGGTGGCGTCAAGATGGCCGACGATGAAATGAGTTATCTCGAAGTCTGGGCTAATACGATGGTGGGCGAGGACTTCGGAGCGGTCCAGGACAAGGAAAAGCGGAAGCAGGCGTTGTTCGATCATATCGAGCGGCGTGTGTACAGTCTCTATGGCATGACGCCCGGAGCTGCGGAGTAAGGTTGGAATCGAGGGCCTGATGCATCTTGGAGAATTCATCAGTCATCGACTGGTCGTCAAGGACTCCGTGACGCCGGAGGATGTGGAAGCTCTGGCCGACTCGTTGCACTGGGAGCTGGCGGGACATGTTCCCCGGGATCCGAAGGCTCATGTTCACTTGTCTGTCACGTGGCGCGTCGACGAGGCGACCGCTGCTCACTTCACCGAGGACGATAGGGTCGATGAGCGATATTTCGTGGTGTCGGGAGATGACTGGAGCCGCATCGAGCAGGTGTTGACCGGAATCCAGCGGGGACTTGCCGTGTGGAGCGTTGACGAGTTGGTCCTGGAGACAGACGTCAACGTCTATCCGGCAGGAAGAGCGAAAGCTGTTCTGCGGCTGGGTGTCGGAGCACCACTCGAGCCGGAAGAGTCGGTGAGTAGCCGGGTGATCGGGGCATCGACGCACCCGGACGCCGACGTTCGTCGTGGAGCACTGTGGGCCATGGCATATTCCCAATGGCCCGCCTACCGCCAGCGGTTGCGCGAGATGGCCGAGGGCGATCCGAGCCCCACCATCTCCCGGGAGGCTTCGGTGATCGTCGACAATCTCATCGACCCTGGGAAGGCGGACTCGTGACCCGCTACGCCGACATACCCAAACCCATCCGGTCCGGGATCGTCATCATCGATCCCCAGCGCGGCACGCCGCAACGGATCATCGTCCTCCAGTTCAACCCCGACAGCCTCGAGCGGACGCTCGCCCCGCAGACCGCTGGGGCGGAAGGCGCCGGGGACCGGACCGAGGCTTTGCGGCTCAAGGGGCCGGCCGTCGAGACGTGGAAGTTCACGGCGGAGATCGATGCCACCGACCAGTTGGACGTGCCGGCGCCGGAGGGGATTCATCCGCATCTGGCCACGCTGGAGATGCTGGTGAACCCGACCTCCGTCCAGCTCCGAAACCTGGAGGTGCTCGCCGCCGCTGGGACGCTCGAGATCACGCCGATCGAGGCGCCGCTGACCCTCTTCACCTGGGGGAACAAGCGCGTGCTGCCCGTCCGCCTCACCGAGGTCGCGATCACCGAGGACGCCTTCGACGTGGACCTCAACCCGATCCGGGCGAGCCTCAGCATCGGACTGCGCGTGCTGACCGTCAGCGATCTGCCCACCGGGCACCGTGGCTACGAGCTGTACCTCGCACACCTCGCGCAGAAGGAACGCCTCGCGGCCTCCGTGGCTAACGGCCGG
Organism: Streptomyces sp. 8K308; assembly: GCF_004348315.1. Classification (GTDB taxonomy): domain Bacteria; phylum Actinomycetota; class Actinomycetes; order Streptomycetales; family Streptomycetaceae; genus Streptomyces. Next base: position 31,962 of record NZ_SMKC01000042.1, on the reverse strand, counting down.
CTCGCCGCGCTGGGTCTCAACGGAGGGGGAGTCCTGTGACCGACGACCGCTTGCTCGACACGGCCCTGCCGGCTATCACCAACTACCCACGCTCCAGCCGGTACCACGGCGTGGAGACCGCCGTGCACACCACGGACGACGGGCGGGAGGTGCCGTACCTCAAGCGACGGTTGATCCCCAGACAACCCACCGACGAGACGATCGAGAACGTCCCGCACACCGTCAGCGTCGGCGAGCGGCTCGATCTCCTCGCGCACCACTACTTCGGCACCGCCGCCCAGTGGTGGCGTATCGCCGACGCCAACGCCACCGTCGACCAGCGGGAGTCGACGGACACGCCCGGGGAGCGGATCAACATCCCGCTCCCCGGAGGGGGTCCGCATGGTTGACGAACCGGTCCGGCGGGGGCCCATTCACCTCACGCTCCGCATGGGCGCACAGATCGCGCGCCCCGTGCCGCGCGAGGTGACGGACGCGTTGCTGTCCGCGCAGGTCACCATGTCAGCAGGCGAACGCAGCGGGTTCCAGCTGTCCTTCGACCTGTCGAAGCGCGGCGTCATCAACACCCGCCTGCTGCCGGACGGGTTCTTCGACCCCAAGACAAGGGTCGTTCTCTCCACCACCATCCAGGGCACGCCCACCGTGCTCATGGACGGGATCCTGATCCGGCAGGAGGTCGGGATCAGCAACCAGCCCGGGCAGTCGACCCTCACCGTCACCGGCGAGGACCTGACCGTGCTGATGGACCTGGAGGAGAGGCAGGGCGTGCCGTTCCCGTCCATGGGGCCGGCGGCCCGCGTCTCGCACATCCTCTCGCGGCCCGAGTACGCCCGGTACGGAATAACCCCGCAGGTGATGCCGGAGCTGATCACCCAGATGCCGGTGCCCACCCAGCGCATCGACTTCCAGACGGGCACCGACCTCGCCTACATCACGGACCTCGGCAAGGCGAACGGGTTCGTGTTCTATCTGGACCCCGGACCCACACCGGGGATGAGCAGGGCCTACTGGGGTCCTGAGGTCCGACTCGGGACCCCGCAGCACGCGCTCAACGTCAACATGGACGCGCTGTCCAACGTCGACCAGCTCACCTTCTCCTTCGATGGCACCGCGCGTGAGGAGCCGCAGGCGCGGGTGCAGTTCCAGGCCACCCGTGTCTCCCAGGTGCTGGACGTGCCGGAGGTCAGCGTGTTCCGGCCGCCGCTTTCCCGACGACCTGCTCCCGCGCTGAAGAAGAAGGTGTTGGGCGGCACGGCCAAGAAGGAGGGGCCCGAGTCGCTGGCCGAGGTGCTCGGCAAGGCGATGGAGGTGGCGGACGCCGTCTCCGGGTCAGGACAGCTGGACGTGACCAGGTACGGCTACGTGCTGCGGCCCCGCGAGCTCGTCGGGGTCCGGGGCGCTGGCATCACCTACGACGGCCGCTACTACGTCAAGAGCGTCACGCACGACCTGCAACGTGGCTCGTACACACAGAACTTCACCCTCGCGCGCGAGGGGCTGATCGCGCTGGAGAACACCGTTAACCCCTAGCAGCCAGCAGCAAAAGACGGAGCGCACCCGCATGGCGACAACCGCACCACGCACCTACCTCGGCAAGTACCGGGGCACGGTCAAGGACAACCGCGACCCGCAGGGCATCGGCCGGATCCGGGTCCAGGTCCCCGACGTCCTCGGGGACGAGCCGTCCACCTGGGCCATGCCCTGTTTCCCGCTCGCTGGGCCCGGCACCGGGCAGTACCACCTGCCGCCCGTCAACTCCGGCGTGTGGGTGGAGTTCGAGCAGGGCGATCCCAGCTACCCGATCTGGTCGGGGTGTTGGTACGGCGCGGCCGACGAGGTGCCGGGCGACGCGCTCAGCAACGCCCCCAACGGGCCGCAGAACGTGGTGCTCCAGACGCCAGGGCAGCGGGTGCTGATCCTCTCCGACGAGCCGGGCGGCAAGGGGATCACGCTGCGCCACCCCTCGGGGGCCTCCATCGTGATCGACGACTCGGGCGTGCACATCAGCAACGGCCAGGGCGCCACCATCTCGCTCGTCGGGTCGACCGTGACCATCAACCAGGACGCGCTCACCGTGACATGAGAGACCAGGGGGAGGAAGAACGATGTCGGGAAACCTGCTGACCACCGCGTCCACGGTGGTGTGTCCGCACGGCGGCCAGGCGACGGCGCTGCCCGCCCAGTCGCGCGTCCTGGTCGCCGGCGCGCCCGCCGCCACCGAGGCGGACCTGTACACCGTCGTCGGCTGCACGCTCACCGTCGGTGGAAAGCCGCAGCCGTGCACCACCATCCGGTGGACCGGCCCCTCGGGCCGGATCAGGATCAACGGCTCGCCCGCGCTGCTCCAGTCCTCGACCGGTCAGTGCCACAGCGCCGAACAGGTGCCGCAGGGGCCGCCGAACGTCACCGTCGTGCAGCAGAGGGGGGTGGGGGCGTGACGACGCCGGCCAACCAGCGGCAGCGACCCCGTGTGGACATCGCGTTCCCGTTCCGGCCGGACAGCCGGGGGCGCACCGCGCACGCCGAGTACGACGACCATGTCCGTCAGATGATCGAGCAGTTGCTGTTCACCAGCCCCGGCGAGCTCGTGATGGAACCGGAGTTCGGCTGCGGGCTGCTCGACCTGGTCTTCGCGCCCAACAGCCCCGAGCTCGCCTCCGCCGTCCAACTCTCCGTCCAGGCAGCGCTGCAGCGCTGGCTCGGCGACGTCATCGAGATCGAGGCGCTTGAGGTGATCAGTGAGGAGAACGTGATCCGGGTGCTGCTGTCCTACACCGTCCGGCGCACCGGGACGCGCCGGGTCGGCGAGGTGTTCGAGTACGAGAGGGGCGGGTTCGCGTGAGCGCCGAGTGTGACACGGAGAAGCGGCGCGGCCAGGTCAGGGAGGCTCGCCTCAATGGAGTGGACGGCGTCGAGGTGAGCGACGACGGGCGCACGCTCACCGTCACCTTCCTGGGGAAGGCGCCACGGCGGCTCGGCCCCGAGAACATCCGCGTCGACGGCGGGCGGCGCGTCACCGGGATCCGGGCCACCGCCGTCGAGATCCACCGCGAGGAGGACCCCGAGCTCGACGACCTGATGCGGGTGACCATCGACCGGCCGGGCGACACCTCCGCCTACCGGCTGGCCGTCGTCGAGCCTGACCCCTACGGCCGCCCGGGCACCACGCCCTACCGTGGCTTCGATCCCCGCTACCACCAGGCCGAGTTCTCCTTCTGCCAGGGCCGGCCCACCCCCTTCGACTGCCTGCCGGAGCAGCCGGAGGAGCCCGACACCAGGCCGCGGCCGCTGATCGACTACACCGCCCGCGACTACGAGAGCCTGCGCCGCCTCGTGCTCGACCGGATGAGCCTCACCACCCCCGGCTGGGTCGAGCGTCACCTTCCCGACCTCGGCGTCACGCTGGCCGGGCTCCTCGCGTACACCGCCGACCAGATCTCCTACCAGCAGGACGCGGTGGCCACCGAGGCGTACCTGGACACCGCACGGCTGCGGACCTCCGTGCGCCGCCACACCCGGCTGATCGACTACCGGATGCACGACGGCTGCAACGCCCGTGCCTTCGTCGCGTTGGAGACGAGCCGCCAACTCGCGTTGCCCCGTGGCCGGTTCCGGTTCGCGGCGGTCGATGTCAGCCGCCTCGGGCCGACCGAGCGGCCGGACCTCGGCCCGGTGCTCGTCGAGGAGGAGCTGGCCGCGCTCACCGGCCGGGCCGGCGTCGAGGTCTTCGAACCGCTCACCGCGGGCGAGGTGACGCTGCGCCCCGAGCACAACGCCATCCCCTTCTGGACCTGGGGCGACACCGAGTGCACCCTGCCGAAGGGGGCGACCTCCGCGACCCTCCGCGACGGCGCGCCCCGCCACGACCACGGCGAACGGAAGACGGACCGGCGCGGCCAGCGGCGGGCGTTGCGGCTGCGGCCCGGGGACGTGCTGATCCTGGAGGAGGTCATCGGGCCGCGCACCGGCACCCCCGCGGACGCCGACCCGGCCCACCGCCAGGCCGTCCGCCTCACCTCCGTCACCCCGCTGGTGGACGAGGTGCACGACCAGCCGGTGCTGGACATCGAGTGGGCCAGGGAGGACGCGCTCGCCTTCGACCTCGTCATCTCCGGGCGCGCCGGCATCGACTGCGCCCCGCTCGACGACGTCAGCGTGGCGCGCGGCAACGTGGTGCTGGTCGACCACGGCCGGTCCCTGACCCACTGCGGCGGCGTGCCGGAGACGTTCACCGTGCCGCCCGAGCCGGTCACCCTGCCGCCCTGCTCCCCGCCCGGGTGCGGCTGCGCCGACCCGCGCCCCGAGGGCAGCCCGAGCGCCGAGGCCATTCGCGCGCTCCTCGACCGCGCCCGCGCCGGCCGGCACCTCACCCCGGGCCAGGTACGGGAGTTGTTCGCGCTGCTCGGCGAGGACACCGTCATCCGCGCCGGCCTCGACATCCACCTTGCCCCCGGCAGCACCGTGAGCGAACGCGTCGAGCCGCCGACGGCCGACGGGCAGGCCGCGGCCCTGGAGACGCTGCTCGCCCAGGTCACCTACCCGGTCATCCCCAGGCGCTTCCGGCCGGTGCTCGGGCGTTCGCCCGTCACCCAGGCCGCGCCCCACCCCGAGCCGGCGCGAGTCGCCGCCGGGCAGGCCGCGCTGCTCGCCGCCATCCCGGAACGCCTGCGCGACCGACTCGAGGAGCTGTGGCGCGCTGCCGAGGACGGACACCCGCCGGGGCGCGCCGAGCGCGCCGAACTGACCACGATCTTCGGCGCCGAAACCCTGGAGGCGCTTCGGTTCGACCGCCATCCGGCCCACGCGCTGCGGGAGTTGCTGGCGCGCCGGGAGCGGCTGCTGGCCGCCAAACTCCGGCGGCTCGACGTGCTCGTCGCCCGCGCGGGGGCCGGCGGCGTCCTCGACCGGTACGTGGTGTGGGAGGCGGCGCAGAGCTGGGGCGACCGCTACGTCGACGGGCTCGACCCCGACGACCCGCGGCTCGCCGGGCCGGCCGCGGCGGCCGTCGTCCAGGACCCGAGGGACGCCCTGCCGGCCGTGCGCGCCACCACGGCCGAGGGCGGCTGGACGCCGCGCCACGACCTGCTGGCCAGCGGCCCCCGCGACCGGCACTTCGTCGGCGAACTCGGCGAGGACGGCCGGCTCACCCTCAGGTTCGGCGACGGGCGGCACGGCGCCGCCCCCAAGCCCGGTGCCCTGGAAGCGAGTTACCGGCTGGGCGGCGGAACGGCCGGCAACGTCGGCGCCGAGGCCATCGGCCACCTCGTCTGGTGCCCCGACGAACGTGGCGCCAGGTCCCGCAAGCCCGACGTCCGCGCCGTCGTCCGGGTCCGCAACCCGCTGGCCGCCACCGGCGGCACCGAGCCGGAACCGATCGACGAGGCGCGGCAACTCGCCCCACTGGCCCTGAAACGGCGCCCGCTGCGCGCCGTCACCGCCGCCGACTACGCGCGGCTCGCCGCCGAGACCCCGGGCGTGCAGCGGGCCGCCGCCGAACTCCGCTGGACCGGCGGCTCCCGCGAGGCGCACGTCGTCGTGGACGCGCTGGGCACCGCGGAACCCACGCCGCGACTGCTCGACGCCGTCGCGCGGCGGCTCGAGGCGTACCGCAGGATCGGCCACGACCTGGTGGTGCGGTCGGCGACGCTGGTCCCCCTCGACATCGAGCTCCAGGTCTGCGCCGCCCCCGGCTACCAGCGCGGACACGTGCTGGCCGCGCTGCGCCGCGCGCTCGGCGCCCGCGCCGGCGGCTTCTTCCACGCCGACGCCCTTACGTTCGGCGAGCCCGTGCGGCTCAGCCGGCTGATCGCGACGGCCGCCGCCGTACCCGGCGTGGCCAGCGTCCACGCCACCCGGCTGCGACGCCTCTTCGGGCAGGACCAGGGCGAGTTGGCGGCCGGGCTGCTGGCGGTCGGCCCGCTGGAGATCGCCCGCTGCGACAACGACCCCGACCGGCCGGAGAACGGCCGGCTCTCGCTTGTGATCGGAGGCGGCCGATGAGCGGCACCAACTGCGGCTGCGGCTGTGACGGCGGCCGGCCCGCCGCCCCTTACAACCCGCCGGGACTCGACGCCATCGCCTACCGGGTGGGCGAACACCCCGACCTGCTGGCCGCCATGCTCGACCGGCTGTCGAGCCCCGCCTATCCGGCGCTGCGCGGCCTCACCGTCCGCACCGTCGACGACCCGGCGATCGCGCTGCTCGACGCCTGGGCCGTCCTCGGCGACCTGCTCACCTTCCACACCGAGCGGATCGCCAACGAGGGCTACCTGCGCACGGCCCGCGACCCCGAGTCGTCGACGCTGCTCGGCCGGCTGGTCGGTCACCGGCCGCGGCCCGGCGTCGCCGCCGACACCTTCCTCGCCTACGCGCTCGACCGCGACCCGCGCAGCGGCGAGGAGGCGGCCGTGACCATCCCGCGCGGCGCCCGGGCGCAGAGCGTGCCGGGACCAGGCGAGGAGCCGCAGACCTTCGAGACCGCCGAGGACCTGCCGGCCAGGGCCGCCTGGAATCGGCTCGGCGTCAGGCGCCGCAGGCCCTACCAGCTGACGGCCGGCCAACTCGCCGCCCGCCCGGAGATCCACGTCGCGGGCACCACCAACAACATCAAGCCGGGGGACCACCTGCTGTTCGTCTTCAGCGCGGAGCAGACCGCCGACCCGGTGGCGCGCGTCCTGCTGACGGTCCCCGAGGTGCGGATCGACCGCGAGGCCGACAGCACCGCGGTCGGGCTGCCGAGGCCGGCGCTGCCGTCGTTGGCGCGCATCCTGGAGGAGCTCCAGAGCTGGATCACCCCGGGGGACCAGGACACCCCCAACCCCTGGCCGGACGGCAGCCAGTTGGTGGCCGACTTCGACGAGGCCGTGCTGGCGGACCTGCGCGCCGAGCTCGACACCTTCGACTCCCCGAGCGAGCTCGCGGCGCGGCTCACCGAGGTGTTGGAACGGCTAGCCGAGGCACGGGAGTTGGCCGAGGAGCACGAGCACGCGGCGGCCTGGTTCGCGGCCCTGGCAGGCCAGCTCGCCACGCTGCGCGACCAGGCGCTGGAACTGGAGCCGGCGAGGACGGCTGCGGAATCCGCTGCGCGGAGCCTGGCCGCTGACCTGGGGCTGGTGCGGGTCGCCACGGCTGCGGAGCCGCCTGGCCTCCGGCCATGGGCCGGCGCCGGCGGGATGCCGTCGGCCAGCGGCCGGGCGCCTGCGGCGCCCCGTGCCGGCGGGGCACCGTCCGGGGGCGGGTCGGCCGCTGGCGGACCAACCGCGCCCGGCGTGTCGGCGGCGGCGCCGGATGGCGCACCGGCGCCGGCCATCGGCGCGGCCGGCGGCCCGGCTCCCGCCGGGCCAACCGCCCCCGGCGCGGAGGCGCCGTTCGGCGCCGGCACGTCGGCGGCGCAGCCGCCGGGCGCCGGCGCGGCCCCCGCCGAACCGGCGGAGCCGCCCGCGGAGCCGCCCGCGCCGTCCCCCGGGATCGCGGCTGTTCGGGGCCTCGGGCCCCTCCTCGCCGCGCTGCGGGTCACGCCCAACCGGCCGCCGGTCGGCGCGCCGCGGCCGCCCCGGGACCCGGGCCGGGTGTACGCGCCGGGCTCCGACCTGGGCGCCCAACTGCTCGCCGCGCTCGACCCCCGGCTGCGCGACGGCCTGTACGCCGCCTGGCGCACCGTGGACCTCACCGCCCCGCTCGCCCTGCACGAGCTCCAGGCGATGCGGCAGACCGCCACCCCGTTCGGCGCCACCGCCCCGCTCAAGCCGGTCTACGACGCGCAGGGCCGGGTCATCCGCTACGAGGACTGGCCGCTCACCGGCAGCAAGCTCACCAGCCTCCGCGTCGGCTACGACGGCGACGGCACCGCGCCCCGCCGCGTCGAGCTGTCGTACACCGAGGCCGGCGGCTCGGTGCGTACCGCGTTCTCGCTGCCGTCCGACGACGGCACCCACGACTTCGGACCCGGCTCGGTCCGGATCACCACCCACGAGCCGGCCGAGGACGACGAGGGCCCGGAGCAGCCGACCGAGCAGGAGCTCGGTGTCCAGCTCGAGCTCAGGCCCGACCTGCCGGAACGCACCGTCTTCGTCGCCCGGCCGGGCGACGGCGGCCTGATCCACGTGGCGATCGGCGACGCCGACCCCGTCGAGTACCGGCTGGCGCCCGGCGACGAGGAGTCGACCATCCAGGGCGAGTTGACCATCACCGTGCGCCGCGCCCCCGAGGCCGAGGCGGAGGCCGTCGAGGTCACGTTCTCCTCGGAGCTCGCGCTCACCTCGCGCAACGTCATCGCGCTCGACGCAGTCTACGACGGCATCGCGCCCGGCAGTTGGGTGGTCGTCAGCCGGCCCCGCAAGGGCGTGGCGGGACAGATCCCCGGCGACCCGACGCTCGCCCAGGTCATCACCCGCGTCACCGGGGTCAGGGTGCTGTCCCGCGCCGACTTCGGCATCACCGGCAAGGTGACCGAACTGACCCTCCAGGACCCCTGGTTGGACGACGAGGACAGGCTGCTCGCGCATATCCGCGACGCCACGGTGCACGCCAGGGGCGAGCCGGTCGCGCTCGCCAACGAGCCGGTCACGGAGGACGTCGGTGGGGACGAGATCGAGCTCGACGGCCTCTATGACGGGCTCGCGCCCGGCCGGTGGATCGCCGTCACCGGCGAACGCGCCGACATCCCGGGCACTGTGGGCGTGCCCGGCACCGAACTGGCCGTGATCGCCGCGGCAGAGCAGCGCGTCGACCCCCAACGGCCGGGCGACACCGTGCACACCACGCTGCGGCTCACCGCCTCCCTCGCCCACCGCTACCGGCGCGACACGGTCACCGTGCACGGCAACGTGGTGCCCGCGACCCACGGCGCCACCCGCGACGAGCCCATCGGCAGCGGCGACGCCGCGCGGGCCGGCCAGTCCTTCACCCTCTGGCAGGCTCCGCTGACCTGGCTGCCGTCCGACTCGCCGCTCGGCGCCGAGTCCACCCTGCGGATCCGGGTTGACGGGGTGCTGTGGCACGAGGTGGACAGCCTGGTCGGTCGAGGGCCCGCCGAGCGGGTCTACGTCACCGGGCGCACCGAGGACGGCCGTACCACCGTGACCTTCGGCGACGGCGCGCACGGCGCCCGGCTGCCCACCGGCACCGAGAACGTGCGCGCCGAGTACCGGGTCGGCGTCGGCCGCGCCGCCAACGTGCCGGCCGGCAGGATCACCCAGCTCACCACCCGGCCGCTCGGCGTCTCCGGCGTCACCAACCCCGTGCCGGCCACCGGCGGCGCCGACCCCGACCGGCCGGCGGCGCCGCCCGGGCGCGGCGCGCCCGGGCCCGCGCCCGCCACCCGCGCCGTCCCGCTGGCCGTCTCCGCCCTCGACCGGCTGCTCTCGCTGCCCGACTACGCGGACTTCACCCGCGGCAGGGCCGGCATCGGCCGCGCGGCGGCCGCCCGGATTCACGACGGGCGACGCGAGGTCGTGCACGTCACCGTCGCCGGCGTCGACGACATTCCGCTGGCTCCCGACTCCGCCCTGCTGCGTGGCCTGCGCGCGGCGCTCGCCGAACACGGCGACCCCGCGCTGCCGGTCCAGGTCGCGGTCCGCGAGCAGGTGCTGCTGGTGATCGCCGGCAGCGTGCGGGTGCACCCCGACCACTCCTGGGAGCTGGTCGAACCCCGGCTGCGGGCCGCGCTGTACGACCGCCTCGGCTTCCAGGCCCGCGAGCTCGGCCAGCCCGCCCACCTGTCCGAGGTGCTGGCAGCCGCCCAGTCGGTGCCGGGCGTCGACCACATCGACGTCGACACCTTCACCGGCATCCCCGGCTCCCTCACCCCCGCCGACCTGGAGGGGCTCGCGGGGTGGCTGACCGAGCCACGGCCCGTCGTGCCGGCGGAATCGGCCCGGTACCGCGTCGAGCGGCACACGGTGCGGGCCGGGGGCGGCGAGACGCTGACCGAGGTCGCCGCCGCCAACGGCATCACCGTCGCCGAACTGCTGCGCCTCAACCCCGACATCACCAGCGTCCGGCGGCTGCCCGCGGGCAGCCGCCCAGTCGTCTTCCACGGCATCCGCCCCGCCCAACTGGCCGTTCTCGATCCCGCGTTGCCGGACACGCTGATCCTCAAGGAGGCCACCGCATGAGCCGCGATCCCGACGGGCTCCACCGGCTGCTGCCGCAGTGGCACCGGATCCGCGACGCCCAGCAGGGCGAGCCGCTGCGCGCGCTGCTCGCCGTCATCGCCGAGCAGGTCGACCTGGTGCGCACCGGCGTCGAGGGCGCGTACGACGACTGGTTCGTGGAGACCGCCGCCGACTGGGTCGTCCCCTACCTCGGCGACCTCATCGGCTACCGCCTGCTGCCCGGGCACGAGCAGGCCCTCACCACCGACCGGCGGCTCGCCGCCCGGCTCGCGCCGCGCCGCGACGTGGCCGACACCGTGGCACACCGCCGCCGCAAGGGCACCCTGCCGCTGCTCGAGGAACTGGCGGCGAAGACCGCCGGCTGGCCGGCACGCGCCGTGGAGTTCTCCCGGCTGCTCGCCGCCCACCAGCCGGTCAGGCTGTACGGGGACGGTCGCCCCACGGCCGGGCTGCGGCGGCTGACCAGGGGCCGCATCGTCGACCTGCGCGACGGGGCCGCCCTCGACCTGCTCGGCGGACCCTTCGACGAGCTCGCGCACACCGCCGACGTGCGGCGCGCCGCCTCGCCGCGCCGGCAGGGCGGCCACACCCCCGTCGGCGTCGGCCTGTTCGTGTGGCGGCTGCGGCCGCACTCCATCTCGCGCGGTCCCGCCTACTGCGTGGACCGGGCCCGAAACCTGTACACGTTCTCCATCCTCGGCAACGACGCGCCGCTGGTCGCCAAGCCGGTGCCCGAGCCGTCCACCACGCACCTGGCCACCGTCGACAACGTGCCGGCCTTCCTGCGGCGTCGGCTGCTCGCCGACCGGCTCGCCGACTTCTACGGCCCCGGCAAGAGCCTGGCCATCTGGCGGGACGACGACTTCCAGCCGGTGCCCGCCGAGGACATCACCGTCGCCGACCTCAGCGACTGGACCTACCGGCCGGCGCGCGGCCAGATCGCCGTTGACCCGGTCCTCGGGCGGATCGCGTTCGGCGCCCGGCACGCGCCACGGCGCGGCGTCTGGGTCACCTACCACCACGCGTTCCCCGACGACCTCGGGGGCGGCGAGTACCCGCGCGACCGCGCCACCCCGCGCGGCGCCCGTGTCTACCGGGTCGGTCCTGGGCGGGCCGACGACCGCGTCATGGGCGCCTACCAGCGGTGGCGCGAGGACAAGGCGGCCGGCCGCGCCGGCGGCGAGGCGGTCATCGAGATCACCGACGGCGGCGCCTACCAGGAGCAGCTCGACTTCGAACTCGAGCCCGGCGACCGCCTGGAGATCCGCGCCGCCGAGGGCACCAGGCCCGTGATCCGGCTGCTCGACTGGTACAGCAACCGGCCGGACGCGCTCAACATCCGCGCCCGGCACGCCGGTTCACGGCCGGCCAGGCTCACCCTCGACGGGCTGCTGATCACCGGACGCGGCGTCCATGTCACGGGGCCCGTAGGCGCGTTGACCATCCGGCACTGCACGCTGGTGCCCGGCTGGACGCTGACCGAGCACTGCGAGCCGCACGCGCCGCACGAGCCGAGCCTGGTCCTCGACCGCACCACCGCCTGCGTCGACGTCGAGCGCTCCATCCTCGGCACCATCCAGGTCGTCGGTGACGAGGTGCGCACGGACCCGCTGCACATCCACCTCACCGACAGCGTGCTCGACGCCACCGAAAGCGACCGCGAGGCGCTGTCCGCGCCCGACTGCCGGCACGCCCACGCGATCCTGCACGCCCGCCGCGCCACCGTCGTCGGCGAGGTGCACACCCACGCCGTGGAACTCGCCGAGGAGACCCTGTTCACCGGCCGGCTCAACGTCGCGCGGCGCGGCATCGGCTGCCTGCGCTTCAGCTACGTGCCGCCGGGGTCCCGCACCCCGCGGCGCCACCAGTGCGAGCCCGACGTGGTCATCGAGCGGGTGGTGGAAGCCGCCGAGCGTGGCGAACTCGACGCGGCCGAGGTGCCCGCCGTCCAGGAGGCCGAGGCCAGGAGGGTGCGGCCGGTGTTCGACAGCCTCCGCTACGGCACCCGCGACTACGCCAGGCTCGCCCGCTCCTGCGCCCCCGAGATCACCAGGGGCGCCGAGGACGGCTCAGAACTCGGCGCCTACCACGACCTGTTCCAGCCGCAGCGCGAGGACAACCTGCGCGCCCGACTCGACGAGTACACCCCGGCGGGAGCGGACGCCGGCATCTACTTCGTGTCCTGACGTCCCAGTTAGGGGGAGCCAACCACCATGTACGGCGACCTGTCCCGTGTCACCTTCCGGCCCGCCAGGAACTACGCGGCGGTCCTGCACCAGCAGGGCCGGGTCCAGCTCGACGCCGATGCCAACGAGCAGATCGCGATCCAGCTGCACCACGCCCGCGCCCTGGCCGCCGACCTCATCGGCCCGCACGGCGGCCCGGCCCGCGCGCTCGGCTTCGCCATCGGCTACGTGCCGGGCAACCGCGAGCTCGACGACCTCATCATCGGCGGCGGCCGCTACTACGTGGACGGCATCCCGCTGGACGCCGGCCGGCCGGCGCCCGGCGTCCCCGCCGAGGCCGGCAGGCGACCGGAATCCGCCCCCGACGAGCCGGCCCCCTGGACCTACTGGGAGCAGCCCGACGCCCACCTCGACCCCGAACTGGCCGAGGACCGGCTGCCCGACGAACTGCCCTACCTCGTCTACCTCGACGTGTGGGAGCGCGCCGTCAACGCGGCCGAGGACCCCGAGATCCGCGAGATCGCGCTCGGCGGGGTGCTGCCCGACACCGCGGCCCGGATCAAGACCCTCTGGCAGGTGCGGGCGCTGCCCGCCGCCGAGTTGGGCGAGATCGACGGCGAGGGGCCCGAGGCGCGCCGCGCCGCGTTCGCCGAGTGGGCGGCCGAGCGGCAGTCCGGCTCCGCCTGGCTCGCGGCCCGCGCCGAACGACCGGAGGGCGCCGACGACAAGCCGTGCCTGGTCCGGCCCGACGCCCGCTACCGCGGCCCGGAGAACCAGCTGTACCGGATCGAGATCCACGACGGCGGCACCGCCGAGCGGGACGCCACCTTCAAGTGGTCGCGCGACAACGGCTCCGTGGTCTTCCCCATCGTCGGACTCGACGGCGGCTGGCTCGAGTTGGCCACCCTCGGCGGCGACGGAAAGCTGGACCTGAACGCCGGCGACTGGGTCGAGGTCGTCGACACCGCCTACGCGAGCCGCCAGCGGCCCGCCCCGCTGCTCCAGGTCGAGGAGGTCGACCTGCCGGGCCGCCGCGTCCGGCTGTCCGACGAGCCGGCGCCCGGCGTCGGCGCCCAGCACCACAACCCCTACCTGCGCCGTTGGGACCAGCGGCCGACCGGCGGCCGCGGCGGCGGAAAGGTCGAGGGCGCGCTGCCGATCGCCGAGGGCGTCTGGCTCGACCTGGAGGACGGCGTCCAGGTCTACTTCGAACCGGGTGGCTCCTACCGCGCCGGCGACCACTGGGTGACCGCGGCCCGGACCGTCACCGGCACCGTCGAGTGGCCGCGCGACGTCACTGGCGAGCCGCTGCTCCAGGGCCCCGCCGGCGTCGCCCACCACTACGCGCCGCTGGCCTGGATCGCCGCCGACGGCTCGGTCGAGGACCTGCGGTTCGCCTTCGGCCGCCTCGCGGGACCGGTCGAGAACGCGATCGAGGGATGAGCCGATGGCCAAGCCACTCTCCGCCGACCGGCTGGTCGAGGTGCTGCGCGCCGAGGGCGTGACCGTCGTCGAACACCGCGGCTGGCGCACCCACAACCGGAACGCCAGGGGCGCCTGGGGACCGGTGCACGGCGTGATGATCCACCACACCGTCACCCGGGGCACCCCGAACACCGTCGAACTCTGCTACAACGGCCACGCCGACCTGCCGGGGCCGCTGTGCCATGGGGTGATCGCCAAGGACGGCACGGTCTACCTCGTCGGCAACGGTCGCGCCAACCACGCGGGCCTCGGCGACCCCGACGTGCTGCGCGCCGTCATCGGCGAGAAGGCGTCGCTGCCGCCCGACCGGCGGGCCAGCGTCGACGGCAACGCCCGCTTCTACGGCTTCGAGTGCGTCAACCTCGGCGACGGCGAAGACCCGTGGCCGGCCGAACAGCTGGCCGCCGCCGAGCGGGTCGCGGCGGCCATCTGCCGGGTGCACGGCTGGACCCAGCGGTCCGTCATCGGCCATCTGGAGTGGCGGCCGGGCAAGGCCGACCCCAGGGGCTTCGCGATGGAGGAGCTGCGCGGCCGGACCGGGGACCGCCTCGGCCGGCGGCCCGATGGCCCGGCCGACGACGCGGGGCCGAGCGACGAGCCGGCCCACGAGCCGTTCCCCGGCGCCGACTTCTTCCGCGCCGGGCGGCGCAGCCCGGTCATCACGGAGATGGGCCGGCGCCTCGTGGCCGTCGGCTGCGGGCGCTATCGGGTCGGCCCCGGGCCCGACTGGACCGACGTTGACCGCGCGTCGTACGCGGCCTGGCAGCGCCGGCTCGGCTACTCGGGGCGGGCCGCGGACGGCATCCCGGGGCGCGCCAGTTGGGACCGCCTGAAGGTGCCGGCGAGCTGAGGCCGCCGACGAGCCGAAGGGGCGCGGGCCACCCGTGCGGTCCGCGCCCCTTCACCCGTGCCGTGCCGGTGCTCGGCCGATGGTCAGCCGATGGTCAGCCGATGGTCAGCCGAGCGTCGACAGCGCCTCGTTGAGGGTCTTCGACGGGCGCATCACCGCCGACGCCTTGGCCGGATCCGGCTGGTAGTAGCCGCCGATGTCGGCCGGCGAGCCCTGGACCGCGACCAGCTCCTCGACGATGGTCGACTCCTGCTCGGTCAGCGTCTTCGCCAGGCCCTCGAACGCCTCGGCGAGCGCCGGGTCGTCGCTCTGCCCGGCCAGCTCCCGGGCCCAGTAGAGCGCCAGGTAGAAGTGGCTGCCCCGGTTGTCGATGCCACCGAGGCGGCGGCTCGGCGACTTGTCCTCGTTGAGGAAGGTCGCGGTGGCCCGGTCCAGGGTGTCGGCCAGCACCTGGGCGCGGGCGTTGCCGGTGGTCTGCGCCAGGTGCTCGAAGCTGACGGCCAGCGCGAGGAACTCGCCCAAGCTGTCCCAGCGCAGGTAGTTCTCCTTGACCAACTGCTGCACGTGCTTGGGGGCCGAGCCGCCGGCGCCGGTCTCGAACAGGCCGCCGCCGTTCATCAGCGGCACCACCGAGAGCATCTTGGCGCTGGTGCCGAGCTCCAGGATCGGGAACAGGTCGGTCAGGTAGTCACGCAGCACGTTGCCGGTGACGGAGATGGTGTTCTCGCCCCGGCGGATCCGCTCGAGGGAGAAGGCGATGGCGTCGACCGGCGCCTTGATCTCGATGGTCAGGCCCGTCGTGTCGTGCTCCGGCAGGTAGGCGCGGACCTTCTCGATCAGCCGGGCGTCGTGCGCCCGCGTCTCGTCCAGCCAGAAGACGGCCGGGTCGCCGGTGGCGCGCGCCCGGCTGACGGCCAGCTTCACCCAGTCGCGGATCGGCGCGTCCTTGGTCTGGCACATGCGGAAGATGTCGCCGGCGCCGACCGTCTGCTCGAGCACCGCGTTGCCCGACTCGTCGACGACGCGCACGGTGCCGGTGGTCGGGATCTCGAAGGTCTTGTCGTGGCTGCCGTACTCCTCGGCCTTCTGCGCCATCAGGCCGACGTTGGGCACCGAGCCCATGGTGGCCGGGTCGAAGGCGCCGTTGGCGCGGCAGTCGTCGATGACCACCTGGTAGATGCCCGCGTAGGAGCTGTCGGGCAGCACCGCGAGGGTGTCGGCCTCCTGGCCGTCCGGGCCCCACATGTGGCCCGAGGTGCGGATCATGGCCGGCATCGAGGCGTCGACGATCACGTCGCTCGGCACGTGCAGGTTGGTGATGCCCCGGTCCGAGTCGACCATGGCGAGCGCGGGGCCCTCGGCGAGCTCGACGTCGAAGGACGCCTTGATCTCCGCGCCGTTCGGCAGCGACTCCAGGCCCTTGAGGATGCCACCAAGACCGTCGTTGGGGGTGAGACCGGCGGCGGCCAGCGCCTCACCGTGCGCGGCGAACGTCTTGGGGAAGAACGCCCGCACCACGTGGCCGAAGATGATCGGGTCGGAGACCTTCATCATGGTGGCCTTCAGGTGCACCGAGAACAGCACGCCCTCGGCCTTGGCCCGCGCGACCTGCGCCGCCAGGAACTCGCGCAGCGCCGCCACCCGCATCACGGACGCGTCCACGACCTCGCCCGCGAGCACCGGCACCGACTCGCGCAGCACGGTGGTCGAGCCATCGTCCCCGGACAGCTCGATGCGCAGCGAGCCCGCCTCGGCGATCACCGCGGACTTCTCGGTGGCGCGGAAGTCGTCGACGCCCATGGTGGCGACGTTGGTCTTCGACTCCGGCGACCAGGCGCCCATCCGGTGCGGGTGAGTCCTGGCGTAGTTCTTCACGGAGGCCGGCGCCCGGCGGTCGGAGTTGCCCTCGCGCAGCACCGGGTTGACGGCCGAGCCCTTGACCTTGTCGTAGCGGGCGCGGATCTCCCGCTCCTCGTCGGTGCGCGGGTCGTCCGGGTAGTCCGGCAGCGCGTAGCCCTGCTCGCGCAGCTCGGCGATGGCCGCCTTCAGCTGCGGGATGGACGCCGAGATGTTCGGCAGCTTGATGATGTTGGCGGCCGGCGTCCTGGCCAGCTCGCCGAGCTCGGCGAGCGCGTCGGCGATGCGCTGCGACTCCTCCAGGTACTCGGGGAAGGAGGCGATGATCCGCCCGGCCAGCGAGATGTCGCGGGTCTCGACGCTGACGCCGGCCGTAGCGGCATACGCCTGGACCACGGGGAGGAACGAGTACGTCGCCAGGGCCGGGGCCTCGTCGGTGTGCGTATAGATGATGGTCGAGTCAGTCACCGCTACTCCGCTTCACGTTCTCACATCTACGTCGTCTTGACGTCAAGATATCTCGTGGGGGGTCCCGGTCGACAGTGACCCCCGTCATCGGGTGCCATCAGGCGGACGACTCGACGCCCGTCGTGCTCTCCCGCACCACCAGACGGTGGGGGGCCACCCGCTCGTCCGGCGGGGCCGGTGGTTCCGCGCCGTCTCCCGCCTCCGCGATACGGCCCAACTACGCTCGGCAGCCGTTGAGTCCACCGAGGCCGACTGAAACCCACGGCCTCCGGCCGGCCCGCCCCGGCACCCCACCGAGGGGCGCCAGGGCCACCCGCACCGCGCTGATCGCCCATACGCGGCGCGGCGGCGAGAAAGAACAGGTCGTCCAGGACACCGTCAGGTCAGGCGGCGGCGGACCCACGAGGAACAGCCTCCCGCCAAGCCCAGCGCGAGGCCGAGGTAGATGCCGGTTTCGGCCCACTGGAGGGGCCAGAAGCGGCTGGAGGGGAGATAGCTCGCCTCCAGCCGGTAACCGAGTCGCGTGATTTCCGCTGCCACGCAGTCGCCGATCCTCGCGGCCTCCTCCAGCGCGGGTTCGCAGCGTTCCATGGACGAGGCCGGCAGGGAGATGCTGGAGACCGCACGTCCTTCCGCGTCCACGGTGCGGCTGGACAGGATCCAGGCACCGGCGTCGGGCACGCTCGCCTCCAGCCGGACGTCGCCGTCGCCCTGCGACACGGCCGCCAGGTGCGCGGCCGTGACTTCGGAGGTCGACTGGGTGGCGGGAAGCAGGTGGGGCCGGACCAGCAGCGGCATGGCGATCTGGACGGCGACGAAGACCGCCAGGGTGATGGCCATCGCGGGAAGAGTTTCGCCCGCCGTGAGGGTTCCTCTGCCGTATCGATCGGTCGGAAGGAGACGAGATGAGTGGCGGGCGGGTGTTCGCGTTCTCTGTTCTGTTCCCTCGACGGCTATCACGAGGGGCCGGAGGGGGAGCTGGGCTGGGGCCCGTACGACGAGGAGTTCTTCGACTGGAACCTGCGCCAGACCCGCGAGGTGGGCGCGCTGTTGCTCGGCCGGCGCACCTACGAGCACTCGCCGACGTCTGGACCTCGGCCGAGGCCGCGGGGCGGCTGCCCGAGGTCGCGGCCTTCATGAACGCCGTGCCCAAGTTCGTGGTGACGCGCCGCGGTTCGGTGACCCCCTGGGAGAACACCCGTGTCACCGACGGCGCCGATCTGGCGGCCGAGGTCGCTCGGCTCAGGACCGAGGCCGCCGGTGACGTCGCGATCTTCGGGAGCTCGGGGCTCACCGTGTCGCTGCTGGAACACGGCCTGGTAGACGCGCTGCGGATCCTGCTGCATCCGGTGCTGCTCGGCCGAGGGCACAGCCTGTACGCCGGCCTGCGGGACCGCGTCGACCTGGCGGCCGGCGCGGTGACCGTGTTCCGCTCGGGCAACGTCCTGCTACGGTACCGGCCGAGCGGTCGTCCGTAGGCCGCTCCTGGGGTCAGCGGACGACGTCGAAGACGTTCTTCTGCAGACCGTTGGCGTACGCCTCGTGCTCGACGAGCCGCAGCTTCTGGGCGTCCTTGTCCGTATCGCTGAACAGCCGCTTGCCCGCGCCGAGCAGGAGCGGGAAGACCAGCAGGTGGTAGCGGTCGATGAGGCCGGCGTCCGAGAGGTTCCGGTTGAGGGCGGCGCTGCCGTGGATGATGATCGGGCCGCCCTCGGTCTCCTTGAGGGCGGCCACGTCGTCGAGCGAGCGCAGGATCGTGGTCTCGCCCCAGTTGTCGACCAGGTCGGCCTCGGTGAGGGTGGTGGAGACGACGTACTTCGGCATCGCGTTGTAGTCGGTGAACTCCGCCATCTTCGGCCAGACCGGGCTGAACCCCTCGTAGCTGACGCGGCCCAGCATCATCGCCGTGGCCTCCTGCTGCTCCCTGCCCTTGATCTCGTACGCCTCGGGGAGGAACTCGACGTCCTTGAAGGTCCATCCGGAGTTCCGGTAGCCGGGCTCGCCGCCCGGGGCCTCCACGACGCCGTCGAGCGAGACGAAAGCGGTGCTGATCAGGGTACGCATCCCGGTTCTCCCCAGGGTGTTGTCGTGACGTGTGCTGGGCGGGGCCGGCTGGTGCCGGCCTCCGACTCACGATGACTGACTCCGAGCCGTGGTGGAACTCATCGGCGGCCGGCGCGTCGAGCGCCGTGCGGAGGGTCGGCGGTGGTTCAGCGGTGGCTCAGCACGTTGACCACGCGACCGTTGGGGTCGCGGACGAAGAAGCGCCGCACACCCCACTCCTCGTCGCTCAGCGGGTGCACGATCTCCGCACCGCTCTCCCGCATCGCCGCGTAGGCCGCGTCCAGGTCGTCGACCTCCACGCTCAGCTCGGGGGTGACCGGCGCGGTCTTGTCGGCGGTCATGACACTGACCTGCGCCGCCGGGGTGGACGGGGACGCGAGCGTCGTGATCCAGCCGAGGTTCATGACCTCCTCGAAACCCAGCAGGCCGTAGAACTCCCGGCTCTCCCGCGCGGCCTCCGACTGGATGACGGGCATGACACGACGAACGGCCATCGACGCCTCCCCGACGAGAAACGAGAAACGAGCAACGAGCAACGAGCAACGAGCAACGAGAAACGAGCAACGAGGACCGCAGACGGTACCAGGGCATCCCTCCGGGGGCACTACGGGGGGCCGCCCGCCGTTCCGCCGGGGGCGGGCCCGTCGCCCACGCTCACCAGGCCGGTCTCGTAGGCCACGATCACCGCCTGGGCGCGGTCGCGGAGGCGGAGCTTGCCGAGGACGCGGGCGACGTGGGTCTTGACGGTGCCTCGGAGAGTTGGAGCCGGCCGGCGAGTTCGGCGTTGCTGAGGCCGCGGGCCAGCAGGCCGAGCACCTCGGCCCTGCTGCCGGCGGCGACCGTCGCCGTGAGCGTCACGGCGGTGCTGCTGCCCGGGCTCGCCGGCGGCGCCCTCGGCGTCCCGCTGGGCGTCGCCCTGCACGACCTGGTGCTGCCCGCCATGGGCGACGCCGCCGGTCTCGTCCTGCCCGACTCGATCACCGACGTCTACCAGGCACCGGCACTGGCCGCCCTCGCCGTCGGCGGCCCGCTGATCGCGGTGCTCGGCGCCCTGCTCCCGGCCGGCTGGGCCGCCAGGGTCCGCACCGCCACCGCGCTGCGCGCCGAGTGACCGGGCGGGGATCCCGTTTCTTATCCACCTAGACGCAATCCGCCCACCCGCCGCTGCTTCGGTGCCACCCTCGGGGACACCGGGGGAGCGGAGGGCTGCCGCCCGGGTCCGCCCCGGGCAGCGAAGTGACCGAGGAGGTCGTCGGATTGACTGTCGCCATCAACCCGTCCGAGGGCGCGGGCGGCCTCGCCACCACAGGCGGCGAGGGCCGACTCGACAACGTGCGGCAGTTGTTCCGGGCGAGCACCGCCCACAGCCCCTCGTTCTTCTCGCTGAGCAGGGCCGGCGGCGCGAACGGCACGGTCGACTTCTGCATCCCGTGCAACCCGTACTTCCCCACCCCCGCCATGTTCGAGCAACTCGCCCGCGAGCTGCGCGGAATCCTCACCTACTACCCGAGCGGCGCCGACACCATCGCGGCCGAACTGTGCTCGGTGCTCGGTCTCAACCCGCAGACCGTCGCCATGGGCAACGGCTCGACCGAACTCATCACCTGGATCGACCACCTGCTGGTCCGCCGCAGCCTCGCCGTCCCCGTGCCCACCTTCGGCCGATGGACCGACCAGCCGATGGAGACCGGCAAGCGGGTGGACATGTTCCCGCTGCCCGAGGAGCGCGGCTTCGCCCTCGACCCGGCGGCCTTCGTCTCGTTCGTGCAGTCCCGGGGCTCGCGCACCGCCGTGATCTGCAACCCCAACAACCCCGACGGCGGCTACCTGCCCCGGCAGACCGTCATCAGCATGCTGCACGCCCTGATCGACCTCGACCTGGTGGTGGTCGACGAGTCCTTCATCGAGTTTGTCAGCAGCGAGCCGCAGCCCAGTGTGGCCCAGGAGGCGGTGCTGCTGCCCAACGTCATCGTGCTCAAGAGCCTCGGCAAGAACTTCGGGCTGCACGGCATCCGCTTCGGCTACCTGGTCGCCAACCCGGCGCTGGCCAGGCGGGTGCGGGACGCGCTGCCCAAGTGGAACCTCAACTCCCTCGCCGAGTACGTGGTGTTCGCGCTGAAGGAGCACGGGCAGGAGTACCGGCAGAGCCTCCAGCAGGTGCACGCCGACCGGCAGGAGATGCTGCGTCAGCTCAGCAAGCTGCCCGGCGTCACCGCCTTCCCTTCCCAGGGCAACTTCATCCTGGTCAAGCTGCCCGAGGGGGTCGACGGCGCGCTGCTGCGCGACCGGCTGCTCGCCGAGCACGGGGTGCTCGTCCGCGAGTGCGGCAA
The DNA here is from genome assembly GCF_004348315.1 of Streptomyces sp. 8K308. GTDB lineage: Bacteria > Actinomycetota > Actinomycetes > Streptomycetales > Streptomycetaceae > Streptomyces. Next base: position 10,607 of record NZ_SMKC01000042.1, on the reverse strand, counting down.
CAAGCTGAACAGCAGCAGCTCCTACCTCCGGCTCGTGGTCCGCCCACAGGCGGACGTGGCCCGGCTGCTCACCGGCATGTGCCAGGTCCTCTACGGCAGCGACTGGTACGTGCCGGCGCCGGTCCCCGCCCAGAGCGCGTTGCCCGCCGGCCAGGAGTCCCCCGGCTACTGGGGCGCCTGACCGGCCGCGACGGGCCGTCGGCCCACGGCCGGTTGTCGCGGGCGTGTGGCGGGCGCATGGACGGTTCGCCGAGGCCGTGGTCAAGCCAGAACCGCCTTTGTGAGCCTCGTGTTGGTTCCCCCCGGCCACGCACGCCGGCGGCGTCGTTCTCCGGCTCTCGGGCGAGGGGGCGGCCGTGCAAGGACCCGTTCTCGCATGGCCGTTGGTCCGGTGCCTCCCGATCGACCTGAGCCGTTCCGCCAGCTGTCTCTGTAGCTGAGTTCCCGTTCCGCGCCCCGCGCCTTTCCGGCGCCGGCCGTGCCCCGCGCACGCCAGCCACCGCTCCCTCGGAACAGGAAGGAGACTCAGCCGTGACGTCGACGAACCCAGGGACGCACGCCCGGCCGGGACGACGGCCTCGCCGTCGTCCGCGCCCGCGTCTCCGACCCGCTCACCCGGCCGCTGCCGCGCGAGCGGGAGCACGAGTACCGCACCCGGTACGGCGTCGGCGCCGCCGACGAGACGTTCCGCTACCCGGAGGAGGAGTTCGCGCCGCCGCACGGCCACCGCCGGATCCTCCTCACCACCGGGCCGCGCCGCCCTCACCTCCCCCTACGCCCGAGCGACCGGAGACGCCGACATGGACCTCGCGCCCCCAGGCACCGCCCGCCCCGACTCGGACCCCGACGACGACCTGAGCACGCCGCGGATCGTGCCCGCCCGCCACTACCTCCGCTGGCTGGCCGGGCTCGCCGTCCTCGTCCTACTGGCCCAGTTCGCCCACGGGCTCGCCACCAACCCGGGCTGGGACTGACCGGTCTTCTTCGACTACCTGCTGGCCGACAGCGTCGTTGGCGCCGTCTGGCTGACCGTCCAACTCACCGTGTACGACACCGCGTTGGTTTTCGCCCTCGGCGTCGTCATCGGCCTGATGCGGCTGTCCCACAGCGTGGTCCTGCGGACCGTCGCATGGACCTACGTCTGGGCCTTCCGCTCCATCTCGCTGATCGTCCAACTCCTCTTCTGGTTCAACTTCGTCCACCTCCAGGGGGTTGGGTTCGGCATCCCCTCCGGCCCGGTGCTGTGGCGGGTCGAGACGATGGACCTGATCGGCGCCACGGCCGCCGCCGTCATCGGCCTCGCCCTCCACCAGGCCGCCCACGCCGCCGAGATCGTCCGCGGCGGCGTGCTCGCCGTGGACCCGGGGCAGCCGGAGGCCGCCGCGGCGCTCGGCATCCCCCGACTCAGGCAGCCGCGGCGCATCGTGCTGCCCCAGGCGATGCGGAGCTTCCCGCCCGACGCGGCCAACGAGATCATCTCGCTGTTCAGGGGCGCCTCCATCGTCTCGGCGATGGCGATCGGCGAACTCTTCCGGCGAACTCTTCTACAGGTGCAGGTCATCTTCGGCCGCAACGGCCGGGCGGTGCCGCCGCTGATGGTCGCCACCGTCTGGTACGTCGTCCTGACCACGCCGCTCTCGGTCGCCCAGTACTACGTCGAGCGGCGCTTCGCGCGCGGTGCCGAGCGGGGTGTCGGACGAGCGCGCCCGCGGCGATGGTCGACGTGCGCGGCATCCACAAGTGGTTCGGCCAGCTGCACGTGTTGCGCGGGGTTTACCTGCGCGTCGGGACCGGGGAGGTGACCGTCGTCCTCGGCCCCTCGGGGGCGAGGAGTCGGAGATCAACCCGCCAGGGTTGCCGCGCCGGGACGGCTGACCTCCCGGTCCCGCCGCACGTACCGTGGGGGGATGCGGATCGTCTCCCTACTCCCCTCGGCCACGGAGATCCTGTTCGCGGTCGGCGCGGGCGACGACGTCGTCGGCGTCACGTTCGAGTGCGACCACCCGCCGGCGGCCCGCACCCGGCGCGTCGTCTCCACCAGCGCGCTGCCCGAGGGGCTGCCGCCGGCGGAGATCGACCGCGTGGTCAGCGAGCGGATGGCGGCCGGCGAGGACCTCTACCACCTGGACCGCGGCGCGCTCGCCGGACTGGAGGCCGACCTGGTGGTCACCCAGGACCTGTGCGCGGTGTGCGCCGTCGACGTCTCCACGGTCCACGAGGCGCTTGACTTCCTCGCCTGCCGTGCCGACGTGCTGACCGTCGACCCGCACACCCTCGCCGAGGTGCTGGAGTCGATCGTGACCATCGGCGCCGTCACCGGCGGCCGGGAGCGGGCCGAGCGTTTGGTGGGCGAGCTGTCCGGCCGGCTGTCGGCCGTGCGGTCCCGGGTCGCCGGCCGGGAGCCGGTGCCGGTGCTGGTGCTTGAGTGGACGGATCCGCCGTTCGCGCCCGGGCACTGGGTCCCCGACATGGTCGAGGCCGCCGGCGGCCGGTGCGTGCTCGGCCGCTCGGGCACCGCGTCCTTCCGCACCACCTGGGCCGAGGTGGCCGCCGCCGGCGCCGAGGTGGTGGTGTGCGCCCCGTGCGGCTTCGGCCTCGACGAGGCGGCCGGTCTTGCCGCCGCGGTGGCCGACCGGCTGCCGCCCGGGCTCCCGCTGTGGGCGGTGGACGCCAACGCTTCCTTCGCCCGCCCAGGACCCCGGCTGGTCGACGGCGTCGAGGCACTGGCGGGGATCTTCCACCCCGCCACCGGGGAGCCTGAGCCGAGCCTGGCCCGCCGCGTCGCCTGACCCTCGCCTTGATCGAATTGATCGGGGAATGCGGGACAACGCAGGTTGACGCGCATTGCGTCTTTGGCGGGCTCGACCGAAAGGTTGCGCAACCTCTTTGCGGTTCCGCCGACTTGTGGAGATTGAACGTTGACACGGCGACGTCGCCGAGGGTTGGATGGAAGCCGATTGACCACGCCGTTCAATGGGGGGAACATCGCGTGACTGTCATGACGTGTGTCGAGCTGGGTAAATGACCAGGCCCATGATCGACACCATCCAGCCGTCAATGGTGCGCCGGGTATTAGCCGAGGGATGGCAGGACCGCTCCTGCGTGGTGCTGTTGGAGGGCGGGGCCGGCTCGGGCAAGAGCCTCCTGCTTGACGCCGTCGCGGAGCACGCGTCACGTGAGGGAGCCGTCGTGCTGCGCGCGGCGGCCCGGGAGGGCGACGCCGGCCCGTTCAGCGTGTTGCGTCAACTGCTTCTCAGCCCGTCCCTCCCGGCCGCCGTCGGGCAACGCCTCGCCCGCCTGCTGCGCGGGGCCGGGCACTGGCAGCCCACGTGGCGGGACACCACGGGAGATGGCCGTCCGCACCTGTCGGAGATTCACGAATTCAGTCAGGCGGTGCGTGAATTAGCCGAGGAACGTCCCCTGCTCCTCGCCGTGGACGACCTGGGGCACGCCGACGAGGCGTCACTCGAACTCCTACTTCAGGCCATTCGCCGGTGCCGCGGCGTCCGTCTCGTCCTGGTCGCCACGAAATCTCTCGGCCGGGATCCGACGAGAGCGGCTTTCCACACGGAATTGCTTCGGCAGCCGCATTTTCGCCGGCTTCGCGTGCGACCGCTGAACGAGGCCGAGGTGGCCGCGGTCGTCGCCACCTATCCCATCGCAGCGTCCCGCGAGTTCACCAGAAGCTGTTACGCCATCAGCGGCGGGAACCCCCTGGTGCTCCGCGCCCTGTTGGACGATCACCTGCTGGCCACCGGCGGCGGGGGGTCAGGGCCGGACGACGGGGTCGTGGTGGGCGAGGCCTACGCGGAGGCCATCCTCACCTGTGTGCACCGGGCCGGACCCCGGGTCTCCGAGATCGCGGCCGGACTCGCCGTCCTCGGCGAGTCCGCCTCGCCCGAGCGCGTCGGCCGCCTCCTGGACATCCTGCCGGCCACCGTGCCGCAGGCACTGGAGGTGCTGGCCGCCTCCGGCGTCCTGGACGGCTGCCGCTTCCGCCACCCCAACGCCAGGATCGCCGTCCTCGACCGTCTCGACGCCACCCGCCGCGCCGCGCTGCACCGTCGGGCCGCGGCCCTGCTGTACGCCGCCGGGGCGCCAGGCAGCGCCATCGCCGACCACCTGGTCGCCGTCCCGGGCGCCGCGCCCGCCTGGGCCCCCCGCGTCTTCGAGGAGGCGGCCGACCTGGCGCTTGCCGAGGGGCGCGTGGCGAGCGCCATCGGCTGGCTCGAGCGGGCCCAGCAGGCGAGCGTGGGCACCCGGCTCCACGCCCACCTGCAGCATCGGCTGGCCGCCGTGGCCCGCCGGCTCGGCCCGAGCACCGTCGACCAGTACCTCGCGGGGCCGCTGGTCGCGCTGCGTGCCGGCGAGTTGGCCGCGCCGCACTTCGCGCCGCTGATCCGCCTGCTCGCCGGACAGGGGCGGATGGACGAGGCCAGGGAGGCGCTGGAACGGCTGCACACGCTGGCCACCGGGGCGGGCGCGGCGGTGGAGGCGAAGGCTCACCTCGCCGCGCTCTACGTGTCGAGCGCGCGGCCCGTGCCGCGGTCCGTGTCACCGGCGGGGGTGGAGCAGATGCACCAGACGGTGATGCCCTGGAGCATGGTGGAGGGTGGCGTGGGCGCCAGCGCGGACGCGGTGGCCGCCGCCGAGGACCTGCTCAGGCTCTCCGAGCTCACCGACGCCACATTCGACGCGATGGTCGGCGCGCTGAAGCTGCTGGCGCAGAGCGACCAGCCGAGTCGCGCGCTGCACTGGTGCGAGGAACTGCTGGCCCGCGCCGATCTGCGTCGAGCGCCCGGCTGGCGGGTGGTCGTCGCCTGCGTGGGCGGCGGCGCCGCGCTGCGCATGTGCCGGCTGGCCGAGGCCGAGCGACTGGCCCGGCACTCCCTGGGGCTGATCCACGAGCGGGACGACGTCTTCACCGCCGGGCCGATCTCCCTGCTGGTCCAGGTCGCCACCCTGGCGGGCCGACACGAGGAGGCCACCAGGCTCCTCAACCGGCCGATGCCCGAGGCCCTCCAGAACAACCTGCTCGGCATCCACTACCGGCGCGCCAGGGCCGTCTACTACCGCGCCACCCAACGCAACCACTCGGCGTTGCGGGACAGCCTCGCCACGGGCGGACTCGCCCAGCGGTGGGGGCTCGACCACGCCATCGTGCTCCCCTGGCGCGCTGAGGCCGCCCGCACGCTGCTCGCCATGGACGACCGCGAACCTGCGGAGCGGTACGCCAGGGACCAGATCGAGCGGACCGACCAGTCCGTGCCCAGGGGGCGGCGGCTGGTGCGGCGGCTGGGCGCCGCGCTCGCCCCGGTCGCCGACCAGCCGGCGAGGCTCACCGAGCTGGCCGACGAACTCGCCGAGGGCGAGGACCGGCTGGAACTGCTGGCCGTCCTGCTCGACCTGGCGGAGGCCCACGGCGCCGTCGGGGACCGACAGCGGGCGGCCGAGGTCGCCGGCCGGGCCGTGCGGCTGGCCAGGGAGTCCGGGGCACTCGCGCTCGCCCAGCGCGGGCTGCGCCTCATCTGGGCCGGTCCCGGCCGCCCCGCGGCCGGGACCGGCACCGGCACCGGGGCGGAGTCCCTGAGCGACTCAGAGCGCCGGGTCGCCAGCCTCGCCGCCGCCGGCGAGACCAACCGCGCGATCGCCGGCCGGCTGTACATCACCATGAGCACCGTCGAGCAGCACCTCACGCGCGTCTACCGCAAGCTCGGCATCCAGGGGCGTCACGAACTGCCGGTCGACCTCTGGCCGGACGCGGGGCAGCACGCGCCGGACCACGCCCTTCACACCCTTCCCCACGGCCCCAGGGGCTGACGCCGGTCAACCGCGCGGGCGAACAACCTCGTCCGCCGGCAAACACCGCTGGGACAAAACGCGGTCGCCCACCCGAGGAAACGTCTGCCCCTGCGCGGGAATTCGCGTATAGGGGCCCCTTGGTCATGCCTATTCCGACGGCCCCCGATTTCGGGGTGGCCCGCCGCGTGGCGCCGTGGTCGAGCACTCTCCTGAGCTGTGGGAAGCTGCGAAACCGCAGGTCAAGGGCGTAAGGGGTGGGGTGGAGGCCAGGGATAGGGGTTCTCGGAGGCCCCGGCGGTTTCCTAAGCTTTTCACGCTGCGCGGAAGGCCGGGACGCTCGGATTTGATCGTCTCAGACCAGGGCCACCGCGTCAGGGGGCGCCGACCAGCGGTGGTGGTGCCGAGTTGCTTGGGGGATACGAAAGGGGCAACTGGGCCTTCATGGAAAGCAAATGGATTTACAGCTGGGATTCTCCGGCTTCTCGAATGCGTCTGTTCTGCTTTCCCTACGCCGGGGGATCGGCGACCGCGTTCAGCGCCTGGCCCGCCGACCTCCCCGAGTGGATCACGGTCAGCGCGGTGGAACTGCCCGGACGCCGGCTGCGGCGCAAGGAGCCCCCGGCGCGCCGCATGGCACCCCTGGTGACGGCGGTGATCGACGGCCTCGGGGCCGAACTGCGGCCCCCCTACGCCTTCTTCGGACACAGCCTGGGCGCGCTCGTCGCCTTCGAGGTCGCCCGCGAGCTGCACCACACCGGCCGGCCAGGGCCGACCGCCCTGTTCCTCAGCGGGGCCGGCGCCCCGCACCTGCCGCGCACCGGGGCGCGGACGTCCCAGCTGCCGGACGACGCCTTCCTCGCCGAGGTGCGGGCGTACGGCGGCACGCACGAGGCCCTGCTGGCCGACCCCGAGATCCTGCGGCTCTTCCTGCCCACCCTGCGGGCGGACTTCGAACTGTTCGAGACGTATGTCTACGAACACCGGCCGGGCCCCGCCCTCGACTGCCCGGTCCACCTCTTCGCCGGCGAGCGTGACGAGCGGGTGGACCAGGCCCGGGTCGCGGCCTGGCGCGACCTGGTGCCCACCGTCGCCAGCGCCCGGGTCCTCCCAGGCGGCCACTTCTTCCCGCACGACTCCCGGGCGCGGCTCACCGCGGCCATCGCCGCCGAGCTCGCCGCGCTGCTGCCTCCCGGCCGCCCCTCGGCGGCCCCCGTCACACCCTGAAGCCTCGCCAGTCATCTGGGGGATCCGACCGTGAACACCGGCCACCCGTCCCATCCCACCGACCGCCACGACCCGGCGGCGGGCATCGACCCCATCGCCGTCGTCGGTCTCTCCTGCCGGCTGCCGCGGGCCGCGGGATCCGACGCGTTCTGGCGACTGTTACAGGACGGCGAAGACGCCGTCGACGAGCTGCCAGCCGCCCGCTGGGAAGCCTTCGGCCGGGACCCGGACGACCCGACCGCTGGCGGCACCAAGCCACTGCCCAGGGGCGGCTTCCTCAACCACGTGGACCGGTTCGACGCCGGATTCTTCGGCATCTCGCCGCGCGAGGCCGCCGCGATGGACCCGCAGCAGCGGCTGGCGCTTGAACTGGCCTGGGAGGCGCTGGAGGACGCGGCCATCGTGCCGGGCGACCTCCGGCACACCCCCACGGGCGTGTTCGTCGGCGCGATCGCCGGCGACTACGCCGCCCTGCAGCACGAGCTCGGCCCCGAGGCCGTCACCCAGCACTCCTTCACCGGCCTGCACCGCGGCGTGATCGCGGGCCGGGTCTCGCACCTGCTCGGCCTGCGCGGCCCGAGCATGACCGTGGACACCGCCCAGTCCTCGTCGCTGGTCGCCGTCCACCTCGCCGTCGAGGCCCTGCGGCGCGGCGACTGCGGACTCGCCCTGGCCGGCGGCGTCCACCTCAACCTGGTCGACGCCGGCTTCACCGCCCTGGAACGCTTCGGCGGACTCTCACCCGACGGGCGTTGCCACGTCTTCGACGCCCGCGCCAACGGCTTCGTGCCGGGCGAGGGCGGCGCCACCGTCGTGCTCAAGCCACTGGCCGCGGCACTCGCCGACGGCGACCGCGTGCACTGCGTCATCCACGGCGGCGCGGTCAACAACGACGGCGGTGGCCAGAGCCTTACCGCGCCGAGCGTGGCCGCCCAGGAGGCAGTGCTGCGCGCCGCCTGCCGACGGTCAGGCGTGCACCCCTCACACGTCAGGTACGTCGAACTGCACGGCACCGGCACGCCGGTCGGCGACCCGGTCGAGGCCGCCGCGCTCGGCGCGGTGTACGGCGCGGCCCGGGCCGCCGGCGACCCGCTGCCGGTCGGCTCGGTCAAGAGCAACCTCGGACACCTGGAGGGGGCCGCCGGCGTCGTCGGTCTGGTCAAGGTCGCGCTCGCCATCGGCCACCGGCGGCTGCCCGGCACCCTCCACCACCGGACCCCGCACCCGGCGATCCCGCTGGACGAGCTCAACCTGCGGGTCCCCGGTGCCATCGGCCCGTGGCCGGAAGCCGCCGACCTGCCGCTGCTCGCCGGCGTCAGCTCCTTCGGCATCGGCGGCACCAACTGCCACCTGATCCTGGGCGAGTCACCCGCGCCGCGGTCGGCCACCGACGATCCCCCGCCCGCCGAGGGCCCCGTGCCGTGGCTGCTCACGGCCCGCGCCCCGGAGGCGCTGCGCGCCCAGGCCGCCCGCCTGCGGCACCGGCTGGCGGACCGCGACGACTGGACGGCGGACGGCGTCGGTCGCACACTCGCCACCGGCCGCGCCGTGCTTGAGCACCGCGCGGTGATCGTCGCCGAGCGCCGCGGCGAGTTCCTCGCCGAACTCGCCGCGTTGGCCGCCGACGCGCCCGGGCCCGGCACCGTGCGCGGCGGCGCGGCGGCACCGGGTCCGCTCGTCTTCGTCTTCCCCGGCCAGGGCACCCAGTGGGCCGGCATGGCGACCGAACTCCTGGACGCCTCTGAGGCGTTCGCCGCCCGCTTCGGGGAGTGCGCCGAGGCGTTGGCGCCGTACCTCGACTGGTCGCCGCTCGACGTCCTGCGCGGGGCGCCCGGCGCCCCGGCGCTCGAGAGCGTCGAGGTCGTGCAGCCGGTGCTGTTCGCGGTGATGGTGTCCCTGGCCGGGCTGTGGCGTCACCACGGCGTCGAACCGGATGCCGTGGTGGGGCACAGCCAGGGCGAGATCGCCGCCGCCTGCGTCGCCGGCGCCCTGTCGTTGGCGGACGCCGCCCGCATCGTCGCACTGCGCGCGCGGGCCCTCCGCGTGCTCTCCGGCCGGGGCGGGATGGCCTCCGTCGCGCTGCCGGCCGACGAGGTCACGGCCCAGCTCGCCCCCTTCGCCGGTCGGCTCACCGTGGCGGCCGTCAACGCGGCCGACGCCACCGTGATCACCGGGGAGCCAGGGGCGCTCGCCGAACTCACCGCGGGGCTCACCGAGCGAGGCGTGCGGGTGCGCCCGATCCCCGTCGACTACGCCTCACACTCGCCACAGGTCGAGGCGGTCCGCGACCGGCTGCTCACCGAGCTCGCCGGCCTCACCCCGCGCACCGCCCCCGTCGCCTTCTACTCCACCGTCACCGGCGGACGGTTCTCCACCGAGGGCCTCGACGCCGACTACTGGTACCGCAATCTGCGAGAGCCCGTCCGGTTCCAGCGGGCGGTGGACGACCTGGTCGCCGCCGGCCACCGCACCTTTGTCGAGGTGAGCCCGCACCCGGTCCTCACCCCCGGCGTGAGCGCGGCCCTCGAACGGGCCGGGATCGGGGACGAGGCCCGGGTCACCGGCACCCTGCGCCGGGACGACGGCGGCAGGCGACGGTTCCTGCACTCCCTCGCCCAGGTCCTGGTGGCCCGTGAGGCCGAGGCGCTCGCCCGATGCTTCGAGCCCTCGACGGGCCACCATCAGGCACTGCCCACCTACGCCTTCCAGCGGACGCGGCACTGGCTGCCGGCACCGGCCCGGGACACCGCCGACGAACGCGCGCCGTGGGCCGATCCGCTCCGCGTCGCCGTCGAGCGCGGCGCGCCACCGCCCGAGCTGCCCGCCGCCGACCGGGCCGCCATCACCACCGCGCTGCCCGCGCTCGACGCCTGGCTGCGGCACGGCGAGCGGCTCGCCGAGGCCGACCGCCGCTGCCACCACCTGCGCTGGCGGCCGATCGGCGACCCCGAAGAACCCGTTCTCACGGGCGTCTGGCTCGTCGTCACCCCGCCCGAGCCCGGCTCCGCCGCCGGCGTCGACACGGCCACGACCGACACGGCCACGACCGACACGGCCACGACCGACACGGCCACGATCAACGACCTGGTCGCGCACGGCGCCCACGCCGTCCGGGTCCCGGCCCCCGACCCGGGGGACCGCGGCGCGCTCGCCCGATCGTTGACCGCCGCGGCGGCCACCGAGGGATCGATCGCCGGCGTACTCTCCCTCCTTTCCCTCACCGGCGACGCGCCGGCCACCCTGCTCGCGGCCCTCGACGACGCCGGGATCGCCGCACCCCGGTGGTTCGCGGCCATCGGCGCCGTCACCACCGCGGACCACGACCGGCCGCCGGCGCCCGACCTGGCCGCCGGCTGGGCCGCCACCCACGCCAGACTCACCGCCACCACTGGTGCCGGTGGCGGGCTGATCGACCTGCCGGCGGACCGACACCCGGACACGGGCCGCCGGCTGGCCGGCGCCCTGACCGGCGCCACCGGCGAGACCCAACTCGCGCTCCGCCGCCACGGCCTCTTCGCCCCACGCCTGGTGCGCGCCGAAGGCCGACCCGTGTCCGGCGCCGCCCCGGCGCCGGACACGGG
>NZ_SMKC01000429.1 GCF_004348315.1 Streptomyces sp. 8K308 | reverse complement strand
ACGTTCTCCACCGTCCACGTCCTCATCAAGCAGATCCGTGACTACATCAACTCCTGGAACGAGACCGCGAAACCGTTCACCTGGACCGCGACCGCCGGCGAGGTCCTCGCAAAGGTCAGACTCGTCGCGACCAACGTGAAGAAACTCGTCAATAACAACTCGAAGTGATACGAACGGGATCACGAGACACTAGCTGCTTCATTATCGGGAGGGAGTGCAGGAGTCAAGGCAGAGACAACCAGTAGCATCTGCTTAATCTTTGATCTTCCGGGGGGCGTCGCGCCGGTCAGGCATCCTTCCAGTCGCTCAACATTTTTACGCCTGTGACCTGACCGAAGCAAGTGCCTCTCCTGTTCCAGGTTATGTTCGCCGTCGCGCCACTGAAGGAGCCTGTAGCATGTGGGAGGCGATTCTGCTATCCGGGCTTGGCATTAACTTTCTTAGTTTAGCCAGAGCCCTGTACTGCAACACCCTTACCGTACCCGAAGGCTTACCCAATATCTGACCAACTTCGGATGCCGTGAGGCCCGCGATCACGCGCAGCTCGATAACTCTCTGCTGTTCGCAAGGCAGGGAGGCAAGCTTAACGCGCAAAGCCTCGCCCAGTTCCGACCACTGTATTATCTCTTCAGGGCCTATATCATCGCTGGGTAGCTCAAATTGCGTGAAATCGCTTGAAAGCTGCTCAAAGCCGCGATTTCGCCGCGGGCGGTAATGGTCGCTATAGACGTTACGGGCGATCGCGAAGATCCACGCGTGAATGCTGCCACCTGAATAGGATTCAATCTTACCCACCACTCTCACGAAAACCTCCTGTGCTAGATCCTCTGCGATCGACCAGTCGTCGCTGCGTGCCCGCATGAAGCGCAATACCGGTTCGTAAAGCGATTCGAAGATGATTCTCAAGGATTCCCGATCGCTGGGATTCTCGGCGGCAGCAACAGCAGCTCTTTCGAGCTCTGATTGCGGTTGATTAGATCCTGCAGTGCGAGATTCTCCTGCTCTTCCAGGTATCTGCATCTGATGCTTTCCCCTCCCATGCCTAGCGGGCTTTGCCCAGCTTTTATCATCCGCCTCGGAGCGTGCGCCATCACGTTGTGCCGACGCACGGGGTTCACAATCGGCAGGGCGGTGCTGCGCATCTATAGGCGTTTCAGGGACGAGAGTCGTTTCAGTGGCAAAATAAACTATGAACTATTTCACGCGCTAAGCCGATCCAGCGGGCGCCGAGATTCTCCGCGTATGTGTTGTATCCACCAAAAATGTCCCATTTTTTGCGAATCAGGAGCTCCGCTTCGACGTGCGAGGGTGACGGAGTGGCGTTTCCGGGTGGCGCGTCCAGTTGGGGGAATGGTATCTCGATTTCTTTTTCGAGTGTCGAAAAACCCCTACTGGATTGGCGATTTACGTCTCGCCCCTCGGGTCGGCAATTGTATTGATAAAGCGTCTCCCGATTGTCCTGCTGACGGGATGGGGGTGGTTTGCGGCTGCCTTCCGTGATGCGAGAGGCGGACGTGGGCAGGGTGACAGGCGTGGTTGCTGTTGGTTCAACAGACGTGCAGAACTGACAATGCGTTACAAGAGGTGTCGCGGGCGTCCGATGGAGTGGAGGCCGGTCCGCTTGGCGCGGCGTAAGTCGCGTGGAGGGAAGCGCCGGCAGGGCCGGGCGTAAGTGATTCGAGCCGCCCCCACCTTCTGGTGGGGGCGTGATGCCGCTCGCCCGCGGCTGGAGTCTCCCGCCCTTGGGCGGGTCGCAGGTGACACCAGTCATTGCGCACTGTGTTGGGTGCTACGCAAACAGCCCGTCGGCGTCATTTATGGCAAATCGGTCGAATCTGGCGACGACCCGGGAGTGTCACCTAGAGACGGCCGCAGCGCGAGTCACCGGTGCATATCTTGAGAGATGTAACGCCTTCGAGGCCGCTGGCGTCTGATATGGCGACAGAAGCAGCACTAGATTCGCCGCATGAGGAGTATGACGTGCGCCTTCTTTCGCGAGCATACTGGAACGCGAGGCCCCCGGAGAATGGTCACCCTCCGGTGGCTACCAATCAGGGGGTCAAGATCCACTACCTTGGTGACACCTACACGGAAATTGAGCACTATCGGTGTGCCGGGCAGATGAAGTTGGTCCAGGATTTCCACATGAACTCAAACGGTTGGGCCGATATCGGCTACAACTTTGCCGTGTGTCAGCACGGCTACGTGTTCGAAGGGAGAGGACTTAACGCCCAGAACGCCGCTAACGGCAATACGGCCCTGAACAGGAATCACTTTGCCGTCCTCGTGTTCACTGCGAAAAGGTGGTTCGGGGGGACGCCGCATATATCTCAGGCGTGCATTACGGGCATTCAGGACGTGATCGCTTACCTGCGGAGGCATGGCGCAGGATGGGAGATCGCAGGGCACCGGGATGGATATCGCACCGAGTGCCCTGGGGACTTGCTTTATAACCTCGTGCTCAACGGCACGCTTGACCCAGGCGTGCTGTGGGACGGAGGTACTCACATCGTGACGGCAGGTGAGACAATCGACAGTATTAGCCTCGACTATAATGTCCCCGAGGGGTACATTATTGAGGTGAACAATCTGTCCGCGCCATACACCGTCAGGGTGGGGCAGCGGCTGGAAATACCCGCACGAGGGATGCCCTTGGGCGAGGAACCGCCTCCGGATAACACGTTCGAATTCCAGCCCTTCCCGGGCACTGAATGGTTCAGATCCCGCCCCCACCACCCCATTATCCGGGCTATGGGGGAGAGGCTCGTGGCGCGTGGATGTGGACGCTATCCCACTGGTCCCGGGCCTCAGTGGACAGATGCTGACCGAGAGTCCTACCGGGCTTGGCAGCGGATGCTCGGATTTACCGGCGATGATGCAGATGGCTGGCCCGGCGCCACGAGTTGGGATCAGCTAGCTGTTCCGTTTATATCGGTCTTGCCGCTGCCCGTTGGGTACGAGCCGTTTCCTGGTGCTGAGTGGTTCCGTGGAGCTCCGAACAGTGCGATCGTCACTGCGATGGGACGCCGTCTGGTGGAGGAGGGGTGTGGAGAGTACACCTCTGGTCCGGGCCCGCAGTGGACAGCAACCGATCAGGCCTCTTACCGCAACTGGCAGCTCAAGTTGGGCTACGCCGGGGTTGACGCCGATGGCTGGCCCGGCGAGGCCTCCTGGGCCAGGCTGGAAGTCCCGCGCACCAGCACGGGCGAGTACCAGGCGTTTCCTGGTACTGAGTGGTTCCACGACGCGCCGTACAGTCCGATCGTCACTGCGATGGGACAGCGGCTGGTCGCGGAGGGATGCAGTGAGTACGAGCATGGCCCGGGGCCTCAGTGGACCGAAGTCGACCGAGATTCCTACCGACTGTGGCAGCTCAAGCTGGGCTACTCCGGAACCGACGCTGATGGCTGGCCTGGGCCGAGCAGTTGGGCGCAGCTGCGTGTCCCGCGTAATACCTAGTCTGACAGGATGGGTTGACTGAGTTCCGAGTAAGTGTGCCGCGCTTGGATGGCCAGATCCGCCATCCAAGCGCGGCACTGGCGTCACAGCAGAGCGGATGATGAGCATGGTGGCGAATCAGGACAAAACTGCACCTGCGGGGATAGGCTGCACGATCGCGGCCGTTGGGGCTGTGATTGGTTTTGGGATATGGCTGTACTCCCCTCCAGCGGGATATCGTTGGGAATTTGAAGGAGAGGGGCCTGGTAAACCCTACTACATGGATCTTCCGTTGATGGTCTTCGGGCTTCCGGTCCTGGCTTTGCTCACCTGGCGATTGGTCATCGCGGTGGAGCGGACTCGCGGCCGGAAGTGGGTTCCTCTTCTGGCGACCTGTGTGGCCTTAGTGGTGTTCGGTTTCGCGGGCTCGCTCTACATGGCCAGTCAGGAAAGTGACTCTCCTTACGCTGAGGAGGGTATCTAGCGCTCTTTGGCGAGTGTGTACCTTCATATGGCTGTTGCGGACTACTCCAACAGTCCCGCAGAAGTCGCGGGCTTGCCTCCAGTGAATGTCTGCTATCCCGGAGGCCGGGCGGGTAGGCCCTCTCATGCATGCCCGGCCTCCGGGAGCACCTTGTCGCCGTGGTGTCGCCGCCCTCTTGGCTGTGCCTCGCCACCCAATGCTGATTCTCTGAAGGCACTAATACGTAACTTCCTCAAGGCGGTTACCCGCCGCACTCAGGCTTCGGATAGCAACAAATTCGTCAGGAAGCTGGCCATCGGCCAACTTCCACCTACGGCCCTCGGGAGGTATGCCAGACACATGTCGGCACAACGACGGCAGATGGGTCAACAGTGCCAACCGCTGCCTCAACATTTTCCCATAGAAAACTGCACCTCATCCTTGGCCTCATCTGGCCACCAGAAGGGACCACTATCTTTGCCTACACGCCACCCCAGCCCCTCGCCCTCCCATCGCGGTGTGTGGCTCACCCTTGCCGCTGCTCTTCTGGGAGGCGCCCTCCCGGCTGCCGTCGAGCTACTGCGTTGGGCAACTGGAACCTAACGAGGTCGTGCGCGGTAGGTGGTGAGACGTCGAGGATGGTCGCGGGACGGAGGATCACGTCTGCCGTGTCGAAGTCACGTCTGCGATCCGCGGCGGGACAGCAGACCGGGGATGGCTTGGACTGTGTCGCTCATGTGCCGGCGGCGGCCGAGATACCGGGCGAGGGCTCGCTAGTTCTTCAGGCGCGCGAATGCTGTGCTCGCTCCGGAGGCGCCGCTAGGAATGCGCCTTGCGCCGACTCTCGTACATCTCCTCATACCGGCCAGCATCCGGGCTACGAAGACCAGCCGGTGCTCGCGGCGGTGACCACGGCCCGCTTGCGCACTTGCGCCGAGAGCCCGGCCTGGTGACGTTCATGCCGCAGCGGGCCTGCCTCGACGACGAGTGCAGCGATCAGACCGGCCGACAGGCCCCGTGAACCTCCGGTCACTGGCGATCGCTCCACGAGACCTGTGCCCATCACATGACCGTGATCGACTATCGCGAGTTCGACGTCTCACCGCCTACCGGGCACGAGGTCGTAGTGGTGAGCATGGCCGCCAGGTCGTCGGTGAAGAGGTGGCCCTTGGGACTGCGGCGTACGAGCAGGAGGACGATCCGCCGGCCGGTCGCGCCGTCCGCAGCTGCTTCCGAGAAGGCAGAACGGAAGGAGCGGCGCACCCGTTCAACCAGTTGGATGGAGGTGAAGAGCGGGCCGGGAAGGTGGCGTGGCCTGAGTCTCGCGCCATCGATCAGATGCTGTCTCT
>NZ_SMKC01000428.1 GCF_004348315.1 Streptomyces sp. 8K308 | reverse complement strand
AGAGGTGTATAAGAGCCAGGGGCAAGCAGGGCCGTGCCGACGATCAGGTCGGCGCCGCCGAACTCCGGGTCGTCGAGCTCGGTGCCGTCGTCCACGGCGAACAGCAGCCGGCTCTCGCCCTGCCGGTGCGCGGTGCCCACCGGGGGGCTCGCCGCGTGGACGGCGAGCAGGGCCACCAGGTAGGGCAGGTCGGGGTCGGCGCGGCGGGCCTCCGCGAGGAGCCCCGAGAGCCGGCGCGGCGCGTCCTCGGGGAGCTGGAGCAGCTCGAGCGCGGCGGCCAGCTGCTCCTCGCTGAACCGACTGTCGTCCGGGGTGGTGACCAGGTCGGGCTCGGGCAGCTCGGCGCCCAGGTGCTCGCGCGGCGCTGGCGGGGTGAGCAGCGACTCGGTGAGGTCGGCCAGCCGCACCGCGCCCGGCGGGCGTGGTCCGGTGCCGCGCGCGAAGAACGCGTCGGTGACGCGGGTGGCGTGCTCAAGGGGCTCGGGCAGCAGCGGCGCCAGCAACTGCCCGTAGAGGTCGGCGCCGGCCCTGGCCGCCGGGGGCCGGAACGCCTGCCGGTCCTGCTCGGCGCGGAACAGCGGCCCGGCCTCGAGCAGCCGGGACTGCAGCTGGGTGTGGCGCCGGATGCAGTCCTTGACGATGTCGACCAGCTCGGCGGCGCGCAGCTTGTGGCCGGTGTCGGTGGCCTCGTCGCGGGCGCGCCTGATGTTGGTGAGGATCGCGTTCTCGTGGCGGTAGCGGTCGGCGATGTGGCCGAGGGCCTCGTCGATCATGTCGGGCACGGCGTGCAGCCAGTCGACGGCGCGCACGTTGCGCCGGGTGGTCTCCAGGGTGCGGCGCAGCGTCTCCGCGTACTGGACGGTGCGGTACCTGGCCTGCTCGGCTGCGAGCTGTGCGTCGGCCAGGCGGCCGCGGCTGATGAGCACCTCAAGCTTGACCTCGGCGGCGATCTGGGCGCTGGTGACGTCCGTGTCGAGGGCGCCGACGAGCACGTTGACCGCCTCGTCCGTGGTGCGCAGGTACACGCCGCCGCCGGGCCCGGGGACCTCCTCGATGAGCTTGAAGTCGTAGTCCCTGCGAACGTACGAGCCGTCCGGCTCGAAGGTGCCGTAGACCGCGCGGAACCCGCGGTCGACGCTGCCGACGTTGATCAGGTTGTCCAGGACCCAGCGGGCCACCCGCTCGTGCTCGGCGGCGGGCCGGCCGGGGGCCTGGGCGGCCACCCTGGGCAGCAGCCGGGCGACGACCTGCTCGTGGTCGGCGCCGGTGTCGAAGTCCATGCTGAGGGTGACCAGGTCGATCGCGGCGAGCGCCACCTCGGCCATGGCGTAGGTGCTGTACTCGCCGGCGAGGTTGGCCTTGCGCGCGTCCAGGTCGTGCAGCGGAGCGGTGCAGGCGAGGGCGCGGAGCCGGCGGGCGAGGCCCTCGTCCGCCGCGGGGCCAGGGGCCGGGTGGCCGCCTGGGTGCGCGCCGGTCGGCCGGGCGGCCGAAGGGGCGGCGGCGCGGCCCTCGTTGGCCTGGTCGGCTGATGCGGGTGCGGTCACGTGGCACACATTAGGCGGTGCCACTGACAGTGAGCGGCGATCCCCGTGGCGATTCGGCCCCCGCGGGGGCGGTGGGTCTCGGGATGCGCCGGGGGGCCCGGCGCGGTCCAATGGCAGTGTCCCCTGGGGGAACGATTGGGAGGAGGCCGGCGATGGCCGCCCCACGGCGTTTGCTGCGGGTCCTTCCGGCCGGCTACCGGGAGCGCCTGATGTCCCTGGCGGAGGAGGTCTCCTTCGCGCAGGGCGAACGGATCTTTGAGGAGAAGGGGCGGGCCGACCGGTTCTGGATCATCCGCTCCGGGACGGTCACGCTCGACCTGCGGCTCGGCGGGCCGCGGCCGACCGGGGTCTCCTCGCTCGACACCGGTGACCTGCTCGGCTGGTCCTGGCTGTTCCCGCCCTATGAGTGGGACTTCGGGGCCGAGGCGCTCTCGCCGGTGCGCGCCTACGAGTTCCAGGGTCCCGAGGTGCAGGCGCTGTGCGACGAAGATCCGGAGTTCGGCTACGCGCTGCTGCGGGTGATCGCCGAGATCCTGGCCTACCGGGTGCGGGCGGCGCGGACCAGGCTGCTCGACCTGTTCGCCCCGCACGCCGGCCGCCGGTAGCGCCGGGTGGGGGCGGTCAGGCGGCCGGCGAGCGGTCGGTGCGCGGCGCCCGAAGGCGGCCGACGTGATCCACGGGGTCGACGCGGTCGAGTAGGTCGGGCAGGTCAAGCCGGTCAGGCCGGTCGAGCCGGTCTGGCGACCCCCCGGGGACATCGGGTCGCTGGCCGAGCGCGGCGAGCGCCGCCCTGGTGGCGGCGCGGGAGGCCGCGTCCAGGGTGTCGACGGTGCCGGCCAGCCGGTGTCTGGTCTCGGTGCACGCGAGACCGATGAGGCCGGGCAGCAGGTCCGTGGCGCGGGCCAGCAGCCAGCGAGTGCCGCGGGTGGCGAGCCAGCGGGCGCTGGCGCTCCTCGAGGGCGGCGGGCGCTCGGCCACGGCGGCGGGCGGCGGCCCGGTGGCCAGGCCGCGGGCCGCCAGGGCGGCGTGGAACTCACGGGCCAGCAGCCGGTGTCCGAACTCGCTCGGGTGCAGCCGGTCCACGCTCCACGCCTCGCTCACCGCGGCCACGGGGTGGCCGGCCAGGTGGACGTGGACGGCGCCGTGCCGGTGGGACAGGTGGTGCACGACGTCGTTGAGCGCGGCCATGCGGCGGGCGAGCGGGCGGGTCAGGGCTGCGGGCAGGCGCAGCACTCCGCCGGGGTCCGGCAGGCAGGCGGTGAGCACCAGGGCGCCCTCCGCGCTCAGGGTGCCGATGACGGCGTCGAGGTCGCGGGCGTTGGCGGCGAGGTCGAAGGCGGACCTGAGGGTGTCGTTGCCGCCGACGATCACCCCGGCCAGGTGGGGGCGCAGCCGGCGGGCCGCGGCGAGCTGCTCGCCCGCGGCGTCGGCGGTGCGGGCGCCGCTGCGCGCCAGGTTGACGAGCCGCGCCGGCCGCTCGTGCCCCGGCACGGTGAGCCCGGCGGCCAGCAGCGGTGCCCAGCCGCGCCAGCCGCCCGGCACCGGGTCGCCGACGCCCTCGGTGAGGGAGTCGCCGAGCGCGGCGAAGCGCAGCGCCTCGCTCACCGTGGGCCGCCCTCCGCCGCCGGGACGGGCCGCGGCGCCGGCCGGGCGACGGCGGGCGCGTCGAGGGCGGCGAGGAACGCGTCGACCGCGGCCGACCAGGGGAACTCCTCGGCCCGTGCCCTGGCCGTGGCGCGGCGGGTGGCGGCAGGTCGGGCGAGCAGCCGCTGCACGCCGTCGGCGAAGGCGGTGCCGTGGTGCGCCGTGGTGCCGGCCGGGCCGAGCAGCGCCGGCACGGCGGAGCGGGCGTTGGCGACCACGGGGGTTCCGCAGGCCAGGGCCTCCATGGCGGCCAGTCCGAAGGTCTCGGCCGGGCCGGGGGCCAGCACGATGTCGGCGGTGGCCTGGAGGACCGCGAGGTCGGCCGGGTCGCCAACGTGGCCATGGAAGACGACGGGGAGCCGGGCCGCGGTGGCACGCTCGAGCAGCCGGCCACGGAGCGGCCCGTCGCCGGCGACGACCAGGGTGGCCGGTACGCCGCGCCGGCGCAGCTCGGCCAGCGCGTCGAGGGCGAGCCCCGGGCGCTTCTCCGGGGAGAGCCGGGAGCACAGGGCGAGCAGCACCCGATCGTCGCCGCCGGTGAGCTGGGCGTGCAGCCTGGGGTCGCGCAGCCCGGGGTGGCAGCGGCGCAGGTCGACGCCCAGGGGGGCGCGCACCACGTTCCGCGCGCCGACGCGGTGGAATTCGCGCGCCGCCCAGGCGGTGGTGCACACGACCCGCGTGAAGGAGTACGCCGTCCGCCGGTTGAGCTCGTCGGCGGCGCGCCGGCACCAGTTCGCCGGCACGCCCCAGGTGGCCATGACGCCGTCCACGCTCTCGTGGGAGACCATCACGGCCCGCACCCGGTGGCGTCTGGCCCACTCCCCCGTCCAGCGCAGCGTGGTGCGGTCGGACACCTCGAGCCGGTCGGGGGCAAGCGACTCGAGCAGCCGGGCGAGGCGCCGCCGGTCGGTCAGCACCCGGTAGCCGCCGGTGCCCGGCACCCGGTGCCCCGGCAGGGTGATCACGCGGCCCTGAGCGGTGCGGACGTCGCTCACGGTCTCGCCGGGGACGACCAGCACCGGGTCGTGTCCGGCCGCCAGGTAGCCGGCGCCCAGCTCGCGCAGCGCGGTGCGCAGGCCGCCGGAGGAGGGCGCGACGAAGTTGGCGAGCCGGACGATACGCAGCCCCGTCACCTGACCGCCACCTCCCTGGCGTGCCGGACGCGGGCGTAGTGCTCGAGCAGCTGGTCGCCGACGGCGGACCAGGTGCGGCCCGCGACGGCGGTCGCGGCGGCCTCGGCCAGGCGGGCGCGCAGCGCGGGGTCGTCGCGCAGGGTGCGGACGGCCTCCCTGATCGCCTCGCCGTCGCCGGGCGGGACCAGCAGCCCGGTTCTGCCGTGGTCGACGAGGTCGAGCGGGCCACCGGCGGCCGGGGCCACCACGGCGACGCCGCTGGCCTGGGCCTCCTGGACGGTCTGGCAGAACGTCTCGAACGGGCCCGGGTGCGCGAAGACGTCGAGCGAGGCGTAGATCCTGGCCAGGTCGTCGCCAGTGCGACGGCCGAGGAAGCGGGCCCTGGGCAGGGCGGCGCGCAGCGCGGTGCCGCTCGGCCCGTCGCCGACCACCACGAGGC
This sequence comes from Streptomyces sp. 8K308, assembly GCF_004348315.1. Lineage (GTDB taxonomy): Bacteria > Actinomycetota > Actinomycetes > Streptomycetales > Streptomycetaceae > Streptomyces. The sequence continues at coordinate 538 of NZ_SMKC01000428.1, read as the reverse complement.
GGACGCCGGGCAGCGCCGAGGCCTGGGCGAGGAGGTCCACCCGCTTCTCTGGGGCCAGCCGGCCGACGTAGCCGAGGAGCAGCTCACCGTTCGGGGCGAGTTCGCGGCGCAGGCGCTCGTCCCGCAGCGCGGGCCTGAACCGCTCGGTGTCCACGCCGCGTTGCCACAGGCGGACCCGTGGCACCCCGTGGGCCTCCAGGGCACGGACGGAGTCGCTCGACGGCGCGAGCGTCAGGTCGGCCGCGGAGTGCACGGCGCGGATGCGGCGCCAGGCGGCCAGCTCGCCGGCGCCCAGGTAGGTGCGCGCGTAGCCGGCGAGGTCGGTCTGGTAGACGGCGACGGCCGGCACCCCGGCGCGCGCCGCCACGGCCATGCCGCGCACACCGAGCACGAACGGGCTGGCCAGGTGCACGACGTCGGGCCGGTGGCTCGCCAGGGCGGCGGCGAGCCGGCGGCTCGGCAGGGCGACCCGGACCTGGGGGTAGCCGGGCAGCGGCAGGGAGGGGACGTGGACGACGGGAGCCAGTCCGTCGTCCGG
>NZ_SMKC01000427.1 GCF_004348315.1 Streptomyces sp. 8K308 | reverse complement strand
CGCCCGCCACCGCATCAGCGTCCTGTTCGCCATGCTCCGCGACGGCACCTTCTACGAACCACGCGTCCCCGAAGAAGCCGTCGCATGACCAGCTCGGGCTTGACGAAGGACATAGAGGCACCCCCCCGCGATGCCGCGGGCGAGCCCGGCGCGGCGAGTACGCGGCGGCTCCGCCGCCGGGAGCGGCCTCCGCGGCCGGGCTCATCACCGAAGCCGGTGCGGCGAGCGCACGGCTGTTCGGTGTGGGTAGGTCCGGCCTGTGGCCGGGTTCGCCGCGCTGGTGCGCTCGGCTGGCGGCTGCGCCGCGCCGAAGCCCGCGCGGTGAGCGCCGCGCAGCGGCGTCGCGGCCGGGCTCGCGCCGGGCCCGTGGCCGAAGCCGGTGCGGCGAGCGCCGCGCGCCGCGCGCCCTGGTTCAGCCGTGGAAGGCGTGACAGGATGTTTGATGCGGGCATGTCCCGGCCTGCGGTGGCACGCACCGCGCCGGTGCGCCCGGCCGGCGGCTGCGCCGCGCCGAGGCCCGCGCGGTGAGCGCTTCGCGCTACGCCGCGCGTCATAGTCCACACACTCACCGTCATCGTCCACAGCGCCGGTCCTAGCATCAAAACGATTCACCCCCCACACAATCCGGACGGAGAATCCCATGCGCAGGACGAGCGCGCGGTTCAGGCTGGGCAGTGCAGTGGCAGTGATGACAGCGGTGGTGACCCTCGGCGGGCTCACCGCGACGAGCGGTGTCGCCGCCGAGCCCGTCGAGACGGTGGCCGTCGGTACCCCCACCGGCTTCGGGCGGGCCACCACCGGCGGTGCGGGCGGCAGCGTCGTGACGGTGACGTCGGCCAGTGCCTTCGCTTCAGCGGCCCAGAGCAGTTCCACCCAGGAGATCCGCGTCAGCGGCACGATCAACCTGTCGAGCATGACGCGGGTGACCTCCAACAAGACCATCATCGGCGTCGGCAGCAACGCCCGGATCACGGGCTACGGGCTGAACATCCGGCAGGCCAACAACGTGATCGTGCAGAACATCACGTTCTCCGGCTCCGCCGACGACGGCATCAACATCGAGTACTCCACCAACGTGTGGATCGACCACAACAACTTCACCGGGCACAACGACGGCGCCCTCGACATCAAGCGGGCGTCGGACAACATCACCGTGTCCTGGAACCGCTTCTACGGACAGGACAAGAACAGCCTGCTCGGCCACTCGGACGACAACAGCTCCGAGGACTCGGGACGGCTGCGGGTGACGTACCACCACAACTGGTACGACGGCACCAACCAGCGCAACCCGCGCGTGCGCTTCGGCAACCCGGTGCACGTCTACAACAACTACTACAGCAACATCGGTAGTTACGGCGTCGCCTCCACCACCAACGCCGGCGTGCTCGTCGAGGGCAACTACTTCGAGAACACCGACGACCCGTTCCACCGGGGCGAGGGCAGCTCGCCCGACGGCGCGCTGGTGGCCCGTAACAACCACTTCGTGAACTCGGGCACCGGCGAGACCGGCGGCAGCGTCGCGAGCATCCCGTACAGCTACAGCGTCGACGCCCCCTCCGGCGTCAGGTCGAGCGTGATGTCCGGGGCCGGCGTCGGCCGGATCTGACGCACCGAGAACGACGCGGGAACCACCAGGAACCACCAGGAACCAACTCCGGACGTTCCGGCGGCAGGCCGGCGGCTCACGGTGTTCCACCGTGCCGCCGGCCTTGTCGGCTTGGCTCCCCAGCGCTATCGTCCACGCCACCCCAGCCGTCCGTCCGTCCCAGGAGCGAGGAAGCCCCATGGCGGAAAACGGGTCCCCACCGGCGTGGCGACGAGGCGGTCAGCGGCAGCCGCGGCCACGGCGCGCCCGCAGGCCGACCATCGGCCTGGTCACGGCCAACATCCACCTCGGCGTCGGCGCCTCCCTCTGGTCCGGCGTGCTCGAGGCGGCGGAGCGCGAGGACGTCAACATCGTCTGTTTCCCGGGTGACGCCCTCACCCCGGGCGGCGCCCCGCGCAACGCGCTCTACGAACTCCTCGACCAGGCCGCCCTCGACGGCGCGATCTGCTGGACCTCCACGCTCGGCCTGCCGGTCGGCGGCGAGCGCTCCGCCGCGCTGGTCCGCAGGCTCGCCGGCCTCGGCCAGGTGATCAGCCTCAACCGGGCGCTGGACGGCCACGAGACGCTGCTGCTCGACTCGTACGCCGGGATGCGCAAGGCCGTCGGGCACCTCGTCGAGCACCACGGCCGTCGCCGACTCGCCTGCCTGCGCGGGCCGATGGCCAACCCGGTGGCGCTCGACCGGTTCCGCGCCTTCAGCGACGCGCTGGCCAGGCACCGCATCCCGCGGGACCGGGCGCTGGTCTCCGCGTCGCTCGACTACGCCGCCGGCGCCGGCGCCACGGCGATGCGGGTACTGCTCGACGTGCGCGGGCTCCGCCCGGGGCGCGACTTCGACGCCGTGGTGGCGTGCAGCGACGTGCTGGCCGCCGACGCGCTGCGGCTGCTCACCGAGCGCGGCGTGCGGGTGCCCGAGGACGTCGCGCTGATCAGCTTCAACGACTCGGTCGAGGCCAGGATCAGCGACCCGCCGCTGACCTCGGTGGCGCTGCCGTTCGGCGAACTCGGCTCGCTCGCCGTGGAGACCATCCTCGCCAGGCTGCGCGGCGTGCGGCCGCCCGAGCGCAGGGTGGTGCCCGGCACGCTGGTCATCCGCAGGTCCTGCGGCTGCCCCTCGCCGCTGGTCACCCAGGGGCGCGCGGCTCCCGGACCGCCCGCCGAGTCGGCCGAGTCGGCGCCCGGGCCGCTCGACGAGGAGCTGCTCGCCGCCTTCCACGCGGACACCGTCGACACCGCGGGCACCGCGGACGACGACGGCTCGTTCCTCGGCGACCTGGAGCGCCGCGTCGGCGGCATCGAGGGCTTCGAGGACGTGGCCGCCTGGGACCGCGCGCTGCTGCGGCTGCGCGCCGCGGCGCCGGCCGACCCGCGCACCGAACGGCTCCTCGGCCAGGCCAGGTTGATAGTCGCCGACAAGTCGCGCCGGCTGCTCGAATACGACCGCTGGACCCTGGAGCAGGAGTCGCGGCGGTTGCGCGTGCTGTCGACCACCCTCACCACCGCCGTCGACCTGTCAGAGATCGACGCGGCGCTCGGCCGTCACCTGCCTCAACTCGCCGTTCCTGGCCACCGGTTGGTGGTCGCCGAGCCCGACGGCGCGGTGGAGCAGGGGCCGCCGCTGCCGCCGGCGGACGGCGAACGCCGGTTCACCGCCGTGCTCGAGCCGCTGCACATCGGCGACGAGCCGCTCGGCTACGCCGTGTTCGACGCCGGCCCGCGCGGCTTTGCCGCCCGGCACGGCGCGCTCTACCGGGCGCTCGGCGAGCAGATCAGCGCCGCGCTCAAGGGAGTTCGGCTGTTCACCGAGGTGCGCAGGGCCAGGGACGCCGCCGAGCAGGCAAGCAGCTTCAAGACCCGGCTGCTCGGCAACGCGACCGACGAGCTGCGCAGCCCCGTCGAGGCCATCCTTGGCCACACCACACCGGGGGAACCCGCGCACGAGGAGGCGGCCCGGCTGCTGCGCCTGATCGACGACCTGCTCGACCTCTCGCGTTCCGAGATCGACGCGCTCGGCCTTGACCGCCGGCTGCTCGACCCGCGCCCGCTGCTCGCCGAGACGTTCCAGGACGCGGCGGCCGGCGGCCACCTCAGACTGCCCCGCCGGTTACCGGCGCTCTGCGCCGACCCGGACCGGCTGCGCCAGATCATCCACAACCTGTTGACGGCCGCCGGGCGTTACCCCGACCTCAGCGTGGACGTGGCGCCGCCCCGGCTCACCGTGCTGGTGACCAGCCCCGAGTTGGCCGCGCCGCCGCACGAACCGGCGGAGGACGAGCGGTACTTCCAACCCTTCGCGGCCGGCGGCCCCGGCGGCCGGCTCGGCCTGGCCATGGCCCGCAGGCTCGCGGTGCTGCACGGCGGCTCGGTCACCCTGCACCGCGGCCCAGGACCGTTCGGCTTCCGGCTCGACCTGCCGCTGCCCACCCCCGCCGAGCCGACCGGGCCCCGCGCCGCGAGCGCTCCCGCCGGCGGCACCCTGCTGGTCGTGGAGCGGGCGTTACCCGAGGCCGCCACCGTCGCGCGGCGGCACGGCCTTCGCCCGCACCGGCCGCACCAGGACGACGACATCGCCACCGTGGTGGCCGCCCACCCGCCGGCCGCCGTCGCCTGGGACGCCGGCCAGGCGACCCCGCAGGAGTGGGCCGCCGTCCGACGGCTGCACGACCATCCGGCGCTGCGGGACGTGCCGTTCCTGCTGTATGGCCCGATCGTGGGCCGGGACCTCAACCAGGCCCTGCACGCGCTGCGCCCCTCGGGGCTCGCCGCGCCCGCGCTGGTGGTGGGCGGCTCGGCGGCGTCGCGGGAGCGGTTCCGGCGGCTGCTGACCGGCGTGCTGCCCGGGCGCACGGTGCGCGCCGCCGCGGACGGCACGGCGGCGCTCGCGCTGCTGGCCGAGGAGGCGCCCGGGCTGCTGATCGTGGAACGGGTGCTGCCCGACATGGGCGGCTTCGAGCTGGTGGAACGGCTGTGGCACGACTGCCCGGTGCTGATGCTGAGCGACGAGGGGTTCACGTTCGCCGACGTCCGGCGCGCCGAGCCGCACCCGGGCCTGGTGATGCTGGGGCGCGGCATCCTCACCGACGCGGAGACGGCCCGGCTGCTCACGTCGTTGACCTCGGCCTCCCAACGCCAGCAGCGGGCGGCCGACCCGGCGCCGGTGCGCTACGCGCTGGCGTACATCGAGCAGCACTACCGGCACCGGTTCTCGCGCTGGCAGATCGCGCAGGCGGCGGGCGTCAGCGAGGACCACCTGGGCCGGCTCTTCCACCGTGAACTCGGCCTGACGCTCTGGGAGTACCTGACCCGGCTGCGCATCGAGCGCGCCAAGGAGCGGCTGCAGCGCAGCGACGACAACGTGCAGACGGTCGCCAGGGCGGTCGGCTTCCACGACCGGGCGTACTTCAGCCGGGTGTTCAGGCGGCTGACGGGGGTGGCGCCGCACGCCTACCGCGACGCCTCGTGAGCGGGGACGTGATCCGGCGGGCGCGTGATCCGGTGGGCACGTGAGCCGGAGGGCGCTCGGCCGCTGTCAACCCCGACGATCGTCAGGGGGTGTGCCCGCCGTTCGACCCGGGTGCCGGACCGGGCCCGCTTCTACGTTCGGGCCCCATGGAACGAGAACCGCGAGAGAAGAACCGGGCCGGTCGGCTGGTGGGCGCGTCGGGTGTCCTGGGGGTGGGGGCTGTCTCTGA
>NZ_SMKC01000426.1 GCF_004348315.1 Streptomyces sp. 8K308 | reverse complement strand
CCGCAGACCAACACCACCGCAGACCAACACCACCGCAGACCAACACCACCGCAGACCAACACCACCGCAGACCAACACCACCGCAGACCAACACCACCGCAGGGGCCCGACGAGCGGCGAAGCCGCCGTCAGGGCCCCTGCAAGCCGGCCGCGCGCCAGCGCAGACCCGCAGCGCCGCTGATGGCCTGGCCCGCACCGCCGGTCCGCCGCGCACCAGCGCAACACCGCGGCGAAGCCGCCGTCAGGGCCCCTGCGGCCGTGGCGCGCGCCAGCGCAAGCGCGCGGAGCGCGCCCGCGCCCCGGCGGCCGACGCCAAGCGCGCAGCGAGCGCGCAGCGGGACCGCGCTACGCCCAGAGTTGGCCGTGGAGGGCCTCGATGGCCGCCTCCGTCGTCGGTGCCGTGTAGATGCCCGTGGACAGGTACTTCCAGCCGCCGTCGGCGACGATGAAGACGATGTCCGCGGCCTGGCCGGCCCGGAGGGCTCGGCGGCCGACGCCGATCGCCGCGTGGAGCGCGGCGCCCGTCGAGACGCCGGCGAAGATGCCTTCCTGCGCGAGGAGTTCACGCGTCCGCGTCACCGCGTCGGCCGAGCCGACCGAGTAGCGCGAGGTCAGCACGGACTCGTCGTACAGCTCGGGGACGAAGCCCTCGTCCAGGTTCCGCAGGCCGTAGACGAGGTCGTCGTAGCGCGGCTCGGCCGCCACGATCTGGATGTCGGGCCGCTGCTCCCGCAGGTAGCGGCCGACGCCCATCAACGTGCCGGTCGTGCCGAGGCCGGCGACGAAGTGGGTGACGGACGGCAGGTCGGCCAGGATCTCGGGGCCGGTGGTGGCGTAGTGGGCGCCGGTGTTGTGCGGGTTGCCGTACTGGTAGAGCATCACCCAGTCGGGGTGCTCGGCGGCCAGTTCCCTGGCCACCCGGACCGCCGTGTTGGAGCCGCCGGCCGCCGGGGACGGGATGATCTCCGCGCCCCACATGGCCAGCAGCTCGCGCCGCTCCGACGAGGTGTTCTCCGGCATCACGCACACCATCCGGTAGCCCTTGAGCCGGGCCGCCATGGCAAGCGAGATGCCGGTGTTGCCCGAGGTGGGCTCCAGGATCGTGCACCCGGGGGTGAGCCGGCCGTCCTTCTCCGCCTGCTCGATCATGAACAGCGCGGGCCGGTCCTTGATCGATCCCGTCGGGTTGCGGTCCTCGAGCTTGGCCCAGATCCGCACGTTCTCGGCCGGCGACAGCCGAGGCAGCCGCACCAGGGGCGTGTTGCCCACGGCCGCCAGCGGCGAGTCGAAGCGCATCAGCGCATGCCCCCGGCGACGGCCGGCAGGATGGTGACGCTGTCACCGTCGCTCAGCTCGGTGTCGACGCCGGCGAGAAAGCGGACGTCCTCGTCGTTGAGGTAGACGTTGACGAAGCGGCGCAGCTTGCCGCCGTCCTCGACCAGCCGGTCCTTGATGCCGGGGTGGTTGGCGTCCAGGTCGGCGAAGAGCTCGGCGATGGTCCCCCCGGTGCCCTCGACCGCCTTCTGGCCGTCGGTGTAGCTGCGGAGGATGGTCGGGATGCGGACCTCGATGGCCATGCGGACTCCAGGGAAAGGCTCGTGGGTGGCGACAGGCGGGAACGTGCGGCTGAGCGGCTGGCGGCTGAGTCAGTGAGACGCGCGACACATGGCGCTGGCGAGGCGGCACAGATCGACGTGCAGACGCGCCACCAGCGGAGCGCCGCCGGGCCATTCGTCGTTCACGCCGTGGGAAACCATGGTCGCATCGTAGCGATTCCCGGAGACGTGCATGGAAATCGGTCCATCACACGAAGAGTGGCTCACACCACCCGCACCTCCTCCTCGGTGATCTCGCCCGCCACGATCCGGAAGGAGCGAAAGGAGACCGGCCCCTCGCCGTTGCCGCACTCGGCGGTGGAGACCAGGACGTAGTGCGCGCCCGGCTCGTTGGCGTAGGAGATGTCGGTGCGGGAGGGGTACGCCTCGGTGGCGGTGTGCGAGTGGTAGATGACCACCGGCTCCTCGTCCCGGTCGTCCATCTCCCGGTAGAGCCGGAGCAGGTCGCCCGAGTCGAACTCGTAGAACGTGGGCGAGCGCGCCGCGTTGAGCATCGGGATGAAGCGCTCGGGGCGGTCGCTGCCGACGGGCCCCGCGATCACCCCGCAGGCCTCGTCCGGGTGGTCGGCGCGGGCGTGGGCGATGATCTTGTCGCGGAGCTCCTGGCTGATGGTAAGCATGGCGCCAGCGTAGGACGGCGCCCGCGGGGTCAGGGCAGCAGCGTCCCGATCAGGGAGTCCTGGAGGGCGCCGAGCCAGACGTAGGCCATGACCATCGGCTTGTCGGCGTCGCCCTCTGGGATGTCGAAGAGCGCCTCGGCCTGCTCGTCGTCCTTGATGTCGAGCCGGACGGCGATGGTGAGCCGCAGGTCGTTGAGCGCGCCGAGCCAGCGCTTGGCCTCCTCGGGCCCGAGGGTCAGCACGGCCGCGCCGCCGCCGGCCTCGCCGGCCTCCGCGCCGCTCGCCGCCTCGTCGAGGCCGCGCACCATCGCCAGCAGGTCGTCCCGTTTGCGGGCGCGCAGGTCGCTCTCGGTGAAGCGGCGGAACTCGGCGGACTGCCGGCGGACCTCGTCGTCGGCCACCTGTCCCGGCTCGCCGTACGCGTCGGGGAAGAGCCGGGCGAGCGCGGGGTCCTTCGGCGGCTCGCTCGGGCCCTCGGCGAACAGCGCGTCCAGCGGGTCGGCACCGGCGTCCGCCGGGCCGCGCTCGGGGCCGATCAGCTCGAGCAGCTGGGTGGCCAGGCTGCGCAGGATCGAGATCTCGACGTCGTCGAGCGCGATCGACGCGCCGCCCTCGGGCTCGCGGGTGGCCTCGAAGTAGCCGGCCATCAACGGTCCTGCTGCAGCGTCGCCCAGAGACCGTAGCCGTGCATCGCCTGCACGTCCCGTTCCATCTCCTCACGACTGCCCTGCGAGACGATCGCCCGGCCCTTGTGGTGCACGTCGAGCATCAGCTTCTTGGCCTTGTCCTTCGAGTAGCCGAAATACGCCTGGAAGACGTAGGTCACATAACTCATGAGGTTCACCGGGTCGTTGTGTACGACCGTGACCCACGGGACGTCGGGCGCCGGGACGTCAGCCGGCGCCTGCTGCGACTCCGTGCTCTCGATCTCCATGGGGATGGCACTCACGAGTCCCATGCTGCCATCCCTGGCGCCCGCACGCCCAAGCGGCGACCCCGAGGCCGATATCGTCACTCTGACGAGATCCGATGTAGGCTGACGCCCATGAACGTGGATGTGATGGGCGAAGGACGGCCGGGAGCGCCCGTGGCGGTGCCCTCGACCGCCCTGTTCACCGACCAGTACGAGCTGACGATGTTGCAGGCGGCGCTGAAGGCCGGCACCGCGCACCGCCGCTCGGTCTTCGAGGTCTTCACCCGGCGGCTGCCGGAGGGCCGCCGCTACGGCGTGGTGGCGGGCACCGGCCGGGTCCTCGACGCGGTGGAGAACTTCCGTTTCGAGCCGGCCATCCTGGAGTTCCTCGGCGAGCACGGCGTCGTGGACCGGCCGACCCTGGACTGGCTGGCCGACTACCGGTTCACCGGCGACATCCACGGCTACCCGGAGGGCGAGGTCTACTTCCCCGGCTCGCCGATCCTCCAGGTGGAGGGCACCTTCGCGGAGTGCGTGCTGCTCGAGACCGTGATCCTCTCGATCCTCAACCACGACTCGGCGGTGGCCGCGGCCGCCTCCCGGATGGCGGTGGCGGCGGCCGGCCGGCCGCTGATCGAGATGGGCGCGCGCCGCACCCACGAGCTGGCGGCGGTCGCGGCGGCCAGGGCGGCGTACGTCGGCGGCTTCTCCTCGACCTCCGACCTGGCGGCCGGCTTCCGCTGGGGCATCCCGACGGTGGGCACCAGCGCGCACGCGTTCACCCTGTTGCACGACTCGGAGCGGGACGCGTTCCAGGCGCAGGTCGCCTCGCTCGGCACCGGCACCACGCTGCTGGTCGACACCTACGACGTCGCCGAGGCGGTCCGCACCGCCGTCGAGGTGGCGGGCCCCGGGCTCGGCGCGGTCCGGATCGACTCGGGCGACCTGCTGGTCGTCGCGCACCGGGTGCGGCAGCAGCTCGACGAGCTCGGCGCGCGCGACACCAGGATCGTGGTGACCAGCGACCTGGACGAGTACGCGATCGCCTCGCTCGCGGCGGCGCCGGTGGACGCCTACGGCGTCGGCACCCAGCTGGTCACCGGCAGCGGGCACCCGACCTGCTCCATGGTCTACAAGCTGGTGGCCAGGGCGGCCGGCGAGGACGCGCGGGCGCCGCTGGTGCCGGTGGCCAAGAAGTCGCTGGGCGGCAAGCTGTCGGTGGGCGGCGTGAAGTGGGCGGCGCGGGCGAGGGACGAGTACGGGGTGGCCGCCGAGGAGGTGATCGGCACGGGACCCGTCCCCGAGGAGCTCGGTGACTCGCTGCTGAGCGTGCCGCTGATGCGGGCTGGACGGGTCCTCGGCCGGGAGACCCTGGACGCGGCGCGGCGCCGCCACGAGGCGGCGCGGGGTGGGCTGCCGCTCTCCGCCACCCAGCTGTCGCGGGGCGAGCCGGTGCTCCCGACCGGTTACCGCACGGAGTCGCCGGTGACCGCGTAGGTTGCTCGTAGTACTCGCGATGCTCGTGTTCGGTCCGGATCGTTCGTAGACGCAGGTGAGGTGTCAGAATGCAGCGCGCACTGATCGTGGTCGATGTGCAGAACGACTTCTGCGAGGGGGGAAGCATCCCCGTCGCCGGCGGGGCGGACGTCGCCGCGGCGATCACCGATCTGATCGGGGCGGCCACGCCTGGCTACCAGCACGTGGTCGCCACCCGCGACCACCACATCGACCCGGGCGACCACTTCTCGGAGCGGCCCGACTTCGTGCGCTCCTGGCCCAGGCACTGCGTGGCCGGCACCGAGGGTGCCGGCTTCCACCCGAACTTCACGCCCGCGGTGGCGTCGGGGGCCGTCGACTCGATCTTCGACAAGGGCGCCTACGCGGCGGCCTACAGCGGCTTCGAGGGCGTGGACGAGTCGGGCCTGTCCCTCGCCGACTGGCTGCGGGCGCGCGGCGTGACCGCGGTGGACGTGGTCGGCATCGCCACGGACCACTGCGTGCGGGCCACGGCGCTCGACGCCGCGCGGGAGGGGCTCACCACCCGGGTCCTGCTGAGCCTGACGGCGGGCGTCAGCCGCCGCGCGGTCGACGCGGCCCGCGAGGAGATGACCAACGCCGGTGTGGAACTCACCGGCGAACCGGTCGTCGCGGCGGACTGAAGGCTACCCCACC
>NZ_SMKC01000425.1 GCF_004348315.1 Streptomyces sp. 8K308 | reverse complement strand
AGCCCGGCAGGAGTGGCCGTTCGGATCCTGACGCGTGTCCTCGCACTCACCGCGGCGATCTGGCACAACGACAAGACCGGTCAGCCGGTGAAGCGATCACTGATCGCCTATGACTACTGACCGCAACGACACCCCTTGGACTCATTCATCTAGGGCGTGGGGTTGGTTCGCGTGTCGCGGAAGGCGCGGCGGTAGGTGTCGGGGGGTACGCCGACGGTGCGGTTGAAGTGTCGGCGCAGCGTCGCGGCGGTGCCCATGCCGGTGGTCTCCGCGATGGTGTCCACGCTGTCGCCGGTGGTCTCCAGCAGTTCCTGGGCGCGTCGGATCCGTTGGGTCAGTAGCCATCGCAGCGGGGTGGTGCCGGTGATCGACCGGAAGTGACGGCCCAGGTGGCGGGAGCTCATGTTGGCCCGGCGGGCGAGGTCCATGACGGTCAGTGGCTGGTCGAGGCGTTGGATCGCCCAGGGAAGCAGTTCGGCAAGCGGGTGGTCGTCCTGGGCGGGCACGGGGGCGGTGACGAACTGGGCCTGGCCGCCGGCTCGGTGCGGGGGCACGACCAGGCGGCGGGCGGCGGTGTTGGCGATCGCGGAGCCGTGGTCGAGACGGATCAGGTGCAGGCAGAGGTCCATGGCGGCGGCCTTGCCGGCGGAGGTGAGCACGCTGCCGTTGTCCACGTAGAGCACGTCCGGATCGACCTCCACCCGGGGGTAGCGGGAGGCGAGGGCCTCGGTGTGCGCCCAGTGCGTGGTCGCGCGCTTCCCGTCCAGCAGGCCGGCGGCGGCCAGTACGAACGCGCCCGTGCACAGGGAGACCACCCGCGCGCCCGCTTCGTGGGCGGCGCGCACCGCGTCGACCAGGGCGGCGGGCGGGTCCTGGTCGACGTCGGCCCAGCCGGGGACGATCACCGTGTCGGCGCGCGGTAGCCGGTCGAGGCCGTGGTCGGGCTCCAGCCGGAACCGGCCGACCCGCACGGCGACCGGGCCACAGACGGTGACGTCGTACCAGGGGACCGTCACCCCGTCCGGGGCGGCGGCGAAGACCTCGTAGGCCAACGACAGTTCGAAGTGCAGCATTCCGTCGGTGACGGCCAGCGCGACAGTACCCATGTCCGGAAGTGTACGGGTCGTGTCGTTCCGGACGCTCGCGCCGTCGATCCGCCACCGCCAGACTGGGCGTCGGTTGATGGTTCAAGCACTGCGGGAGAACTGATGGGAACGGCTCACACGGTGACGGTGTACGGCGCCTACGGACACACCGGACGCTTCGTGGTGGCGGAGCTGCTGGATCGAGGCTTCGCCCCTCTGCTGTCCGGACGCGACGCGGACAAGCTGCGGGCGTTCGCGGCATCCCACCCCGGGCTCGACGTCCGGCCGGCCACGATCGACGACCCGGCCTCGCTCGACCGTGCGCTGGCCGGCTCGGCGGCCGTGATCAACTGCGCCGGCCCCTTCGCCGCCACCGCCGCCCCGGTGATCGAGGCGGCGCTACGGGCCGGCATCCCGTACGTGGACGTGGCGGCCGAGATCGAGGCCAACCTCGACACGTTCACGCACTACGCCGATCGAGCGCGCGCCGCAGGCGCCGTGGTGGTCCCCGCGATGGCCTTCTACGGAGCCCTCGGCGACCTGTTGGTCACCGCGGCGATGGGCGACTGGACGGCGGCCGACGAGGCGCACGTCGCCTACGGACTGAGCGGCTGGCACCCGACGACCGGAACGCGCGAGGCGGGCGCCGTCTCCCGGCAGCGCAGGGACGGCCAGCGGGTCCGTTACTCGGGAGGGCGTGTGGAGTACCGCGACGACGCCGCACCGACCCTGAAGTGGGCCTTCCCCGACCCGATGGGGACCCGCGAGGTCATCGGGGAGTTCAGCATGGCCGACATCGTCACCATCCCCAGCCACCTGGCCATCCCCGAGGTGTCCAGCTACATGACGGTCGAGGCGGCGAAGGACCTGGCAGCCCCCGACACGCCGGCACCGGCCGCGGTCGACGAGCGCGGGCGGTCCGAGCAGACCTTTCTCGTCGACGTCCTCGTGCGCTCCAACGGCCGGGAACGGCGAGCCGCAGCGAGCGGCCAGGACATCTACGCCATCACCGCGCCGCTCGCGGTGGAAGCCGTCCACCGCGTCCTCATGGGAAAGACCAGGACGGTCGGCGTCGCCTCCGCCGGCGCGATCTTCGACGCCGCGGACTTCCTCCGCACCCTGACGGCGCACATGTCGATCGACATACAGGAGTAGTACAGGACTCCCCGGCACGAGAAGTCAGCACACCGTCACCGTCATCCAACGGCGCGAAGCAGCGCTCAGCCGGGGCACCCGACGAACGTGTGCAGAGCCGGCGGAGAGGTGCGTGGGGGAGCGACGGGGTTGATGAGCCCATGCCTCCCCGGTCGGGCCCACCAACTTGGCCGGCTTGACGTGGACCGTGGGCAGGCAGCTGCGGCCCCGACTTCGGGCACGTGCGCGGCCGGCCACCCCTGATGTCAGGCTGCCTGGCGCATTGCGCTGTTGCGCGGCCGCCATCCCGGAGACGCGGCGCCAGGGCTATGGTCGCATCGTCAACCTCTCCAGCCACCCGGGCTCGACCGCCCCATGCCGGAAGGAACGAAGCCCACGTGCCCGACCAACACCGCGAAGGCGAAGGGACACCGTCGGGCCGATGTGACCGTGTGGGGTCACTCGGCGAGGCGCCGGAGGCGCTGTTCGTCTACGGCACGCTGCGCTGCGCTCCCGTCCTGCAGGGGCTGACAGGTCGGACGCCCCGCGGCGTCCCTGACTCCGCACCGGGTTGGCGCGTGGCCAGTCTCGCCGGCCGCATCTACCCCGGACTCGTTCCCGGGCCGGGCACGGCCGCCGGCGCCGTGCTGACCGACCTCACCCCCTCCGAGTGGCGGGTGTTGGACGACTTCGAGGGCCAGCAGTATGAGCTCCGCCCGCTCACCCTGACCAGCGGCCGGCAGGCGGTGGCCTACGTCTGGATGGTCAACGAAGCGGTTCTCCCCGCCAACTGGGACCTGGCGATCTTCGAGCGCGACCATCTCGCCGCCTACGTCACGCGCTTCCGATAGCACGCCTCGGACGTGTCGACGGCACCGGGGAACCGGACATAGCGGTCGACGAGGGCGAGCCAGGCCCGGAGTGCGGCGCTTGGGCGATGTGCCGCGGGAGTGGCGATGTGCAGCGTCCAGTGCGAGGGGGCGCCGGCCAGCGGCGAAACGGCCAGGCCCCGGCGGTGGCCCAGCCCGAGGCGTGAGCCGCGGTCTTCGCTTCTTGCCCGGTTCCGCCGCCCCGGCACCCGTCCCCGCCATAGCGACATGCTGTCCATGCCCACCGACAGCATGGCGTCCACAGGTATATGTGCCGGGCCGATGACGACGGCTCAGCCGGGACGCCACCACACGCGTGAACGTCAGCACGCGCCCCGAGTCATCGCGGACCGTGTCCGCTTCCCCCGGGCCAGGCCGGTCGTCCATTCCGGGGCATCGAACTCCGCGCACGCCTCGCTCCACAGCAACCACTCCCGCCAGCCGTCCTCCAACGTGTCCGCGGGTCTCCACCACGACGGACCCGCTCCTCTCCCAGGTCCGCCGCCACCACTCCGCGGTCCGGAACGTCCAGAAGTCCGTACCCACCGACCACGCCGACAGACGCTCCGGCACCGGCTCCACGTCGAGGTCGACCCTGGTCGCCGGCGCCGCCATCCCGATCTGACCGCCCCGCCGCACGCACCTGTGCCAGCGTCGGCGGATACCGGACGTCCGTGCCGAAGTAGTGGTACGCGATCGCTGCGGTGCGCGCACCATCAGCTGACGCACACTCAGGTATCGCGGAAGAGGGCGGTGAACACGCAGTCCGGGTAAGCCGGGGATCTCGCCGCGTGCTCGACTTTCTCGTGGGCCGCCCAGGCCCCGAAGGGGGCGGTGCGCGCCGGACACGTGGTCACCAGCACGATCCCGTAGGCGGCACGGCAGCCCCGCACCGGTCTGGTTCCGGTAGGGGCCGCCGGCGTCCGTGTCGGCCGGGACGGCTTGCTGACGCGCGGACGAGCCGTCCCGGCCCGGGCAGGTGGCTCAGCAGCAGCCCGTGCAGCGGGTTTCGACTTCACGTCGTCGATCACCGGCCCGTAGGGGCCGGTGGCGGTGGTACTGGCGAACGAGGTGGTCGTGGAGGTGCCGATGGCCACGAACGTCACCTGCCGTCCCACGTAGCCCATGTCGGCGCGGGTCTTGCCCGTGGTGTCGAACGAGAAGTCCTGGAAGCTCTGCCCGTCGATGAGAACCTGCCCCGTCTTCACGCCCTGGGGGCCTTCCGGGTTGCCGGCGAGCGCGTACGTCACCGTGTACGTCCTCCCCGGTATCGTCCGGAGGGTCTGTGACACCTTTCCGGGGCCGGTGCCGTTGAGGTCCACCGACTGGCCCCTCTCGGCCGCCTGCCAGAACCCGCTGCCGATCAGGTCCACGGACCCGCTGTCGACCGTCCACGGGCCGATGGACTGGCCGGCCTGGAACGTGCTGAACGCGTTGGCCGGTGCGGCGGGGTATTCGAAGCTTCCGTCAAATCGATGGCCACTATGTGGTTCCTCCTGGTGAAGAAGGTTCGCGAGTGGGAGGCGGCTCCTGGAGCTGTGGACTCGGCTCGACCAGGTTCCGCAGTCCGGACACGCCGAGCCAGGCGTCGTCCTCCGGGCCTCGACGCGTATCGCCTCGTTGTTCATGTCCACCGACAGCACCGCCAGGCCCGCGACGGACGAGAACAACAGCTCCTCCAACCGGAGCACCGACTTCTCCACGGCGCCGAACTGTCGGCCACACCAAGATCACCACTGATCATTTTCAGGCAACTTCCCGAAGGCCCGGCCCGGCGTCAGCCGTCACTCACCGTGCACCTTCACGGAAGTTGAGCCAGAACCGGTTCTCGTGAACAAAGCCACGAGGACCAGGTCCTCGAGGAAGAGGCCTACGAGTGGGTGCGCGGCGTCGAGCTCCGGGACGACGACGAGTGTGCCCAGCCGTTCGCCGTCGGGCTCGATGTGAACATGGCGTTTGCCGCCGCCGCGAACCGCCTCACCGCCGGCCTGGGCGAAGCCGTGCACACCGACGGCCCCCGCTTCGACAAGGCGCTGCCGGGCTGCTGGTACGTCGACCTCTCTGACGTCGAGATCGACCCGCGCCTCCCGTCGCCGTTCACGCCGTCCGGCGAGCGGCCGACGGGCCCGGCCTGGTACGCCACCCCGACCCTGGCCTACGCGGTGGAGCTCGGCGCCGATGTGCGGCCGTTGGAGGCGTGGATCCGCCCGGAGGCCGGCCCGTACCTCGATCCCTGGTA
>NZ_SMKC01000424.1 GCF_004348315.1 Streptomyces sp. 8K308 | reverse complement strand
GGCCCCCGCTCCCGCGCCGTCCGTGCCGCCCGTCCGCCGGCCCGAGGCCGAGCCCGCCGGCGGCGACTACCGGACCGAGCAGTTCGCCTTCGTCGAGGAGGAGGACGGCCAGTCCGAGGACGTCATCGACTGGCTGAAGTTCAGCGAGAGCCGCACCGAGCGCCGCGAGGAGGCCAAGCGCCGCGGCCGCACGCGGGTCAGGCTGCTGGTCGTCGCCCTCGTCCTGGCCCTGCTCGGCGGCGTCGGCTACCTGTACGCCACCGACCGGCTGCCGTTCCTCACCGAATCCGGCGCCGGCGGCGAGACCGCGACCGGCGCCCAGGTGCGGGACGTCGTCGTGGTCCACCTGCGCCCGCTGGACTCCGACGAGACCTCCACCGTGCTGCTGGTCGGCAACGAGACCACCGGTAGCGGCACCACCCTGCTGCTTCCCAACGAGCTCTCCGTCACCCCGGACGGCGGCACCACCACCCTCGGCCAGGCCGTGGCGAACGAGGGCGCCGCCTCCGTCCGCGAGGCCGTCGGCGGCCTGCTCGGCGCCGACATCCAGGGCACCTGGCGCCTCGACACTCCCTACCTTGAGACCCTGGTCGAGCTGGTCGGCGGCATCACCCTCACCACCGACGCCGAGGTGCCGGGCGAGGACGGCGAGGACCCGCTGGTACCGCGGGGCGAGGACGTCCAGCTCGCCGGCCGGGCCGCCGTCGCCTACGCCACCCTGCGCGGCGAGGACGAGCCGGGCACCGCCCAGCTGGCCCGCTTCGGCCAGGTGCTCCAGGCCGTGCTCGAGAAGCTGCCGACCGACGAGGCGGGCGCCACCCGGGTGGTCGAGGGCCTCAACCAGATCGTCGACCCCTCGCTCCGCGAGGACCAGCTCGGCAACCTCCTCGCCCGCCTCGCCGGCTACGCCCAGGGCGACGCCTACCAGACCACCCAGCTGCCGGTCGAGGTGGACGGCACGATCAGCGACGAGACCGCCGATGGACTGGTCGCCGACGTCCTCGGCGGCACCGTCAGCAACGCCGACCCGAACGGCGCGCCGCGGATCGGCGTCCGGGACGCGAGCGGCGTCCAGGGCAACGCGGAGACCGCCAGGATCGCGCTGGTCAACGGCGGCTTCACGGTCGTCGACAGCCGCGCGGCCGGCGAGACCGAGGCGTCCTCACGGGTCGTCTACGCCGACGAGACGCACCGGGAGACGGCCCTCGAGGCGGCCAGGACCCTCGGCCTGCCGGAGGAGGCGGTCACCCAGGGTGACGGCGCCGGAAATGCCGATGTGACGATCGTCCTGGGAGAGGACTATGAGAGCTGACCGTGCTGGCCGACCGTCCGGGGCACCGTCAGCGCGGCGTGAGACCCTGGACGGGTGACGACGCCTGCCCCCGAGCCGAGGAGACCACAGCACCAGTGACCGCCACGGACCGCGCCACCGAGCTGGTCGAGGTCGCCGCCCAAGCGGCGGCCGACAAGCTCGCGCACGACATCATCGCCTACGACGTCAGCGACGTCCTCGCCATCACCGACGCCTTCGTCCTCGCCTCCGCGCCCAGCGACCGCCAGGTCAAGTCCATCGTGGACGGGATCGAGGAGCGGCTGCTCAAGGACCTCGGCGTCAAGCCGGTCCGCCGCGAGGGCGAGCGCGAGGGCCGCTGGGTCCTCCTGGACTACGTGGACATCGTGGTGCACGTGCAGCACGCGGAGGAGCGGGTCTTCTACGCCCTGGAGCGGCTGTGGAAGGACTGCCCGGTCCTCGAGCTGCCGGAGGACGCCAAGGCCACCCAGGGGCGGGCCGCCACCCACGCCAGCGAGCACGAGGCCGCCCAGAGCGGCGCCCCAGGCGGTGAGCTCCGCTGAGCATCAGCAACGCCGGCAACGGCTCCCGCCGGATCGTGCTCTGGCGGCACGGCCAGACCGCCTGGAACCTGGAGCACCGTTTCCAGGGCTCGATGGACATCGAGCTCACCGAGACCGGCCGCGCCCAGGCCAGGCACGCCGCCGGCCTCCTCGCCACGCTCAGGCCGCACACCATCATCTCCTCCGACCTCAGCCGGACGCGGGACACGGCCGCCGAGCTCGCCGCCGTCACCGGGCTTCCCGTCACCCACGACGAGGCCCTGCGCGAGTCCTACGCCGGCGCCTGGCAGGGCCTCACCCACGAGGAGATCCGCGCACGCTTCGGCGAGCAGTACGCCGCGTGGAAGCGCGGCGAGCCCGTGCGGCGGGGCGGCGGCGAGCTGGAGACCGAGGTGGCCGACCGGGCGGCGCCGCTGGTCGAGCGCGCGGCCGAGAAGCTGCCGCCCGGCGGTGTCCTCGTCGTCGTCAGCCACGGCGGCACCATCCGCACCACCATCGGCCGCCTGATCGGCCTCGCCCCGCCCAGCTGGGAGGCGCTCGGCGGCCTGTCGAACTGCTGCTGGTCGGTGCTCGGCGAGAGCGTCCGCGGCTGGCGCCTGCTCGAGCACAACGCGGGGTCCCTCCCCGAGCCCGTCCTCGGCGACGACGTCTAGGGCGTGCGGCTCAGCCGCTCCCCAGCAGCTCCACCGCGGCCCGGCTCTCCTCGTCCCCGGGGACGTAGACCACCATCCGGGCCTCGGGCACGCCGTGCACGGACAGCGAACTGCGAGCGCAGCCGCAGCTCGCCCACCGCCCGGTGCCTGAAGGTCTTGACCCTCGGCCCGGGCGGCAC
Source organism: Streptomyces sp. 8K308 (assembly GCF_004348315.1). Lineage (GTDB taxonomy): Bacteria > Actinomycetota > Actinomycetes > Streptomycetales > Streptomycetaceae > Streptomyces. Next base: position 2,651 of record NZ_SMKC01000424.1, on the reverse strand, counting down.
CACGTCGCCGCTGGCCCACATCCCGGCGAACTCCGGGCTGGCGCGGCATAGTTCGCGCACGAACCGCTCCCAGCCCGGCTCGCCGACGTGGTTGCCGTACGCCGAGCGCAGCGTCGCCACCATGACCCGCAGCTCAGCCTCGCGGAACACCAGCGGGCAGTCCTCGAGCCGCCCCGTGAACAGCTGCCACAGCGCGTTGCCGCCGGCCGCCGACGGCGACTCCCCGGGGTAGAAGATCGCGCGGTAGACGCCGTTGGTCCCCAGCACGTCGTAGCGGCCGTTGTAGACCACCGCCGGCAGCGGCTGGAGCGTGTCGAGCATCAGCTGCACGTCAGGACCCACGCTGTCCCTGTCCGGCGTGGGATCCGGCGTCCAGGCACCTCGGCGAGCCGGAACAGGTGCTCCCGCTCGGCCGCGTCGAGCCGCAGCGTCCGGGAGACGGCGTTGAGCACCTGCGCGCTCGCGTTGATCGGCCGGCCCTGCTCCAGCCACGTGTTCCAGGTGATCCCGACGCCGGCCAGCTGCGCGACCTCCTCGCGCCGCAGCCCGGGCGTCCTCCCCCGACTCCGCCCGGGAGGTGCCCCGGCCTGAGCCCCGGCGCCACGCCCACCTCGGCCGGCGTGATCCGCGCCCGCCGGCTGCGCGAAAACGTGGCGAGTTCAGGTCGGCGCCGCACCGTCGTCATGGTCGTCACCCCCCTCACGTTGGCACGGCGTCCGGCGCCCTGCCAGGTGTCTGTCAGGACCAGTGTCAGCGGGCTCTTGTTACCCGTACCGCGCGGGCCCCAGGGTCCTGCCATGACCCTTTCCGCGACCCCCGCGACCCCCGCGACCCCCGCGACCACCGCGGCGGCGGCCCGGGGGTGCCCGGCGCTCCTCCTCACCATCGTCCTGCTCGCCCAGTTCATGTCCCTGCTCGACGTCTTCATCGTCAACGTCGCCGGGCCCACCCTCCAGGCCGAACTCGGCGCATCTGGCGGCGAGTTGCAGCTGATCATCGCCGGATACACCATCGCCTACGCCGGGTTGCTGATCACCGGCGCCCGGCTCGGCGGCCGGCACGGCCCGGGACGTCTCTTCCACACCGGCCTCGCGCTCTTCACCGCGTCCTCGCTCGCCTGCGGACTCGCCGGCGACACCGTCACCCTCGTCGCCGCCCGCTTCGCCCAGGGCACTGGCGCGGCGCTGATGCTGCCGCAGGTCCTCAGCCTCATCCAGCTGACCTTCGCCGGCCAGGCCAGGATCAGGGCGCTCACCGGCTACGCCGCCGTGGTGGTGACCGGCGCCACCGCCGGACAGCTCGCCGGCGGGCTGCTGGTCAGCGCCGACCTGTTCGGCTGGGGCTGGCGCTCGGTGTTCCTGGTGAACGTGCCCATCGGCGTCGCCCTGCTCTTCCTCGTCCCACGCGGCCTGCCCCTCTCCCGCCCCGCGTCCACCGCGCGCACCAGGGGCCTGGACCCCGCGGGGACTGCTCACGCTGACCGCGGCCGTGACCCTGATCACCGTGCCGCTCGTCCTCGGCCAGGAACGGGACTGGCCCCTGTGGTGCTGGCCGTCGCTGACCGCGGGCGCCGGGCTCGCCGCGCCTGCTGGCCCGCCACTCCTCCCGGTTCGCGGCACGCGGTGGCGAGCCCCTGATCGCCCCCCGGGTGCTGACGAGCCCCGGCATGCCGTTGGCCATCCTGCGGATCTTCCTGACCATGGCGATCAACGGCGGCAACCTCTTCGTCCTCTCCCTGCACGTCCAGGTCCCCGAGGCCGCCGGCGGCCTCGGCTACGGCGTGCTCCGCGCCGGCCTGGTCTTTCTGCCGGCCTCGCTGTCCTTCGGCGTCGTCTCGCTCCTGTGGCGCCGCGTCCCCGCACACCGGCAGCCCGCCCTGCCCACCGCGGGCCTGCTGCTGACCGCCGCCGCTCTGCTGGCCACCGGCCTCCTGCTCCGCGACGGCGCCGCCATCGGCGCCCCGACGATGGCGGTCTTCGCCCTCACCGGCGCCGCCCTGGCCCTCGCCTACGGCCCCACGCTGACCGGCGCGCTCGCCCAGGTACGCCCCGAGGAAGCGGCCGACGCCAGCGGCGTCACGATGATGCCCACCCAGCTGGGCATGCTGACCGGCATCGCCGCCATCGGCACCCTCTACCTGAACCGCGGCGACCCGTGGCCCGCCATGGTCGCGCTCGCCCTCATCGCCACCGCCGCGGCCGCCGCCGGAGCGGTTGCCAGGCCCGCGACGTGGGTAAAGAGGCGTTGATCGTCGTGTATCGATACCGTCTCCGTGGCCATCAGGTCGGATCACCGGCTTAACCGTCCGCGGGCGGCGTGGCAGAATCGGATCAAGCCGGGGCTCTGACGGAGGGGTTTACCCACGTGGGCACGGCCCGCGACCGAGGGTGGAGCTGATCGCTCATGGGTGCACACAGCAGAAAATGCGACTGGTGTGGAGCCGGCACCCCGATCGTCCGGGACCTCCAGCCGGTCAACGCCGCCTACCAGTACTGGTGCGTCGAGTGCGCCCGCGCGCTGATCATCAAGGGCGACCCCATCGAGGTCTACCGCGAGCTGGAGGGCGAACCGATCTACGGCCGCCTCCTCGACGAGCACTGCGCCCTCAAGCGCTTCTACTCCTTCGCCAGCGTCTGACCCTGTCTCTTATA
>NZ_SMKC01000423.1 GCF_004348315.1 Streptomyces sp. 8K308 | reverse complement strand
CCTTCAGGCCACGCCGCGCCCCCCCACCCACGCGCGCCGCGCGGCACGAGCCAGCCGACCAAGGCCAGCCGAGTCCTGGGGAGTCCTCATGACCGTACCGAGCATCGTAGGTGTCCGCCGCGGCCGCCGCCCTCGTCCTGACCGCCCTCCTGGCCGCCTGCACCGGCGAGACCAGGGCGGGCGGCGGCTCCGCCGGCGGCGAGGGGGTGCTGACCGTCTCCACCGGCTCCACCGGCGACTTCGTGCGCGACTTCGACCCGTTCGCGCCCGAGCCGCTGCAGGCCACCCACGGGATGATCTACAAGCCGCTCCTCCTCTGCAACGCGGCCACCTCGGGCGACGTGCGACCCTGGCTCGGCGGGGAGTACGCCTGGTCAGAAGACGGCCGGCGGCTGACCGTCACCATCAGGGACGGCGTCACCTGGAGCGACGGCGAGCCGTTCACCGCGGACGACGTCGCCTACACCTTCGAGGTGATGACCCACGATCCGGCGCTCAACCAGTTCGCCCTCCCCATCGAGGCCGTCACCACCGAGGGCGGGGACACGGTGGTCATCGACTTCACCGAATCCGCCCTGACCAGGGAGTACTTCATCCTTGGCAAGACCAAGATGATCCCCGAGCACATCTGGTCGGAGATCCCGGACGACGAGAAGACCACCGTCCTCAACGAGAACCCGGTCGGCACCGGGCCCTGGACGGTCTCCTCGGTCGAGGGCATGACGATGGAGCTGACCGCCCGCGACGACTACTACGTCGAGGGCCTGCCGCACTTCGACACCCTGCGCTACCGCAGCTTCACCGGCAACAACGCCGCCAACGCGGCCATCACCTCGGGCGAGATCGACTGGGCCGGCGCCTACATCCCCAACGTCCAGTCCAACTACCTCGACAGGGACGAGAACTTCGAGCTGGTGCACATCCCGCTCGCGGTCACCTACCTCACCCCCAAGGCCCAGCGCGGCTCGACCGCGGACCCCGGCGTGCGGCACGCCATCAGCGCCGCCCTGGACCGCGACTTCATCAGCGAGAGCCTCTACGCCGGCCAGGCCCCGCCCATCAACCCGATGGCGCTGCTCCAGCCCAACTTCGAGAACGTCCTCGACCCGTCCCTGGCGGACGCCGAGTTCGAGACCGGTGAGGACGCGGTGGCCCGCCACCTCACCGACGCCGGCTACCGCCGAGGACCGGACGGCGCCTGGGAACGGGACGGCGAACGCCTCACCACTGCTGTTGGTCAGCGGCTGGACCGACTACGTCAGCATCGCCGAGATGACACCCAGCAGCTCGCCGACATCGGCATCGAACTCGACGTGCAGGCCATCTCGTACGCCCAGTTCACCGACCGCCGCAACACCGGCGACTTCCAACTCGTCCCGCCCGGCCTGTGCGTCGCCGTGCTCGGCGCCGCGCTCTCGCTCGTCAGCTTCGGCCTCGACGAGGTGCTCGACCCCCGCCTGCGGAACCGGGGCCCCCGCCGCGGGGCCCGCCGCACGTCCCGTAAGGAGCGCGCCCGATGAGCCAGCCCACGGCGACCGAGCCCGACGCCGCCCACGCCACCGAGGTCGTGCTGCGCGCCGAGCACATCGACGTCCGCTACGACGGCGAACGCCCGCTGCACGCCGTCCGCGACGTCAGCCTCGAACTGCGCCGCGGCGAGATCCTCGGCATCGCCGGCGAGTCCGGCTGCGGCAAGTCCACCCTCGCCTACGCCATCAGCCGGATGCTGCGCCCGCCCGCCAGGCTCATCGGCGGCCGGGTCACCTTCCACGGCAGGGACGCCACCGAGACCGACCTCACCGCCCTGCGCGGCGAGGAGCTGCGCGCCTTCCGCTGGAACCGGCTCTCCATGGTCTTCCAGAGAGCCATGAACGCCCTCAACCCCGTCACCACCATCGGCAGGCAGTTCGACGACATCTTCCGCTCCCACTGCCCCCGGATGGCCGCCGCGGAACGCCGGGAACGCACCCGCGAGCTGCTGGCCACCGTCGGCATCGACCCGGACCTGGCGCGCGGCTACCCGCACGAGCTGTCCGGCGGCATGCGGCAGCGCGTCGTCATCGCCATGGCCCTCGCCCTCGACCCCGAGGTCGTCATCATGGACGAGCCGACCACCGCGCTCGACGTCGTCGTGCAACGCGAGATCCTGGACGAGATCGTCAGGCTGCGCGACCGGTTCGGCTTCAGCGTCATCTTCATCACCCACGACCTGACGCTGCTGCTCGAACTCAGCGACCGGCTCGCCGTGATGTACGCCGGGCGCATCGTCGAACACGCGCCCACCGCCCGCATCGCGCGCGGCGCCGCGCACCCCTACACCCGCGGCCTGCTGCGCTCCTTCCCCGACCTGCTCGGCGCCCGCCGCGAGCTGCGCGGCATCCCGGGACAGCCGCCCGACCTGCGCGAGGAGCCGCCGGGCTGCGCCTTCGCCGACCGCTGCGCCGACGCCTTCGAGCCGTGTGCCGGAAGCCGCCCGGAACCGCACCCGCTCACCCCGCCAGGCGCCGCCGGGACGTGGACGGCCGCCTGCCACCTGCACGCCCCCCACCAGGAGCGGAGCGTGCGGCGGTGACGACCCCCCTGGACGTCGACGGCCTGACCGTCGACTACCGGCGGCGCGGCCGGCCACCGTTCCGCGCCGTCGAGGACGTCTCGTTCACCCTGACCGTGGGGCGCACCCTCGCCCTGGTGGGACAGAGCGGCAGCGGCTCCGCCCCCTCTCCCGGCTCGTCGCCCCCACCGCCGGCAGCATCCGGCTCGACGGCGCCGAGCGCACCCCGGGCGCGTACCGCAGGGCCGTGCAGATCGTCTTCCAGGACCCGTTCGCCTCGCTCTACCCGGCCCACGACGTCGCCCACCACCTGCGCCGCCCGCTGCTCGCCACCCGGCGGGCCACGCGCGGCCGGGACGCCGAGGAGGAGGTGGCGGCCCTGCTGCGCGCCGTCAACCTGACGCCCGAGGCCGACCTGGCCCGCAAGCGGCCGCACGAGCTGTCCGGCGGCCAGCGGCTGGGGGCACCTCCCAGCCTCCCCCAGACTCCGTCCGGGGGGACCCCCATGGCTGGGGGAGGGTGGCGATCGCCCGCGCGCTGGCGCCCGAGCCACGGGTGCTGCTCGCCGACGAGCCGGTGTTCATGTTGGACGTCTCCATCCGCCTGGAGACTCGGCCTCCTCGACCGGCTGCGGGCCCAGCGGAACCTGGCCGTCCTCTATGTCACGCACGACCTGGCGACCGCCCGCCACTTCGCCGATGAGGTGATGGTCATGTACCGGGGCCGGATCGTCGAACGCGGCCCGAGCGACGAGGTCATCCTGCGCCCCTGCCACCCCTACACCCGCCGGCTGGCCGCCGCGGCACCGCGTGGCCCCGCCGCACCGGCCGCCTGACCGGCGCCGGAGGGCGACCGCCTCCCGGCGTGAGGCACAATCGAGCCGATGAGTACCTACCGTGAGCGAGTGAACCGCCGGACGGCGCGGACGACCGTGCAGCGCGCCATCGCCACGCGTGAGCGCCGTTCGCCCGCCTCGGCCCCCCGGGTGCCGACCGTGGGCATCGACATCGGCGGCACCAAGGTGATGGCGGGGGTGGTGGACGCGGACGGCACGGTGCTCGAGCGGCTGCGCACCGAGACCCCGGACAAGTCGAAGAGCCCCAAGGTGGTGGAGGACACGATCGCCGAGCTGGTCCTCGACCTCTCCGACCGGCACGACGTGCACGCCGTCGGCATCGGCGCCGCCGGCTGGGTGGACGCGGACCGCTCCCGGGTGCTCTTCGCCCCCCACCTGGCCTGGCGCAACGAGCCGCTGCGGGACGCGCTCGCGGCCCGGCTCGCGGTGCCGATCCTGGTGGACAACGACGCCAACGCCGCCGCCTGGGGCGAGTGGCGCTTCGGCGCCGGCCGGGGCGCCGACCACCTGGTCATGATCACGCTGGGCACCGGGATCGGCGGCGCCATACTGGAGGGCGGCAAGGTCAAGCGCGGCGCCTACGGGGTGGCGGGGGAGTTCGGCCACATGCAGGTGGTGCCCGGCGGCCACCGCTGCCCGTGCGGCAACCGTGGCTGCTGGGAGCAGTACAGCTCGGGCAACGCGCTGGTGCGCGAGGCCCGCGAGCTGGCCGCCGCCGACTCGCCGGTGGCCCAGCGCACCCTGGACCGGGTGGACGGTCAGATCGCCGACATCACGGGCCCGCTGATCAGCGACCTGGCCCGCGAGGGCGACGCGATGTGCGTCGAACTGCTCGAGGACGTCGGCCGCTGGCTCGGCGTCGGCATCGCCAACCTGGCCGCCGCGCTCGACCCGGCCTGCTTCGTGATCGGCGGCGGCGTCAGCGACGCCGACGACCTGCTGATCCGCCCGGCCAGGGAGGCGTTCAGACGCCAGCTGACCGGCCGCGGCTACCGCCCGGAGGCGAAGATCGTCCGCGCCGAGCTGGGCGCCGAGGCCGGCATGGTCGGCGCCGCCGACCTGGCCCGCCTGGTGGCCCGCCGCTTCCGGCGCGCCAACCGCCGCCGCGCCGCGCGCGCCGAGCGAGTGCACCACCGCACCGGCTTCGACCTGCTCACCCCGAGGGGACGGACGGCCAGACCATGACCAACGACGTCACTCCGGGCCCGCAGCGGCCGCCGCACCGGCCACGCCACCGCTGGCTGGCGTTCGTCACCGTCTTCCTGCTGATCGCCATCCCGGCCGGCTACCTGGCGCTCTCCGCCTACCAGAGCCGGGACAGCGGCGAGGACAAGGCGCGCACGGCGTCGGCGCGGGCGCTGATCTACGAGTGGCCGAGCAAGGTCAGCCGCCGCATCTACGACATCCCGATCCCGGACGGCGCGGCCTACGTCGGCTACTTCGAGACCAACTCCTGGGAGCGGAGCACCATGTATGTGGAGTTCCGGTGTTCGCCCAGGCAACTAAGCGGTTTCCTGGAGGAGTTGGGCGCCGAGTACGGGGACCTCGAGGAGGGCGTCACCATCGACAGGGCCGACGCCGACACGGTCGGCTGGAACTTCGATGACCCGTCCCGGGTGTTCGCCGGCACTGTGGTCCAACAGTCGGACGCCGAGCCGGAGGTGTCCGTCACCGTCGACCTCACCCGCGAGGAGCGTCCCCGGCTGTTCGTGGTCTCGACGACCGAGCCGTGACGTAGTCCGGATACGCAGTTTGCCTATACTGCGACCCGTTCTTGCGGTGGTCGTATGGTAGTGCAAAGTGGGTGCCCGGATGGCTCGGCCGGCTGACTGGTCTCCAGTCGACATGGAATCGGATCCGACCCCGGGCGACCCGGACGAGGTCCGCACGCTGGCCGACCAGCTGCAGACGTTCGCGGACGACGTGGGCGAGGCGTTGGGCCGGGTGC
>NZ_SMKC01000422.1 GCF_004348315.1 Streptomyces sp. 8K308 | reverse complement strand
GGGTGGGAAAGGCCTCGGGCCGTGCGTCAGGGCGCGTGTGTCAGGGCGCCGCGGGCAGGTCGCGGAAGGCGTCGTCCGCGACGCCCCGGCGGAGCGTGGTCCTCCGGTCGACGATGTTCCGCCAGCCGGCGCCGTACATGTCGCGCAGGGTGATCGGGTCGCGCAGCAGGTCGTGCGGGTAGCCGAGCTCCGTGTGGCTGGTGGCGTCGAGGCGGGCCAGCTGTTCGTCGGACAGACGCACGTCGACCGCGCCGAGCGTGTCGAGCAGCTGTGCCTCGCGGGTGGCGCCGAGCAGCGGGATCACCGTGCCGGGGCGGGACAGCAGCCAGGCGAGGGACACCTGGGCCGGGGTCCAACCGCCGTCGGCCGCGATCTTGACGACCTCCCGCACGAGCTCGTCGCTGCCCGCCGAGCTGTGGTCGCGCGGCTGCACGGTGAGCCGCCCGGTGGCTCCCTCAAGGTACTTGCCCGTCAGCCGACCCTCGGCGAGCGCGCCCCAGCAGAACACCGGGAGGTCGAACACCCTCGCCATGGGGAGCAGTTCGCGCTCGGGGGCGCGTTCGAGCAGGTTGTAGCGGATCTGCATGCCGACGAACGGGCTCCAGCCGCGCAGCTCGGCGAGCGTGTTGGCCTGGGCCACCTCCCAGGCGGGCCAGTTGGAGACGCCGACGTAGCGCACCTTCCCGGCCCGCACCTGGTCGTCGAGCGCCCGCATCAGCTCGGGGACGGGCGTGAGCGTGTCGTGGGCGTGCACCCAGAGCAGGTCGAGGTAGTCGGTGCGCAGCCTCCGGAGGCTGGCGTCGATCGAGGCCACCATGTTCTTGCGGGAGTTGCCCGCCGAGTTCACGTCGTCAAGGTCGGTCTGGAGGGTGAACTTGGTGGACAGCACGAACCGGTCGCGGCGGCCCGCGAGCAGCTCGCCCAGGATGGTCTCGGACGTGCCGTCGGTGTAGTGGTCGGCGGTGTCGATGAAGTTGCCGCCGGCCTCGGCGTAGCGGTCGAAGATGCGGGCGCTGGTCTCCCTGGGGGCGCCCCAGCCCCAGTTCTCACCGAAGGTGACGGTTCCCAGGGCCAGTTCCGAGACCCGCAGGCCGGTCCTGCCGAGCACTGTGTATCGCATGATTCTCCCGGGGTGTCGTGGGTGTGCGGATGAGGTGGGCGCGGGTCAGCGGGCCACGACGGGGCTGTGCTGCTCGTACAGCTCGATGAGCTCACCGCTCGGGCCCTTGACGAAGGCGACGCGCACGTCCATCTCCGGGGTGCCGTTGATCACGAGCGAGGTCGGCTCGCCGGTCCAGTCGGCGTGGCCGGCGGGCGAGCCGCCGGCCTTCAGGCATGACTCGTACGCCTCGTCCACGCTGGGCACGATCAGGGCGATGTGGGCCAGCGGCCCGTCGGCCGAGTCGGCGCCCTCGCGGCCGCCGGGGAACAGCTCGATGTAGGAGTTGCCCTGGAGCTCCAGGTAGATCCCGCGGCCCTGGTAGACGACCTCGCCCTGGGGGGAGATGGTCTTGGTCCACTCGTAGCGGCGCGAGAAGCCGAGCCCGTCGCGGTAGAACCGCAGGGAGCGCTCGATGTCGGGGCACATGATGGCGACGTGCATCAGGGTGGTGGCGCCCGGCGGCCGGACGTAGGTCGGGGGCATGGCGGTGCCCTTCCTCTCGGTGGTGGCGTGGTGGCGCGATGGCTTGCTGCGTGCTGGCGTGCTGGCGTGAAGGGAGGTGCGGTGTGGCCGTATGGCGGTTCAGCCGGCCACGGGCCAGGGGTGCCGCAGCCAGGCCGCCAGCCGCCCGGGCAGCTCGGCCGCCTCGGCGGCCGGCGAGGTGAGCGCGACGTGCCCGTCCGGCCGCACCAGCACGGCGTGCGGCAGGTCGGTGACGGTGGCGACTGCGATCGGGGTGGCGCTGGCGGCGGCGGCCTCCTTCACCGCCGGGGAGTCGGCTCCCGGAGGCAGCAGCAGCGACCAGCCGATGCCGGTGGCCATGCCAGGGCGCGGCGGCATCCGCTCACCGACGGCGGGGCTCTGGGCGCCGGGCTCCGCGCCGGGGTAGCGGGCGGAGATCTGGGCGAGCCGGTTGGCCAGCCAGCTCTGGAACTCGGGGATCCGGCTGGCCGCCGACAGCACCTCGTTGCGCAGGAAGACGCTGTTCGGATCGCTGGCGGTGGAGATGTCGTGGAGCTGGGAGGTGAAGGCCAGTACGCCCTGCGCGACGGGGCGGCGCTCCGCGTTGTAGGTGTTGAGCAACTCGGGCGCGGCCGTGCCGTCGAGCACGGCCGCCAGCTTCCAGGCGAGGTTGAAGACGTCCTGGATGCCGGTGTTCATGCCCTGGGCCCCCACCGGGCTGTGCACGTGCGCCGCGTCACCGACGAGGAAGACCGGCCCCTTGGCGAAGGTGTCGGCCAGCCGGTGGCGCACCCGCCAGGTCGAGGCCATCTCCAGGTGGTGCACCCGGGCGCCGGCCGCGGTGGGGCCGCGGGTGTCGAGGAGGTGCTGGATCTCCTCCAGGGTGGGCGGGCCGGCGTCGTCGTCGACCAGGGCGACGATGCGGTAGAGGTCGCCCGGCAGGTGGGAGACGGCGAGCAGGCCGGCGGGGGAGAAGAAGAAGGTGATCTCCCCCTCGGGCCCCGACCAATCCATGGAGAACTCGATCAGCGCGAAGTTGTGCGGGCGGTCGTGGCCGACGAAGTCGATGTCGCTGCGCTGCCGCACCGTGCTGTGCAGGCCGTCGCAGCCGACGACGTAGCGGGCCCTGACGGCTCGTACCTCTCCGGTCTCATCGTCGGTGACCAGGGCGTTCATCCCGGGATAGAGCTCCCCGAGGTCGAGCAGCGTGTGCCTGCGGTACACCCGGCCGCCCAGCTCCTCAAGGCGGGCCTGGAGCACCTGTTCGGTCGTCTCCTGGGGGACGGCGAGCACGAAGGGATAGGGCGTGTCCAGCTCGTCGAAGGGCGTGGACACGATGCGTCGCTCGCCGTCGCGGGCCACGAAGGCCCGCCCGGGTCGGCCCCGGGCGACCAGCGCGTCGGCCGCGCCGATGGTGGCGAGGGATTCCAGGGTGCGGGCGTGGGCGGCGGCGGCTCTGGAGTGCACGGCCGGGCCCGCGGCGCGGTCGATGAGCACGTGGTCGACGCCCAAGGTGCGGAAGGCGGCGGCGAGGGCGAGGCCGGTGGGGCCGGCGCCGACGATCAGCACGTCGGTGGAGCTGGGCAGCGGGGGGCGAACGGGTTCGGTGGGCACGGGAGTCTCCTGCTGTCGGGTGACCTGGGCCGGTGGCGGCGGGAGCTGGCCGCCGGCTATCGGCCGGCGACGTCGAGGACGACCTTGGTCAGGCCGCGGCCGTTCTCCATCAGCTCGTGGGCGAGCCTGGCCTGTTCGAGGGGGAGCACGACCGACACCTCGGGGTACAACGAGCCGGCGTCGACGAGCCGGGCCAGCTCCGCGAGTCGTGGGCCGTCGGGGTGGACGACGTGCCGGATCACGCGCACGCCGACCGCGGCGGCGGCCTCCTCGAGCGGGCCGGCGCCGGCGGCCGCGCCCGGGATCGGGGCGATCACGCCTCCCGGGTTGACGGTGGCCAGCAGGTCGTCGTCGCCCACCAGGTCCACCACCACGTCGATGTCGCGGACCGAGTCGGCGACGCGCGTGGTGGTGTGGTCCACCAGCACGTCGGCGCCGAGGGAGCGCAGCAGCCGGTGGTTCGTCTCGCGGGCGACCGCGGTGACGTGGCAGCCGCGTGCCTTGGCGAGCTGCACGGCGAGGTGACCCACTCCGCCGGCCGCGCCGTTGACCAGCACCCGCCGGCCGTCGGCCGCGGCGGCGTCGAGCACCTGGGCCGCGGTGAGCCCGGCCAGCGGCAGCGCGGCGGCGGCGAGGTGGGAGATGGTGGTGGGCTTCGCGGCCAGGTGGGCGGCGGGGGCGCTGACGTACTCGGCGTAGCCGCCGGCGAGCTCGGGGAAGCGTGGCATGCCGTAGACCTCGTCGCCGGGCGCGAGGTCGGTGACGTCGGCCCCGACCGACTCGACGACTCCGGAGATGTCCCAGCCCCATCGGTAGGGGCCGTCGTCGAACCAGGCCGCGGCCTGGCCGCTGCGGCACTCCCAGTCGGCGGGGTTGGTCCCGGCGGCCAGCACGCGCACCAGCACGTCGCCTGGGCCGAACTCCGGGACGGGTACGTCCTTCGGCTCCAGGACGTCGGGACCGCCGTAACTCCTGGCGATGATGGCGCGCATTATCGGGGCTCCTCGGAGAACGTCTCGTAGTTCTCGACGAAACCGGCCGGGTTGAAGTACTCCGTGAAGTGGCGTATGCGGCCCTCGGTGTCGAACTCGAAGATGCCGACGGACTCGTTGACATAGACCCCGCCGCCGACGAGTTCGCAGCGCGGGCGCCAGCGGGCGAATATCACGTCGGGGTCGGCGAGCGGCTGGAACTCGATGAGCAGGTACCTGAGTCGGGAGAATCCGGCGGCGATGTTGCGATAGAGGGTGTGTATTTCCGGCTGGCCGCTGAGCGACTTGGGGAGTTCGCCGGTGGCGTAGGGCACCGCCTGCGTGCAGTCGGGTGCCCAGAGCTCGATCCAGGAGTCGATGTCGCCCTCCTCGAGCAGCCTGAAGTAGGTGCGTAGCGCATCGATGTTGCGGGCGCGACGCGCGTCGGCCGAGGCCTGGTCGCCCGCCGGTATCCCGATGGCGTTGGTCACTTCCTTCCGTCCTTTCGGCAGGTCAGGATGGGTTCGCGGGGGTGGTGAGCGGGGCCGGGTCGAAGTACTCGGTGAGGCGCTTGATCTTCCCCTCGGCGTCGAACTCGAAGACGCCGACGTTCTGGTTCCGGTAGCCGGCGCCGGTGGTCAGTTCGCCGTCCGGGTACCAGCGGGCCAGCACCCTGCCGGGGTCGGCCATGGGCTGGAGCACGGTGTTCGGAAAGCTCAGGCGCGCATAGCCGGCGGCCTGTTCCCGATAGAACTCGTAAACGGCGGCGCGACCCGAGATGAGCTCGGGGATCGACGGGGGCGCATAGGGCGCCTCGATGACGCAACGCTCCGCCCACAACTCGATCCACGCGTCCAGGTCGAGATCGGAGAGGAGTCGGAAGTATGCCTCGAGTGTCGCCACGTTTTGCTGGCGTGTCAGTTCGTCAGAAAGGTGCCTTGATTCCTGGCCCACAGGGCTGCTCCATTCTTCGGATAGCTCCATTGAAGGGGCAGCAGGCGAGCGTCGACAATGGTCTCGGAGAACGGCACCACGCATTCTCGGTACTTGACGGAGTAGCGGTCCGCGCCGCCGCATGAGCACCCCGGCCGCCGGCACGCACAGCGGCGCCCACCCCCCGGGGGTGGGGGCGGGCGCCGGAGGGCTCGGCCG
>NZ_SMKC01000421.1 GCF_004348315.1 Streptomyces sp. 8K308 | reverse complement strand
GGTGGGTGAGGGGAACCCCGCGGAGCGAACCTACGCCGGGTCCGGGGAGTCCCCCGGTGGGGTGGGGACCGGCTCGACCAGGATGCGGTCGATGCGGTTGCGGCGCCCCACGGGCGCCTCCGCCGTGAGCCGCAGCGCGGCCAACCGCGGTCGTTCCTCCTCCCGCGCCGTGGACTGCTCGGGCGTGAGCGGGACCTCCGCGCTCGCGCCGGCGATCGGGACGCGGCCCAACGCCTTGGCCAGCAGGCCGCCGACCGTCTCCACGTCCTCGTCGTCGAGCCGCAGCCCGTACAGCTCGCCGAGCGCGCCGATGTCGAGCCTGGCGGTGACCCGGTGCGCGTCCTCGCCGAGGTCCTCGACGGGCGGCAGCTCCGTGTCGTACTCGTCGGTGATCTCGCCGACGATCTCCTCCAGGATGTCCTCGATGGTGACGAGGCCCGCCGTGCCGCCGTACTCGTCGATGACGACGGCGAGGTGGATGTGGTCCCGCTGCATCTCGCGCAGTAGGTCGCCCGCGTTCTTCGTGTCCGGCACGAACGTCGCGGGCCGCATCACCGACTCCACCGGGTCGGCCTCGGTCTCGCGCTTGACGTGCACCGCGCGGGCCAGGTCCTTGAGATAGACGATGCCGACGATGTCGTCGTCGCTCTCGCCGGTGACCGGGATCCGGGAGAAGCCGGAGCGCAGCGCCAGCGCGAGGCCCTGGCGGACGGTCTTGTGGCGGTCGATGGAGACGATGTCGGTGCGCGGCACCATCACCTCGCGCACCAGGGTGTCGCCGAGCTCGAAGACGGAGTGCACCATGCGGCGCTCCTCGTCCTCGATCAGGGACTCGCGCTCCGCCAGGTCGACCATGGCGCGCAGCTCGGCCTCGGAGGCGAAGGGGCCGCGGCGGAAGCCCTTGCCCGGGGTGAGCGCGTTGCCGAGCAGAATCAGCAGCTGGGTGACGGGGCCGAGCACGCGGCCCAGCGGCACCAGCACGTACGCGGCGACGGTGGTCGTCATCAGCGGGTGCTGGCGGCCGATCGTGCGCGGGGAGACGCCGACCGCGACGAAGGACAGCAGCACCATGACGCCGAAGGCCACGGCGAGCGCCTGCCATATCCGGTCGAACTCCTGGAGGCAGGCGTGGGCGACGAGCACCGCGGCCGCCATCTCGCTGCAGACCCGCAGCAGCAGGGCCAGGTTGAGGTAGCGGGTGGGGTCGGCGGCGAGCACGGCGAGCCGGGCGGCGCCTCGGCGGCCGGCCCGCTTGGCCTCCTCCGCGCGGAAGCTGGTGACGACGGCCAGGCCGGCCTCTGCGCAGGAGGACAGCCAGGCCAGCGCCAGCAGCCCGATGACGGAGAGCAGCGCGGTGACGGTCATGTCGTCGTGGGGGCCGGGGAGGGGCCGGTCAGGCCGTGTTCGGCGCGCCAACCGTCGACGATCGCCTTCTGCAGGCCGAACATCTCGACCTTCTCGTCCGGCTCCTCGTGGTCGTAGCCGAGGAGGTGGAGCACGCCGTGGACGGTGAGCAGTTGGAGCTCGGCGTCCATGGAGTGCTTCGTGGGGGCGGCGGCGCCCTGCCGGACGGCGACCTGGGGGCAGAGCACCACGTCGCCGAGGAGGCCCTGCACGGGCTCCTCGTCGTCCTTGGTGGGCGGGCGCAGCTCGTCCATCGGGAAGGACATCACGTCGGTGGGGCCCGGCAGGTCCATCCACTGGATGTGCAGCTGCTCCATGGCGGCCTCGTCGACCGCGATCACCGACAGCTCGGAGAGCGGGTGGATGCGCATCCTGGCCAGGGCGTACCTGGCGATGTCGAGGATCGCGCGTTCGTCGATCTCCAGGCCGGACTCGTTGTTGACCTCGATCGCCATGATCTGCGGCGGCTACTTTCCGTTCCGGTCGTCGAAGCGTTCGTATGCGTCCACGATGCGGCCGACGAGCTTGTGCCGGACCACGTCCTGGCTGGTGAGCCGGGAGAAGTGCACGTCGTCGACGCCGTCGAGGATCTCCTGCACCTGGCGGAGGCCGCTCTTGGTGCCTCCCGGCAGGTCGACCTGGGTGACGTCACCCGTGATGACGATCTTCGACTCGAAGCCGAGCCGGGTGAGGAACATCTTCATCTGCTCGGGGTTCGTGTTCTGTGCCTCGTCCAGGATGATGAACGCGTCGTTGAGCGTGCGGCCACGCATGTAGGCGAGCGGGGCGACCTCGATGGTGCCGGCGCTGAGCAGGCGCGGGATGGAGTCCGGGTCGAGCATGTCGTGCAGCGCGTCGTAGAGCGGCCGCAGGTAGGGGTCGATCTTCTCGTAGAGCGTGCCGGGCAGGAAGCCGAGCCGCTCGCCGGCCTCGACCGCGGGCCGGGTGAGGATGATCCGGTTGACCTGCTTGGACTGCAGCGCCTGCACGGCCTTGGCCATGGCCAGGTAGGTCTTGCCGGTGCCGGCGGGGCCGATGCCGAAGACGATCGTGTGCTGGTCGATGGCGTCGACGTAGCGCTTCTGGTTGAGCGTCTTGGGCCGGATCGTCTTGCCGCGGTTGGACAGGATGTTCTGCGTGAGGACCTGCGCGGGGCTGGTGCCGCCGCCGTCCTCTGAGCCGCGCAGCATGGCGATGGAGCGCTCGACCGCGTCCTCGGTGAGCGGCTGGCCGGTGCGCAGCACCAGCATCATCTCGTCGAAGAGCCGCTGTACGAGCTGGACTTCGGCCTCGTCGCCGGTGGCGCTGATCTCGTTGCCCCGGACGTGGATGTCGGTGGCGGGGAACGCCTTCTCGATGACACGCAGCAGCGCGTCCCCGGAGCCCAGAACCGTGACCATCGGGTGCTTCGCCGGCACGGTGAACCGGGCGGTCGCCTCGGCGGCCCGGGCCGCCGGCTGGTGTGTGGGTGTCTGCGTCATGGGCGGCCGCTGCTCGGCCTGCTCATCCCTCTCTGAACTGACTGCGGGGCGGTACAGGACTTCCGAGGCCAGGGTACGACGCTACGCCCGCGTATCCCCAGGAAATTACCCAGTGCGATCGGCGCAGTTCGCGATGGTCTTGAGGCGCGGGCATCGACGCTCACCCACGGAAACCGAGCGTGGGCACCGCGCGACGACGGGCCCAGGTCGGGGCGGCTCCTGGCAGCAGCTCGGAGAGGAACGCGTACCGCTCGAGCTCGTGGTCGAGCCGGCCGCCGGCCTCGGGGAGCGAGCGGATCCGCTGCCACCAGGCGGCCACCTCTCCCCAGCCGGGCGCGGAGAGCGAGCCGCCGAACTCCTGGACCGAGAGGGCGGCGGTGAGGCCGGCGAGCGCCAGCCGGTCGGCCAGCGGCCAGCCGGCCAGGGTGCCGGTGACGAAGCCGGCCACGAAGACGTCCCCCGCGCCCGTGGTGTCCAGGGCCTCGACGACGATGGCCGGCACCTCCGCCGTCTCGCCGGTGCGCCCGTCGGCCGCGTAGGCGCCCTCGGCGCCCATGGTGACGACGGCGATCGGCACCCGCTCGGTCAGCGCGCGGGCGGCGGCGCGCGGGCAGTCGGTGCGGGTGTAGCGCATGGCCTCCGCCGCGTTCGGTAGGAAGGCCTCGCAGTGGGCGAGGTCGGGCAGCTCGGCCAGCTCCCAGGCGCCCGTGTCGTCCCAGCCGACGTCGGCGAAGACCAGGCCGCCGGCGGCGGCCGCCTCCCTGATCCAGCCCTGTGGCTGCCCGGGGCGCAGCGAGGCCACGGAGGACCGGGCGCGCGGCGGGGGCGGCACGGCCGGGACGGCGGCGGGCGCCGCCTCGTCGATCGGCGGCCCGGTGGGCGGCCCCCAGGGCGGCGGGGCCTCGTGGCCGTGCGAGACCATCGTGCGCTCGCCCTCGTAGGCCATGGACACGGTGACCGGGGAGTGCCAGCCGGGGACCGTGCGGGAGCGGGAGAGGTCGATGCCCTCGCCGCGCTCCAGCGTCTCCCAGCAGTACTCGCCGTACTTGTCGTCGCCGAAGGCGGCGGCCAGCGAGGTGCGCAGGCCGAGCCTGGCGAGCGCGGTGGCCATGTTGGCCACCCCGCCGGGGCTCGACCCCATGCCGCGCGCCCAGGACTCGGTGCCGCGCACGGGGGCCGACTCCAGGCCGGTGAAGACGATGTCGAGGAAGACCGTGCCCGTCAGATACACGTCGTAGTCGGGGTCGGTGGGGGCGCGCAGCGCGGCGAGGGGGTCGAACGCGCTGGCCGGTGGGGCCTGGTCGTGGTCGTCCTGGTGGGTCACCGTGTGCTCCCGGGCATCTGGCCTTCTCCTCTACGGTACGTTCCGGGCCATGAGGCTCACGATCATCGGCGGCGGCGGATTCCGCGTTCCCCTGGTATACCGGGCGCTACTGACAGTCAGTCCCGAGGAGTCGCCCGATCGGGCGATGGGGCGGTGCGCGGAGGTGACGCTGTTCGACCCGGATCCGGGCCGGGCGCGGGTGATCGCCTCGGTGCTCGCGGCCCAGGCGGCGGGCGTGCCGGACGCGCCGGCGGTGCGGATCGCGGCCGACCTCGACGACGCGCTGCGCGGCGCCGACTTCGTGTTCTGCGCGATGCGGGTGGGCGGCACGGCGGGCCGGGTGCGGGACGAGCGGGTGCCGCTGGCCGCCGGGGTGCTCGGCCAGGAGACGGTGGGCGCCGGCGGGATCCTCTACGGGCTGCGGACGATCCCCGTCGCGCTGGAGATCGCGGACCGGATGCGGGCGGTGGCGCCCGACGCCTGGCTGATCAACTTCACCAACCCGGCCGGAATGGTCACGGAGGCGATGTCGAGGCGGCTCGGGCACCGGGTGATCGGCATCTGCGACTCGCCGGTCGGCCTGGTGCGGCGGGCGGCCAGGGCGGCGGGGGCCGATCCGGCGGCCGTCGGCTACGGCTACGTGGGGCTCAACCACCTCGGCTGGCTCCAGTCGTTGACGCTGCGCGGCCGGGACCTGCTGCCGGGTCTGCTCGCGGACGACGCGGCGCTTGCGTCCTTCGAGGAGGGCCGGCTGTTCGGCGCCGAGTGGCTGCGGGCGCTGGGTTCGCTGCCCAACGAGTACCTGCACTACTACTACGCGGCGCGCGAGACGCTGGCGGCGGCGCGGGCGGCCACCGAGACGCGGGGCGAGTATCTGGAGCGCCAGCAGGGCGCGTTCTTCACGGACGCGGCGCGGATGCCTGAGCGCGCGCTCGAGGTGTGGGAGCGCGCGCGCCTGGAGCGCGAGGAGACGTACGGCGCGGAGGCGCGGGCCGCGAGCGGCGGCGGCGAGCGGGACAGCTGCGATCTGGAGGGCGGCACCCGGGAGTGGGCCGCGCCGGTCCTGCGGCACGCGGCCCGGCGGGTGGTGCAGGAGGCGCTGACCAACGCGGTCAAGCACGCGCCGGGGTCGGCCATATCCGTCCGGGTGGCCCAC
>NZ_SMKC01000420.1 GCF_004348315.1 Streptomyces sp. 8K308 | reverse complement strand
GGTCTGTGGGGAGGCCGGGGTGGCGTGGGAGGAGAAGGACATCACCCAGGACGAGGAGCTGTACCGCCTGTACTGGGAGCAGATTCCGGTCGTCCTCGTCGACGGTGAGCAGCACGACTTCTGGCGCGTGAACCCGGAGCGGCTGCGCCGGGCCTTGGGGACCTGAGCCGGTTTGGATTACCATTCGGGGTCGTTTTCTCCCCCGTCGGGCGCAAACGTGAGGAGTGTGACCGGGTGTCCTCGTGGGCGTATGTGGCACCGGTCACTTTGGCCGGACAAACCGGACACCATCTTTGTGCACGCGTTCACAAAGGCATAGCCTGGGCTGGACGGAGCCGTGCCGGCGTACATGTGTGCGCCCCACGCCCCCGCCCTCCGCTTGGCCCGACCGGCAGGAGCACCGTGGCAACTGGCCGAAATCACCGACCGGCGACCCGTAGCCGAGGAATTCCCGAGGCGACGGTCGCCCGGCTTCCGTTGTACCTGCGGGCGCTGACCGCGCTGTCCGAGCGCTCGGTGCCGACGGTCTCGTCCGAGGAGCTGGCGAGCGCCGCCGGGGTGAACTCGGCGAAGCTCCGCAAGGACTTCTCGTACCTCGGCAGCTACGGCACCCGTGGCGTCGGGTACGACGTCGAGTATCTCGTCTACCAGATCTCCCGCGAGCTCGGGCTCACCCAGGACTGGCCGGTCGTCATCGTCGGCATCGGTAACCTCGGGGCCGCGCTCGCCAACTACGGAGGGTTCGCCTCCCGTGGCTTCCGGGTGGCGGCGCTCATCGACGCCGACCCGGCGATGACCGGGCGGCAGGTGGCCGGCATGGGCGTCTCCCACGTGGACGACCTGGAGCAGATCATCCAGGCCAACGGCGTCTCCATCGGCGTCATCACCACCCCGGGCGGCGCCGCCCAGCAGGTGTGCGACCGGCTGGTGGCCGCCGGCGTCACCTCGATCCTGAACTTCGCGCCCACCGTGCTCTCGGTGCCCGACGGCGTCGACGTGCGCAAGGTCGACCTGTCGATCGAGCTGCAGATCCTCGCCTTCCACGAGCAGCGCAAGGCCGCCGACGAGCTGGCGGCAGGCCCTGCCGGCGCGCCGCGCGTGCCGGCCGCGGTCGAGCGCCGCCCGGGCCGGGCCGAGGACGGCCCGGAGGGCGACATCCCGGCGGTGATGCCCGCATGACTCTGCTGGTGATCGGTCTCAGTCACCGCAGTGCCCCCGTGTCCGTGCTGGAGGCGGCCGCGCTCACCCCCGACGCGCGCGGCAAGCTGCTGCGCGACGCCGCGGGCGCGGCGTCCGCGTCCGCGACCGTGTCCGGCGCGGCGGGGCGTCCGTCGGCGATCGAGGCCGCGCTGCTCGCCACCTGCAACCGGATCGAGATCTACGCGGTGGCGGAACGATTCCATGCCGGGGTCGCCGAGCTCAGGGCCCTGCTCAGCCGGCACACCGGGATGAGCCAGGCCGAACTCGAGCCCCACCTCTACACGCACCACGAGGACCGGGCCGTCGAGCACCTGCTGAGCGTGGCCTGCGGCCTCGACTCGATGGTGGTGGGCGAGGGCCAAATCCTCGGGCAGATCAAGTCGGCGCTGGCGCTGGCGCAGGAGGAGCACACGGCCGGCCGGCTGCTGAACGAGTTGTTCCAGCAGGCGCTGCGGGTCGGGAAGCGGGCGCACAGCGAGACCAACATCGACCGCGCCGGCCAGTCGCTGGTCACGTTCGGCCTCGAGCAGTTGAACGGCGGCCGGGCCGGCGTCGACTGGGTGCGCGGCAGGCGTGCCCTGGTGATCGGGGCCGGGTCGATGTCCTCGCTCGCCGCGACGACCCTCGCCCGCGCCGGTGTGGCCGAACTGGTGATCGCCAACCGGACGCTGGAGCGTGCCGAGCGGCTCGCCGCCGGCCTCTCCGACGCGGAAGGACAGGACGGGCCGCGCGCCCGCGCCGTGCCGATCAACGCCATCTCCATCGCGGCCGAGCTCGCGCTCGCCGACGTCGTCGTCTCCTGTACGGGCGCCACGGGCCTGGTGCTGACCGCCGAGGCGGTCGCCGGGGCCGTGCGCGAGCGGGCCCGCCGCCGCCCGGCGGCCCCCGAGCTCACCGTGCTCGACCTGGCCATGCCGCGGGACGTCGAGGCCGCCGTGCACGACGTCGAGGGCGTGCGGCTCGTCGACATCGAGTCGCTCGCCGCCGCCTCGGCCGACGCGCCGATGGCCGCCGACGTGGACGCGGTGCGCGGCATCGTCGCCGAGGAGGTCGCGGTGCTGGGCGCCGCCCGGCGCGCCGCCCACACCACCCCGACCGTGGTCGCGCTGCGCGCCATGGCCTCCCAGGTGGTCGCCGGCGAGCTGGCCCGCCTCGACGGGCGGCTGCCGGAGCTCGGCGAGCGCGAGCGCGCCGAGATCGCCAGGACTGTGCGGCGCGTCGTCGACAAACTGCTGCACCCGCCGACCGTGCGCGTCAAGGAGCTCGCCGCCGAGCCGGACGGCGCCTACTACGCGGCGGCGCTGCGCCAGCTGTTCGACCTCGGCACGCCGCCCGCGCCTGATCAGCGTGATCAGGTCGATCAGAAGGAGCGGTCATGAACGCACAGCGAGCCCTCAGGCTCGGCACGCGGCGCAGCCTGCTCGCCATGTCCCAGTCGCGGGGAGTCGCGGAGCTGGTCACCCGGCTCACCGGGCGTCCCGTGGAGCTGGTCGAGATCACCACCTACGGCGACGTCTCCCGGGAGAGCCTGGCCGCGATCGGCGGCGCCGGCGTCTTCGTCTCGGCGCTCAGGGACGCCCTGCTCCGGGGCGAGATCGACTTCGCCGTCCACTCGCTCAAGGATCTGCCGACGCTCCAGCCGGCGGAGCTGAGCCTTGCGGCCGTGCCGAGGCGCGCCGACCCGCGGGACACGCTGGTGGCCCGCGACGGACTCGACTTCGAGCGGCTCGCGGTGGCGGCCGGCCGGGCCAGGATCGGCACCGGCTCGCCGCGCCGGATGGCCCAGCTGCACGCGTGGGCCCGCGCCCTGGGTTGCGAAATCGAAACGGTCCCGATCCGGGGGAATGTCGACACCCGCATCGGGTACGTGCGCTCCGGCGAGCTCGACGCGGTCGTGCTCGCCGCCGCCGGACTGTACCGCATCGGCCGGGAGGCGGAGATCACCGAATTCCTCGCGCCCGACATCGTCCTGCCCGCCCCCGGCCAGGGGGCGCTGGCGATCGAGTGCGCCGCGTCAAACACGGCCCTCGCCGCCGAGCTCGCCGGCCTCGACGACCCGCACACCCGGGTCGCCGTGACCGCCGAGCGCACCCTGCTCGCCACCCTGGAGGCAGGCTGCAGCGCACCCGTCGGTGCGTTCGCGGACCTGCTCGCCGAGGCGGCCGGGCAGTCCATCACCGAAATGCGCCTGCGCGGCGTCGTCGGCACCACCGACGGCTCCACGCTGGTGCAGCTGTCCACCACCGGCCCCGTACCGGCTTCCGTCGAGGAGGCCGCGGCCACCGGCCGCGAGCTCGCCGACGAGATGCTCGCCAAGGGCGCGGCCGGTCTGATGGGGGAGCGAGCACATTGAGCCCCATTACCGCACGCACCGCACAAGCCAAGCGGGTCAGGACGTCGCCGACCGCCGCCGTCACCCCCAGCTCCAGTTACGGACACGTCACCTTCCTCGGTGCCGGACCCGGGGACCCGGGTCTGCTCACTCTGCGGGCCGTCGACGCGCTGGCCCAGGCCGATGTGCTGATCGCCGACCCTGAGGCGTACGAGGTGGTGCGCGCCCACGTCAGGGCGGGCACGGACGCACCACTGCAGGCCACGGGCGCTGACCTCGCGCCCGGCGGCGCGGCGGCCGGGACCGTCGATGCCGCTGATCTTGTCATGCGGGCCGCGCGCGGCGGCAAGCGGGTGGTGCGTGCGGTCGCCGGCGACCCCGGCATGGACGCCGACGCCACCGCCGACATGCTCGCGCTGGCCGCCGAGGGCATCACCTTCGAAGTGGTGCCGGGCATCGCGCACGGCGTGGGCGTGGCCGCCTACGCCGGCGTGCCGCTGCGGGACCCGGAGGGCGGCGACGTCCGCTTCGTCGACGGGCCGACCGCCGACGACCGGTGTTGGACCGAGGTCGGCGCGAGCGACGCCACCGTCGTGGTCTCCACCACGCTCGAGGCCGTGGCCGTCACGGCGGGCCGGCTGATCGCGGCCGGCCGCAAGCCGGACACCCCGCTGTCGGTCACCGTCGCCGGCACCACGACCCGGCAGCGCACGTGGACGGCGACGCTCGGCACCGTGGAGCGCACGCTGAAGTCCGCGAAGGTGCTGCCGTCGGCGGAGGGCGACCGCCCCGCGATAGCCGTGGTCGGCGAGCGCAGCGCGCCGGCGCAGCGCGACCAGCTCGCGTGGTTCGAGTCCAAGCCGCTGTTCGGCTGGAAGGTGCTTGTGCCACGCACCAAAGAGCAGGCGGCCTCGCTCTCCGAGCAGCTGCGCTCGTACGGCGCGGTGCCGAGCGAGGTGCCGACCATCGCGGTCGAGCCGCCGCGCACCCCGCAGCAGATGGACCGCGCGGTCAAGGGCCTGGTGACCGGGCGGTACGAGTGGATCGCCTTCACCTCGGTGAACGCGGTCAAGGCGATCCGCGAGAAGTTCGAGGAGTACGGCCTGGACGCGCGGGCCTTCGCCGGCATCAAGGTCGCGGCGGTCGGCGAGCAGACGGCGCGGGTGCTGCAGGAGTTCGGCGTCCGGCCCGACCTGGTGCCGAGCGGCGAGCAGTCGGCGGCCGGGCTGCTGGAGGACTGGCCGCCGTACGACCCGGTCTTCGACCCGATCGACCGCGTCTTCCTACCGCGCGCCGACATCGCCACCGAGACGCTGGTGGCGGGCCTCGTGGAGCTGGGCTGGGAGGTGGACGACGTCACGGCCTACCGCACGGTCCGGGCGTCGCCGCCGCCGGCGGAGACCCGGGAGGCCATCAAGGGCGGCGGCTTCGACGCGGTGCTTTTCACGTCGTCGAGCACGGTGCGGAACCTGGTGGGCATCGCGGGCAAGCCGCACAACGTGACGGTGATCGCCTGCATCGGCCCGGCGACGGCCCGCACGGCCGAGGAGCACGGCCTGCGGGTGGATGTGATGGCGCCCGAGCCGTCCGTGCTGGCGCTGGCGGAGGCGCTCGCGCAGTACGGCGCCGCGCGGCGCGCGGCGGCGATCGATGCGGGCGAGGTGCTGAAGCGGCCGAGCGAGAAGCGGCCGCAGCGGCGACGCCGCGCGTAACCGCCCTGCCGGTCCGCCCTGCCGGGCGGAGCGGCTCGAAGGGCCTCGGTTGGTGGCGGCGTGGTGTGCCGTGGTGCGTTGCTGGTGGGCGGGCGGGTTTCGTACCCCCACCCGCCGGCCCCTTTCCGGCCCCGGGCGGCCTGTGGC
>NZ_SMKC01000041.1 GCF_004348315.1 Streptomyces sp. 8K308 | reverse complement strand
GCCCCGCCCCTTCCCGAGCAGGCGCTCGCGGCGGGCGAACGCCTGGAGGAGCTGGCCCTGTCCGCGTTCCTCACCCAGGCCGCCATCGCCCTCGCCGTGGTGACGCTGCTGGCCGCCGTCCTCGGCCGCTGGCTGGCCGGGCGGATCCTGCGGCCGGTCCGCACCATTGAGGCCACCGCGCGGCGCCTGTCCGCCGACAACCTCTCCGAGCGGGTCCCGGTCACCGCGCCGGCCGACGAACTCGCCGCGCTGGCCACCACGGTCAACGGCATGCTGGACCGCGTCCAGCAGGGCCTGCACAGCCAGCGTCTGTTCACCGCCAACGCCGCGCACGAGCTGCGCACGCCCCTGGCCACCATCCGCACCGCCGTCGACGTCACCCTCGACGGCCGGCCGGAGCCGGACGACCTGATCGCCATGGCCCACGACGTGCGGGACGCCGCGACGCGCAGCCAGCGCACCCTCGACGGCCTGCTCCTGCTGGCCCGCAGCCAGGCCGGCGCCGGCGGCCCCGGCCGGCGAGTGGACCTGGCCGACGTCGCCGCCGACGCGCTGCGCGCCGCCGGGTGCGACATCGCGGGCCGCGCCCTGACGGTTCTGACCGCCGAGCGCCCGGCGCCGGTCACCGGGCAGCCCGTCCTGCTGGAGCGGATGGCGGGCAACCTGATCGGCAACGCCGTCCGCCACAACCACGAGGGCGGCCGGATCGAGGTCGCCACGGGCACGACCGGCGACGGCCGGTCCTGGCTGCGCGTGGTGAACACCGGTCCGGTCGTCGACCCCGCCATGGCCAGCCGCCTGCTCGAGCCCTTCGTCCGCGGCGACGGCACGCGCCTCCACGGGGAGACCGGCTCCGGCCTCGGACTGTCCATCGTCCAGGCCGTCGTCGCCGCCCACCACGGAACGCTGCGCCTGACACCGCTGCCCGAGGGCGGCCTCGACGTCACCGTCCGCCTGCCGGCGGCCGACCGCGCAGCACAGCAGCGCCCTGCGGCGGCAGGCGCAGCAGGCGGCCGGTGACGGGCTCCGGGGCGTCGGCGGCCAGCAGGTCGACGGTGCCCGGGCCGGTGGGGCCGAGGTCGATCTCCGCCTCCCACGCGGTGTGGTTGACAGGAACAGGTGGTCGGCGCCGTCGGGTCCGCGGCGGCGGGCGGCCTCCACGCCGTCCGGGGTGTCGAGGACGGGCGTGACGCCGGCGGCGGTGGCGGCGTCCAGGACGAGGCGGCGCATGGTCTCCCGGTCGGGCGAGGTGCCGAGGTAGGTGGCGGTGCCGCGGCCGAAGTGGTGCCGGGTGACGGCCGGTTCGCCCGCGAGGTCGCCCTCGGTGTAGCGGTCGGCGAGCCAGCGCCGGAAGTGCGCGCCCGAGACCGGGCAGTGGCAGCCGAAGCCGACGTACTCGTTGCCGATGTGCCACATGACGAGCGCCGGGTGGCCGGCGTAGCGCTCGGCGAGCCGCTCCGTGATCCGCGCCGCGTGGTACCGGAAGGCCGGGGACGACGGGCAGTAGTGGATGCGGGCGCCGAACCCGATCCGGCGGCCCTCGCCGTCCACCGGCAGCGTCTCCGGGTGCTCGTGGGCCAGCCAGGACGGCGGCGCGGCGGTCGGGGTCGCGAGGTCGACGCCGATCCCCGCCTCGCCGAGCAGGTCCATCACCTCGTCGAGCCAGCCGAACTCGAAGACGCAGGGCCGCGGTTCGAGCAGCCCCCACGAGAAGACGCCCACGGTCACCAGGTTCACCCCGGCCTCCCGCATCAGGCGGACGTCCTCGTGCCAGACCTCGGCCGGCCACTGCTCGGGGTTGTAGTCGCCGCCGTA
This sequence comes from Streptomyces sp. 8K308, assembly GCF_004348315.1. GTDB lineage: Bacteria > Actinomycetota > Actinomycetes > Streptomycetales > Streptomycetaceae > Streptomyces. The sequence goes on along the minus strand of NZ_SMKC01000041.1, from coordinate 33,212 downwards.
CGCCAGCCCGTTCAGCCGCCGCCTGAGACCTGCCAGACGCGCGTCGGCGGCTTCAGGACGAGACATGGTGGATGCTCCTTGCGGGACGTGGTCGGGGTTCGCGGTCAGCCGGCCGCGGTGATGGAGTCGCCGAGTTCGGCGAGGAACTGCTCGGCCGCCTCCTCGGGCGACGCCTCGCCGAAGATGACCTGCTGGTTGTAGCGGGTGAGCAGGGCGTCGATGTCGCTGGCGCCGTTGGGGATGATCGGCGGGGTCTCGCCGACCTCGTCGGACATGGCCTCGGTGAAGGCGAGCGACTCCCGGCCGGTGGCGTCGAGGGTGGGCTCGACGGCCTCCCGGAAGGCGGGGTTGCCCGGCTCGCCCCGGTCGAGGCCGAAGATCTCGGCGACGCGGGTGTCGTTGGTGAGGAAGTCGATCAACAGCGCGGCCTCGGCAGGGTGTTCCGAGGTGGAGGCCGCCGACCAGTACATGGAGGGCTTCAGGTACTGGAAGCCGTCGGCGGTGTCGGCGTCGGCCGGCCAGTTGGCGAGCGTGAAGTCGAAGTCGGGTGCCGCGGACTGGATGGAGACGAACTGTCCGGCGGGGATGAAGGCCATGGCCGTCTCGCCGGTGACGCGGTCGGTCTGGTCGAGTGGGAGACCCACTTCCTCGCTGAGTTGGTCGGCGGATGGCGAGGCACCGCTTTCGATGAGGTCGAGTTCGCGTTGCCAGTAGCCGGCGAGGATCTCCGGTTCGAGGGCCAGTTCGCCTCCCTCGTGGAAGAGTTGGGCGCCGTGCTGGCGGGCCCAGACGGTGAGGCTGAACGAGTCGGGCCCGAAGGGGCTCAGGCCGTGGACCTCGCCGCCGGAGGCCCGGGTCAGCTCGACCGCGACCCGCTCGAACTCCGCCCAGGTCCAGTTCTCGGTGTCGGGGAGCTCGACCCCGTACCGCTCGAAGAGCGTGGTGTTGATGAGGACCCCGTTGGTCGTCGCGCCGACCGGGACGGCGTACAGGGTGTCGCCCACGCGTCCCGAGTCGAGGATCTCCGGCGGGAGGGCGGAGGGGTCGAGGATGTTGTCGACGGTGGCCAGGTCGAGCAGGGCGCCCCGGTCGGCGTAGGAGGCGAGGTAGAGCTGGTCGAACTGGCTGACGTCGGGCATGTCGCCGGCGGCGGTGGTGGTCGCCAGCCGGTCCCAGTAGCCGGCCCAGTCGGAGTACACCGGCTCGACGTCGATGGTGGGGTGCTCCTCCTCGAACAGCTCGATCGCCTGGAGCGTCTGCTGGGTGCGGGCGTCAGGACCCCACCAGCTCATGGAGATCGTCACGTCCCCCTCGGAGAGCTCGGGGTGGTGGACGGGGTTGGCGCCCACGCCGCAGCCGGCGAGGACGAGTCCGGCGGTGGCGGCGGCGCACGCCGCGCGTGGCGCTCGTGGTGTCATGGTCTTCCTCTCTGTCCCGGTTCCGAACGAATGCCTCGGTCGCTACTTGCCGCCGGTGGTGGCGATGCCGCGGAGCAGGAACCGTTGGCCGAAGAGGAACACCAGGAACACCGGGACCAGCGAGACGACGCTCATGGCGAACATGGCGCCGAAGTCGGACTGCGTCTGCGCGTCGATGAAGGACCGCAGCGCCACGGGCACGGTGTACAGGTCGGGTTTGGTGACGAAGATCAGCTGGCTGAAGAAGTCGTTCCAGGTCCAGATGAAGGTGAAGATCGCGGTGGTGGCCAGGGCCGGCACCATCAGCGGCAGCATGATCCGCCCGAATATGCGGACGTGCCCGGCGCCGTCGATGCGGGCGGCCTCGTCGAGCTCCCGGGGTATGCCGCGGATGAACTGGACCATCAGGAAGATGAAGAACGCGTCCGTGGCAAGGAACTTCGGGAGGATCAGCGGCAGGTAGGTGTTGATCCAGCCCAGTTGGGCGTAGGCGACGTACTGCGGGATGATCAGCACGTGGATCGGCAGCATGATCGAGAGCAGCATGATCATGAACGCCCACCGCCGCCAGCGGAACCTCAGTCGCGCGAAGGCGTAGGCGGCCATGGAGCAGGATACGAGGTTGCCGACCACCGAACCCAGCACCACGAGGAACGAGTTCAGCAGGTAGGTGTTGAACGGATAGCTGAGGGCGTCCCAGCCGGTCGGGTAGTGGTCGAGGTCGAAGGTGTCGACGAAGAGGCCGGAGCTGGTGAAGATGTCGTCGTTCGGCCGCACCGAACTGGCCACCATCCACAGCAGCGGATAGAGCATGACAAGGCAGACGGCTATCAGACCCGCGTGCTTGAGGAGGCTGGTGACGCGCCGCCTGGCGCTTGGCCTGAAGGTGAGCGTGGCGGTGTCAGTCATTGTAGAAAACCCAATACTTCGAGGCCCAGAAGTTCAGCGCGGTGAAGGCGCCGACGATGATCAGCAGCAGCCAGGCGAGCGCCGAGGCGTATCCCATGCGGAAGCTGGTGAAGCCCTCCTGGTAGAGGTAGAGCGAGAAGAAGAGGGTGGAGTCGCTCGGCCCACCGGTCCCGTTGGACACGACGAACGCCTGGGTGAAGGACTGGAAGCTGCCGATCAGCCCGAGCACCAGGTTGAAGAAGATGATGGGGCTCAGCAGCGGGAGCGTGATCGAGAACAGCTGCCTGATGCGTGACGCCCCGTCCGTCGCGGCGGCCTCGTACAGCTCGCGGGGGATCTGCCGCAACCCGGCGAGGAAGATCACCATCGGTGCCCCGAAGGTCCACACGTGCAGGATGATCAGCGTGGAGAGCGCGGTGTCCGGATCGGAGATCCAGCCGGGGCCCTCGATGCCGAAGAGGCCGAGGAGGGCGTTCATCAGACCGTCGACGCCGAACACCAGGCGCCACAGCACGGCGATGGCCACGCTGGTGCCGAGCAGCGACGGCAGGTAGAGGATCGACCGGTAGAGGGAGAGGCCGCGCACGCCCCGGTCGAGCAGCAGCGCCAGGCCGAGCGCGGCGGCCAGTTGGAGCGGCACCGACACGATCACATAGGTGAAGGTGACCTTCAGGGACTGCGCGAGCCGGTCGTCCGTGAACATCCGCCGGATGTTGTCGAGACCGGTGAACTCGGGGTCCTGCAGCAGGTTGTAGTCGGTGAACGCCAGATACAGCGACGCGATCATCGGCCCGATCGTGATACCGAGGAGGCCGATCAGCCAGGGCGCCAGGAAGAACAGCGCCGCCCTGTTGTCGCGCTTCTCCTCCCCCTCCGCCGGGCCGGCCCGGCGGGTGCGCGACCGGCTGAGTGACCTGAACTCACCCAGCGCGCTCATCGGGCGCTCCCTCGTGTCGTCGTTGCGCCAGGCGGCACCGGCTGGGCATGGTCACACACATCACTGGGCCTTCTCCGTGCGAGGGGACTGGGCGCGCGGAGGCGCCGCCGGAACGTTCGCGAACGTGGCGTGGACTCTAAGAGGCGAGTGATCGATAACACAAGGGGTCTGCGCCGCCGTTTCGGAGAGATTCCGTAGTTCCGCGCGGTGCCGGGCCGGCGCGCGGCGGCGGGTGGCTCAGCCGGCGTGGCCGGGCGCCGGGCCCGTGGAGTCGCGCAGGACGACGCGGTTGAGCAGCGCCACGTCGGCCCGCCGGGGCGCGGGTTCGCCCCGCAGCAGGGCCAGCAGCTGGTGGACGGCCTCGCGCCCGCGGCGCTCCTGGTCCACGTGGACGGTGGTCAGCCTGGGCGTGAGGTAGCGGCCGAGCTCGTCGTCGTCCCAGCCGACGACGCTGACGTCCCTCGGCACCTCGACGCCCACGCTCCGCAGCCCGAGGAGCACGCCGAACGCCAGCCGGTCCGAGGCGGCGAACACGGCCGTCGCGCCGGAACCCGCGATGACCTCGGTAGCCGCCACCCAGCCGGACTCCGTGCTCCAGTCGCCCTCGACCACGGCGCACGACTCGAGACCGAGCTCGGCGATGGTCGCCTCGTACACCGCCCGCCGGTTCCGCGCCGACGCCCACGCCAGATGTCCCGTGACGTGCACGAAGCGGCGATGCCCCAGGTCCGCCAGGTGCCGCAGCAGGTCGGCGGCGGTCGAGGCGTCCGCGAACACGCCGAGCGACCGCATCTCGTCGTCGTAGGCGCCGTCGACCACGACCGGCACCGGGAAGTCCGACAGGGCGGGACGCTCGGCGGGGTCACCGAGCGCGCTGAAGGACAGGATCCCGTCCGTGCTCTCCGGCTGGAGCAGCGCCTCGAGGCGGGCCGCGCGGGTCGCCGCGTCGCCCTCCAGGCTCACCACGTCGAGCAGGTAGCCGGCCTCGTGGGCCGCGGCGGCGGCCCCGGCGAGCAGGCTCGTGGGCATGCGCTCGGTGGAGCCCGGGAGGATGACCGTGAGCCGGTTCGACCGGCGGGTGCGCATCGTCCTGGCCGCCTGGTTGGGCCGGTAGCCCAGCTCGGCCACGGCGCGCGCCACCCGGTCGGCCGTCGCCTGGCGCATCCCCGGGTCCTTGCGCAGGAAGCGGGAGACGGTCTGGTGCGAGACCCCGGCCAGCTCGGCGACCTCGTAGATGGTCGGGGGCTTCCGTGCGGCGCCCGGAAGCGGCAACGGCTGGTCCGCCATGTGGGTCCCCCCTCTCCGCGCCCGGCCCGGTCGTCGGACGCCGGGATCACCGCGGCACAGTGTAGGAGAGCGGGGCGGGCGGGGCCCGTGAGAATCCCTTGTGTGACCGATCGTCGCGGCTCTAGAGTCCGGCCGGCGACGCTCACCAACAGAAACGATCAGCCATGACCAGATCCGCACGCCCGCTTCCCGAGCGCCGGCTGCGCCCGCCGATGGGCTGGAACAGTTGGGACTGCTACGGCACCACCGTCACCGAGGACGAGGTGCTGGCCAACGCGACCTTCATGCGCGACCACCTGCTGCCGCACGGCTGGGACACCGTGGTCGTGGACATCCAGTGGTACGAGCCCACCGCCCGCGCCCACGGCTACAACGACGACGCCCCGCTGGTCCTGGACGGGTACGGCCGCCAACTGCCCGCGCCCAACCGCTTCCCCTCGGCGGCCGACGGCGCCGGGTTCGGACCGCTCGCCGCCCGGGTGCACGAACTCGGCCTGCGGTTCGGCCTGCACATCATGCGCGGCATCCCGCGCCGGGCCGTCGCCGCCCGACTGCCCGTGGCCGGCACCGACTTCACGGCCGACGAGATCGCCGACACCGACTCCGTCTGCCCCTGGAACTCCGACAACTACGGCCTCGACCACGACCACCCCGGCGCCCAGGCCTACTACGACGCCCAGGTCGCCCAGTTCGCCGACTGGGGCGTCGACTTCGTCAAGGCCGACGACATGCTCTTCCCGTACCACGAACGGGAGATAGCCGCCTACGCCCAGGCCATCGCCCGCAGCGGCCAACCCATCGAGCTGAGTCTCTCCCCCGGCACCGACGTCTCCCTCGCCCACCTCGACCACCTGCGGGCCAACGCCACCATGTGGCGGGTCTGCGACGACCTGTGGGACCGCTGGCCGGACGTCGAGGCGCAGTTCGCCCGTATGGCCCGCTGGGCACCGTCGCAGTCCGAACACGGCTGGGCCGACGCCGACATGCTGCCCCTCGGCCACATCGGCATCAGGGCCGAGCGCGGCGAGGACCGGCAGTGCGCGCTCACCGGGCCCGAGCAGACCAGCCTGCTGACGCTGTGGCTCATCTCCCGCTCCCCCCTCATGATGGGCGGCGACCTGCCCACCAGCCCGCCGGAGACCATCGCCCTGCTCACCAACGACGAGGCGCTCGACGTGCTCTTCCACAGCCGGGACAACCGCGAGGTCCTCCGCGAACGCGACCTCGTCCTGTGGACCGCCCGCGACACCGACGAACACACCCGCTACGCCGCCGTCTTCTCACTGGCCGACGAACCCCGACACCTCACCGTCCCCCTCGGCGACATCGGCGCCCACCCCGACGACCACGTCCGGGAACTGTGGACCCACACCGACACCGCCCACAACGGCCGCGAACTGAGCGTCACCCTGCCGGCGCACGGCGCGGCGCTCTACCGGTTCGCTCCGCTCGGCTAGGCGACGCCGGATTGGGGTGGCCGGCAGCGCCCACGCGGTCGAGCCACCCGCGCGTTTCGGCGCCGCCCCACGGCGGCCAGCCGGGCCGCGAGGGAGCCGGCCCGGTTACGGAACACCTCGGTGCCGGCGTACGGACGGCGACCGAAGGGGCGGCGCCCCGTTCCGGCACGCGCCGTGCGCGCGACCGCGGTCAGCGCCCGGCGGTCAGGTCGCCTCGGAAGGTGCGCCGGTAGGCGAGCGGCGAGATGCCGATCGCGGCGTGCAGGTGCTCGCGCAGCGAGGTGCCGCTGGCGAAGCCGACCCGAGCCGCGACGTCGTCCACGGGCAGGTCGGTGGACTCCAGCAGGTCCCTGGCACGGTCCACCCGCTGCCGGATCAGCCACCGCCCCGGGCTCGTCCCGACCTCCTCGTTGAAGCGCCGCACGAAGGTGCGCAGACTCATCCGCGCGTGCCCCGCCAAGTCCGCCAGCGTCAGCGGCTCGTGGAGGTTCTCCAGCGCCCACCGGCGCGTGGGCGACGTGCCGTTCGCGACGGGCTCGGGGACCGGCCGTTCGATGAACTGGGCCTGACCGCCGTCCCGCCAGGGCGGCGCGACGCAGATCCGCGCCGCGCGGTTGGCGACGGCGGTGCCGTGGTCCCGGCGCACGAGGTGCAGGCAGACGTCCACCCCGGAGGCGGCGCCGGCCGACGTGAGCACGTCCCCGTCGTCGACGAACAGCACGTCGGGATCCAGCTCCACCCTCGGGTACCAGGCGCGGAAGACGTCCGCGAGCGCCCAGTGCGTGGTGGCGCGGCGGCCGTCGAGCAGCCCGGCGCCGGCCAGCACGAACGCGCCCGTGCATATCGACACGATCCGCGCCCCGGGCGGCAGGCTCGCCAGCGCCTCCCGGACCCTGGCCGGCGGCTTTCGGGTGAGCTTCGCGGTGTCGAAGGGCGGCAGCACGACGGTGTCCGCCGTCCGCAACGCCTCAGGACCGTAGGGAACGGTGACGGAGAAGTCCGAGTTCGTGCGGACCGGCCCGCCGTCGATCGAGCAGGTCAGGACCTCGTAGCGGCCCCCGGTCGCGTCGAGGACCCGGCTCGGGATGCCGAGTTCGAACGGGTACACGCCGTCCAGGGCGAGCACCACGACCCGGTGCGGACTTCCCATGGCACGATCCCGTCGAAAGATGGCATTCATGCCATGGTACGGCCGCCGGCCGCGTACGAGGCTGGTCCCATGACGAAGACGACCACCATGCGAGCCATCAGCCAGGACGCCCTGGGCGGCCCCGAGGTGTTGAAGGAGGTCGAGCTGCCGAGGCCGAAGCCGGGACCCAGCGAGCTCCTGATCGCCGTCCGGGCCTCCGGGCTCAACCCCACCGACTGGAAGCACCGTTCGAGCAGGTTGTTCCTCAACCGCCTCCCCCTCGTCCTGGGTTGGGACGTCTCCGGGGTGGTCGAGGCCGTCGGCTACGGCGTGACCCTCTTCAAGCCGGGCGACGAGGTCTTCGGGATGCTGCCCTACCCGTACGGGGTCGGGGCGCACGCCGAGTACGTCACCGGGCCGGCCCGCGCCTTCGCGCACAAGCCGGCCGCCGTCGACCACGTCCAGGCCGGCGCGCTGCCGCTGGCCGCGCTCACCGCGTACCAGGCCATCGTCGACACGGCCGACGTGACCGCCGGCCAGCGGGTCCTGATCCACGCGGCGGCCGGCGGGGTCGGCCACCTGGCCGTCCAGCTCGCCAAGGCGCGCGGCGCCCACGTGATCGGCACCGCGAGCGGCCCCAAGCACGACTTCCTGCGCGCACTCGGCGCCGACGAGACGATCGACTACCGCACCACCGACTTCCGGGAGGCCGCCCGGGACGTCGACATGGTCCTCGACACGATCTCCGGCGACACCCGCACCCACTCCCTCGACGTCCTGCGCCCCGGCGGCGTCCTCGTCTCCCTGCTGCCGAGCCCCGCCCCCGAGGAGGAGGCCGCGAGGGCCGCCGAGCGGAACGTGCGGGTGGAGACGCTCCTCGTCGAGGCCGACCACGCCGGCATGACCGCCATCGCCGACCTCGTGGCGTCCGGCGCCCTGCGTGCCCACGTCGAGGCCACCTTCCCCCTCGCCGAGGCCGCCAAGGCCCACACGCTGGGCGAGACCAACCACACCACCGGCAAGATCGTCCTCACGGTCGGCGGCTAGCGGCGGCCGGCCGGACCTGCCTAGGCTGGGCCTCCGGTTCGCACTGATTGGGGAGTCATGACGAGCAGGTTCACCGAGTTGGTCGTCGACTGCCACGATCCGGAACGCCTGGCGGCCTTCTGGTGCGCCGTCCTGGACTTCACCGTGATCGACCGGAGCGAGGACAAGGTCGAGATCGGCTCCTGGGAGCCGACCGTGGAGGAGGTCAGGGCCCGCCAGATGCCGCCCACCCTGATGTTCATCCGGGTGCCCGAGGGCAAGGCCGTGAAGAACCGGCTCCATCTCGACGTCAGCCCGATCGACGGCAGCACCGACGACGAGGTGACCAGGCTGCTCGGCCTCGGCGCGACCAAGGTGGACGCGGGCCAGGACCCCGGCCGGAACTGGGTGCTCATGGCCGACCCCGAGGGCAACGAGTTCGACGTCCTGCGCTCCCTGGCACCGTCCAACGACACGATCGACCCCGAGGGTCAGCGGTCGTAGGCGGTCCAGTGAGCGCGGGACGGACTGTCCGCCATCACCGCGTCGGCGGGCTCGACGCAAGACACGGCGCCGCCATCGGTGGGTCGTCGGTTCTCACACACGGCGCGGCGGCGCGGGAGTCGATGGCTCCCTCACCCATGTGCACAGCCGAACCGCGTCGCCCGGTCGGCTCGCCGCGACGCGTCGTGGCACGCACGGTCGTCGTCCCAGCCGGGGCCAGTCACAGCCGAGCGTTCAGCCCTTCACGGACGCCACGAAGGCCGCCCACGCGCCTGCCGGAACCAGAAGCGCCGGGCCACCGGAAACCTTGCTGTCCCGAACGGGCACGACGCCCGGGAGACCGTCGGCGACCTCGACGCAGTTGTTGGCTCCCCCGTTGCTGTAACTGGACTTACGCCAGGTGACACCGCGCAGATCGGGGCTGGGGGCTCGCATCGTCTCTAGCCGTCCTTCATCAGGTTGCGGATGAACTCCAAGGAGTCCCTGGGGGATAGTGCAAGAGCGCTGACCTCATCGTAGGCAAGCCTGTACTGTTCCACCTCCTCTGGTTCCTCAATCATCTCGCCGGAGCTACTGCCCTCCGAGTAAGCCGCGCAGGTGCCATCAGGAAGCCACAGGATGGTCAACGAACCGCCCACCAAGCCGTGCAGCCCGGTCGCGTACGGCAACACCTGAAGGGTCACGTTCGGCAGCTCGGCGTCGTCGAGCAGCCGCTGCAACTGCCGCTTCCACGCTTCCCGGTCCTTCAGCGGGCGGCTGAAGGCGGCCTCGTCGAGCACCACGCGTAGATGAGGTGCTGACTCCTCACGCCGCAGTATCCGTTGCCGATCCAACCGCAGAACGAGTTGCTCCTCAAAAGCGTCCTCCTCGTCGGCGCGGTACGGCATGGACCACAGCTGTTCCCTGGCGTACTCCTCGGTCTGCAACAACCCCGGAATGGTCTGCGGGACGTACACCTGCAAAACACGGGCCGCGTTCTCCAGCGCCATGTACCGCTGATAGCGCCCGAGATACGCGTCGTCCTTGGCCAGCAGCCACAGGTTCTGAAGGCTCCGCCGCGTCCCGTAGACCTCGTCAAGCCGCTTGGCCGTCTCCAGATCCCCGAGCCGTTCCCCACGCTCCAGCTTGCTGAGGTACGACCGGTCGTACCGCGTCACCTCCGACAGGTCTCCCAGGGACATGCCGGATTCCTCGCGGAGCTGACGCAGCTCCTCCATGTACTTCCGCCGGGCCGGTGCCACCTGCTCCGGCTCGGATGTGCGTGGCGCCATCAACCGCCCCTTTCCGAATGCGCGTTTGTGGCCGGTCACAGCGGCCACAGCTCCGCTCTGGCCAGCGGCCTACCCACGCGGCAAACCTTGTAGTCACGCGACTACAGAGAGAACACACGTCCATGCAGCCTCAACCCCCCGCACCACCCGTCCGCTGCCCGCACCCCGGTTCCCTCCGGAACATGAAGCAGTCCCCCGAGGGCCTGCGTTGCCCCTCCTGCGACGCGCTGATCTACGGTCGGAGGGTGGTCAGGTGAACGTGCCCAAGGCCGAATGGGCCACCGAACTCCCCTTCCCCTCGGGCGCGCTGGTCGAGGACGGGCAAGGCCGCCGAGGGCGACTGATGGCGGGCCTGATCGAGCGCGACCGCGACACCGACCGGATCGTGCGCCAGACCGCGTTCCTCCGCCCCATCGGCGGCGGCCACGAGTGGCAAACACCGCTCGACCAACTCAGAGCCGTCGACTGATCTGTTGAGCCGACCTTGGCCCGCCGTTTACCGTACAGTCAGCACAGCGCGTCACTTGATCACCACGGGGGGAAAGATCATGGCACGTCCGTCTGACTGGTCGCCGGTCGACATGGACCGGGACCCAACGCCCGGCAACCCGGACGAAGTACGGGAACTCGCCGACGACCTCCAGACCTTCGCGGACGACGTGGGCGAGGCGCTGGGCCGCATCCGTGGCATGGCCGAGGACCGCGCCGTCCTCGACTGGGCCGGCCTCTCCGCCGAAGCCTTCCGCTCCGAGTTCGACGGCGTCCCCGGCAACCTCCAGAAGCTCCAGACCTCCTACGACATGGCCGCCCAAGCCCTGGCGACCTACTGGCCGACGTTGGAGACGGCGCAGGGCATGGCGGACCGTGCGTTGGACCGCGCCATCGCCGCGCAGGCCGATCTCTCCTCAGCCCAGGCGGCGTTGACGGACGCGCAGGACTGGGTGTCGCGGGCCGGCGAGGAGGCCGACCGGCTGGAACGCGAGGGCGAGCGGGAGGGCGTCGAACCGCCGTCCGAGGCGGAGGTACGGGCCGCCACCCGCGACGCGACCGCCGCCAACGAGGCCGCGTCCTCCGCCCAGTCCCGCGTCGACGGCGCCGAGGAGGCCCTCTCCGCCGCCCGCCAACTCGCCCAGGACGCCAAGGAGATGCGCGAGGAGGCCGCCCGCACCTGCGCCTCCGAGATCGACGCCGCCTCGGACGCCGGCATCCAGAACCGTCGTTGGTGGGAGGACGCCATCCACTGGGTGTCCGAGAACTGGGACACCATCGTCGAGATATGCAAGGTCGTCGTCGCCGTCCTCGGCATCGTCGTCATGATCATCGGCGGCCCCCTCGCCTGGGTCGTCCTCGCCGCCGCCCTCGTCGTCCTCGCCGACACCCTCTACGACTACGCCAACGGCCGAGCCTCCCTCTGGGACGTCGCCTTCGCCGCCCTCGACTGCATCCCCGGCATGAAAGGCCTCACCACCCTCGGCGGCCTCGCCGGCGGAGTGGCGGCCCTGGCGCGCGGCGGCCTGCGCGGCATGGCCGCCGGGCTACGCGGTCTCGCGACCCGGGGCCGGACGTTGATCGCGGACGGGATGCAGTCCGCCTACGCCCGCGCCCGCAACATGATCCGCAGCGGCGGGACCGACCCGGTCGACCTGGCCACCGGCCACATGTTCCTGCCGCAAACCGATGTCACGCTGCCCGGCACGCTGCCCTTCGCCTTCACCCGCCGGGTCCAGTCCGGGTACTTCGCCGGCCGCTGGTTCGGCCCCTCCTGGTCCTCCACCCTCGACCAGCGCCTCGAAGTCGACGAGCAGGGCGTGGTGTTCCTCGCCGAGGACGGCATGATTCTCGCCTACCCCCACCCCGAACAGCCGGGCACGGCCGTGCTGCCCGAGACCGGCCCCCGCTGGCCCCTCACCCGGCAGGAGGACGGCGGGTACACGCTCACCGACCCGATCACCCGCCACACCCGCCACTTCCGCCACGCTGACGAGGACGGCGACTGCCGGATCCTGGGGATATCCGACCGCAACGGCAACCGCGTCGACATCGACTACACCCCCGACGGCGCCCCCACCGCCATCCGCCACTCCGGCGGCTACCACCTCACCCTCACCACCGAGGCCGGCCGCGTCACCACCCTCGCCCTGAGCGACACGGTCATCCGCCGCTATACCTACACCGACGGCAACCTCACCGCTGTCCTCAACCCAACCGGCCAGCCGCTCCGGTTCAGCTACGACCACCGGCTGCGCGTCACCTCCTGGACCGACACCAACGACCGCCGCTACGGCTACCGCTACGACGACCAGGACCGCTGCGTCGCCGAGGGCGGCGAGGCGGGCCACCTCACCCTCACCCTCGCCTACGACGGCACCCACCCCGACTGGCCTGGCGCCCGCGTCACCACCCTCACCACCGCCCAGGGCGAGACGACCCGTCACGTCATCGACGCCCGCCACGACGTCATCGCCGAGATCGACCCCCTCGGCAACATCACCCGCACCGAGTACGACGCCGACCACCACACCGTCACCGAGATCGATGCCCTCGGCCACACCACGCGAGTGAGTCGCAACACCGACGGCCAACCGCTCGTCGTGCAGCTCCCCGACGGCACCTCCACCTGTTACGAGTACAACGACCTCGCTCTTCCGGTCTCCATCACTCTTCCCGACGAGACAACGTGGCTCCGCGAGTACGACCAACGAGGCAACTGTGTCGCCGTCACCGATCCGCTCGGGGCCACCACCCGGTACACCCACGACGACTTCGGTGGCGTCACGTCGGTGACGGACCCGCTCGGCGCGACCACCCGAATCCGCTGCAACGCCGCCGGGCTCCCCACCGAACTGACGGATCCGCTGGGCAACACGGCCACCCGTTGCTACGACTCCTTCGGCCGCCCTGATCGGATCACCGATTCGCTGGGAGCCGAGACGCGCTTGTGGTGGGCCGTAGACGGCCAGATGACGCGGCTAGTTGACGCCACGGGTGCGGAGCAGGCCTGGGAGTACGACGGCGAGGGCAACTGCGTCCGACACACCAACGCGGCAGGTGCTGTCGTCGAGTATGAGTACACCCACTTCGACGCGCTTGCGGCCCGCACCGAGGCGGACGGGGTCCGTTACGAGTTCGAGCACGACGCGGCGCTCCGTCTCGTCCGCGTCACCAATCCGCAAGGACTGACCTGGAAGTACGACTACGACGCGGCCGGCCGGTTGATTGCCGAGACCGACTTCGACGGACGTCGCATCGGCTATGCCAGGGACGCCGTGGGTCGACTGGCTGCACTGACCAATCCACTGGGCCAGACGATCACCTACGAACATGACTCGATGGGCAGGCTCATCGCCAAGCACTTCGATGGCCACAGCCTCGCGTATGCCTACGACCCGTTGGGACGGCTGCTCCACGCCTCAGGCCCGGATTGCGAGGTGCGATGGGAACGCGACCTCGCGGGACGTGTACTCACGGAGACGATCAACGGCAGGACGCTTTCCCTGGAACTCGACGCGGCCGGCCGACGCCTCTCCCGGACCACGCCGGGCGCGAGCCGTACGTCCTACGACTATGACGCCGCGGGACGGCGGGTGGCCCTCGATGTCTCCGGGCACGTGTTGCTCTCCACCCACGACGGGGTGGGGCGCGAGACCACCCGCGCGCTGGAAGATGCCTTCACGCTGGACAACGCGTGGGACCCCGTCGGACGCCTCGCGCATCAGAAGCTCGCAGGGGGCGGCGAGCAGCCGCTGGTGACCCGAACCTGGACCTACCGAGCCGACGGCTACGTCACCGCTCTCCAGGACTCCAGCACGGGCGATTCCACTTTCGCGCTGGACGCCAGTGGGCGTGTCACGGGGGTGAACGCGCGCGACTGGACAGAGTCTTACGCGTACGACACGGCGGGTAACCAGAGCCACGCCACCTGGTCCTCACAACACCCCGCCCAGGAAGCCACTGGTGCCCGAACCATCGAGGGCACACGGCTCTTGGCAGCCGGTGGCGTGCGCTACGAGTACGACAGCGCCGGCCGAATCACCGTCAAGCGCAGGACTCGCCTCTCCAAGAAGCCAGACCTCTGGCGTTATTCGTGGGACGCCGAGGACCGACTCACCTCCGTCACCACTCCCGACGGCACCGTGTGGCGCTACCGCTACGACCCGCTCGGCCGCAGGATCGCCAAGCAGCGCCTCGGTGAGGACGGCACGACCGTGGTGGAGGAGACCAGCTTCGTCTGGGACGGGGTCATGCTCGCCGAGCAGACCACCGTCTCGTCCAACGCGCCGAACCCCGTCACACTCACCTGGGAGCACGACGGGCTGGCTCCCGTCTCACAGGCCGAGCGCATCACCGACGCGACGACGCAGGAGACCATCGACAGCCGGTTCTTCGCCATCGTCACCGACCTCGTTGGCAGCCCCACGGAACTGGTCGGCGAGGACGGCAACGTGGCATGGCACGTCCGCCGAACCCTCTGGGGGCTGAGCGTCTGGCGCGCGGACGCCCGGGCATACACTCCGCTCCGGTTTCCCGGTCAGTACCACGACCCCGAGACCGGCCTCCACTACAACCATCATCGCTACTACGACCCGGAGACCGCCCGCTACGCGTCACCGGACCCCCTGGGCCTGCGCCCGACGCCGAACCCCGTCGCCTACGTGCACAACCCCCTGACCTGGGATGACCCACTCGGACTGTCTCCCTACCAGGCCGGGGACGCCATCGACGACATGATCGGGCGGATCGATCCGGACAACCTGACCATGACGCGGACCGTACAGAACCACCTCAACGACATGGCGGACCGGCCAGTACCCAGGCCCGACGGCGGCCGCTACGTCTCCCGGTCGCGCCCCTTCATGGACTCGACGATTCTGATCCGGGAAATCATGCAGGGCAGCCGCCCCGCACTCGACCCTCGCGGCGCCTCCGGGGCCCTCCGATGGGATACTCCCGGCGCGTTCAACGGCAGCCCTGGAACATGGGAGCTGGTGATCGACACGAACAGCAACACAATCCTGCACTTCAACTTCGTGGGGACACGATGACTCTGAGCTTCTCGGTCAACCCTGGCGTCGCGCTCCAAGGACAGCTGAGCTACATCAGGTCCGAACACAGCTTCATGTACCAGGTGGTGGACAGGTCCAGACTGGCCGAGGAGATCGGGGACCAGGGGGTCACCAGCCTGGTGATCGACACGCTGCAACTCGAGGTGGGTGTGGAGCACGGGCGGGTGCTCTTCGCCTGGGGGTACCACCCGATGGGCGGCTGGTCCACGACGGACCTGACCGAGCCTGAGTGCATTCCCGGGCAGGTGTCCGTGCGGTCGGACGAAGCGCTTCTGCCGGGAGTGTCCGTGCCCCTCCCCGGCGACGCGTGGCTCACCCGGTACGACCCGGCCAACCAGTTGGTCCGGGTGTCCCCCATCCCCGACGAGTCGGAGCGATGCGTACGGATCGCACAGGGGGTGGCCCTCGGTATCACCGGTTCCCGCCTGACCGAAGTGTGGCTGCGGCCGACCTTCGAAGAGTGAGGTCACGCCGGTGAAAGACCACAAGCCGTGTGCGGCCAGTTCGAGCCCCGGTGTCCCAGCCGAGCTGGCCGTGACGATGACCACCGACGATCCTGGTGGACCGCCCCTCGTCCTCGACTGTACGTCGTGGGGGCCGAGGAGCAGGCGCGGGTCACGGATTCCCTCTCACCGACCGGCACCTCTACGTGGCGCGCCTGGACATGGAGTCGATGGGCGACCTGGACGGCGTGTTCACCCAGTTCTGGGAACACCTGAGACTGCCCAGCTACTTCGGCTGGAACTGGGACGCCCTCAGCGACTGCCTGCGGGATCTCAACCGGTTGCAGGCGGAGCGCTATCTCGTCGTGGTCTCACGGTCGGAGGACGTGCTCTCGGAGACGCCCGAGGACCGGGAGGCGTTCTTCAGGGTGCTCGCCAGGGCCACCGAGAGCTGGGCCAACGCGCCGGCCTAGGAGGGTGTGGGGTCCCGTTCAACGTGATCCTGCTCTGCGCCACGGAGAACGTCCGAGCGCTTCGCCGCGAAGTCTCGGCCACCACAGCCTGATCATGGGGTACGGCGGTTTCCCGGGGCCCTAGATGTTTGGCCAAGGGAAACGGGGCTGCGTTGTTTCGAAGAGGCGTGCACATGGCGGTGCGGCTGATCTGGTGGGGGCGCTGTCGGACGCGCGCGTCCCTGATACCTCGGTTGAGGACTGGCAGGCGGTCCTTGGCCTTGTCGAGACGAGGGGCTGGAGGCGTCAGTGCTCCGAAGGTGAAATGGTGCCGCCGGCGCCTCGGTCTTTGGCAGGCTGAATTTCGACTGACAGAGGATTTCTTCATGGCCACACCCTACAAATACCGCCATATCTCCGGCCCTTGGGGACTTCTCGTCACGCTCACCGGCACGAGTCGGACCTCCGATGAACCGGGGCCGGGCGTTCAGATGACAGACAGGATTTTTCTCGATATTCGGGATCCGAACACCACGGATGACGACCGGCGAAAACTCGCCAGGGGCCTGCGTTATGTCGCGCCCGCCATCGGCACCGTTACGGGCGAGGGGCATGTGGCGGTCACCGTCGAGCGCTGTGACTATCGGCTCACCGACTATCAGCCCGAGGCCGCCGCCGTGGCCATCGCCGGCTGGGCCGCCGAGCACTTCGGTTTCCCCACGCTGCCGACCGAGATCCACGACCGGCAGACCAACAGGTACGACATCGCCCTGGGCGAGAAGCCGGCGTGATCCGTACACATCGCTTTCGTTTCCGCGCCCCGGACGGCAGGGGAGGTCTAGCCGCCGACCTGCGCGCGCGGGCGCACCTGCCCCCCGAACCGGTCGAGCGTGGCATGCGAGTCCACCGACAGGTGTGGCTCACGGTGCCCGCCGGAACATACTGGCGGGACGTGGCCTGGCTCGGGGCCGGGGTGGAACTGTCCGGGCCGCTCCTGGCGGAGCGATGCCCCGCGGGGGTGCTGATCGAGGTCCACGAACTCTCCTACCCGCTGGCGGACTACCGAGCGGAGGTGGCCGCCCTGGCCATGGACGGCTGGCTCCGCGATGCGTTCGACCTGCCGCCCAGCGGTGCCGGGGTGAGCGCGACCTCAGTGGGGATCGAGTTCCGGTGGGGGCCCGGCGGTGACCCGCTCCGGACGATGGGGCGGCACGGGCCGTAACGAGTCGGGGCTGGCATTCAGCTCACGGACGAGCCTTCCCTCGATGTGGCCTCGACTTGTCCGAGCCTACGGCGCGTCGTGCTGGGCACTGCCACCCGCACGACTCGCGTCTCCGCGCCGCGGCGCCGCCCAGTCGCGGATCGCGGCGACGAACTCCTCGGGCGCGTCGGACTCCACGTAGGTGCCGGCGCCCTTGACGATCACGGTCTCGTGCTCGGGGAAGGCCGCTTCCAGACGCTCGCGCTCCTGGGGACGGAAGGCGATGTCGGCGTCACCCCACACGATCAGTGTCGGCAGGTGGGCGAGGTCCGCAAGGCCGGCCTCGATCTCGGCGAAGAAGTCCCGGCTGGCGAGGATCCGGCCGGGAAGTACGGCGGAGGCCTGGCGCCGCTCGGGGGTGTTCAGGGCTCGGCGGTAGTGGGTCATCTCGGCTGCGGTCGGCTTCCGCCTTCGGTGGCCTGTGGGGATGAACGCGTTGACGAGGAGGTTGAGCCGCCGGACCAGGAAGCGGATCGGGAGTCCGCCGGCGATGCGAGAGAAGGCCTCGAAGTGGAGGACGCCGTTGACCGGCCAGGCCCAGGTGTTCGCGAGCACCAGCCGATCGAAGACGTCTGGCCGCCGCCGCACGGCGGCCAGGCCGATCGGGCCGCCCCAGTCCTGCGCGACCAGAGTGGCCCCGTTGAGGCCGAGCGCGTCGACGAATCCGGTGACGACGTCCGCGTGCTCCTCGGGCAGGTAACGGTAGCCGGGCCTCGGCGTCGACAGACCGAAGCCCGGGTAGTCGAGGGCGACGCACCGGAAGTCGTCGCGCAGCGCAAGGATCACGTCGCGCCAGAGGAACGACCAGGTCGGGTTGCCGTGCAGAAGCAGCAGTGTGGGACCTGCCCCCTCGTCGACGTAGTGCACGCTGTGCCCGTCGATATCGACGAAGCGGCTCTCGAACGGAAACAGGCCGTCGTCGACCCAGGAGGGCCGCGCACCCTCGATGGCATCGGCCATGGCGGCCCCCTCTCGGCTCGGCCTTGCGATAGACTTGAGCTTGTCAAGCGCACTTGAGATAGTCAAGTAGAGAGATGCGATGCGTAGCTACGGCCAGTACTGCGGGCTCGCCCGGTCCCTCGAAGTCGTCGGCGATCGGTGGAACCTGCTCGTCGTCCGCCAACTCCTCATCGCCCCCGCCCGCTACCGTGACCTGATCGACGGCCTCCCCGGCATCGCGACCAACCTGCTCGCCGACCGGCTCCGTGACCTGGAAGCCTCGGGCGTGGTCGAGCGGCGACTGACTGGCGAGGGCAGCGTGGTCGAGTACACGCTCACGGCATGGGGTGCCGAGCTGCGCCAGCCGATCGAGAGCCTGATCCGCTGGTCCACCCCGCTGATGGTCCGCGGCCCCGACGGCGACTCCTTCCGCCCCGAGTGGCTCGCCCTCGCCGTCCCCGCCCTGCTCGACACCCGGGTCAAGGTCCGCCCCTCGGCGACGGTCGGCCTCGAGATCGGCGGCCCGCCCTTCCAACTCCGCGCGACGCGCTCCGGCTTCGAGGTCGGCCCGCATGACGGGCGCGACCTCGACGCCACCGTTCGCGCCGACCCCGCCTACGTCCTCGGCCTCGCCGCCGGCGCCCTCACCCTCAGCGACGCCCGCGCTCTCGGACTGGTCGAGATCGACGGCGACGAGTCCGTCATCCGCACCGTCTTCGCCGCCTGACGGGGCCGCTCCGCACGCTGCGGCTTGTCGCGGACCACACGTACATCCTCACCGACCGGCACCTCCTACGCGGCGCGCCTGAACTCTGCGCCACGGAGAACGTCCGGGGCTCCGCCGCGAGGTCTCGGCCGCCACGGCCTGATCACGGGATCCCCCGTCAGTCGAGGCGGTCGAGCGCCGCGCGTTGGGACGGGGTCAGGCGGTCCGGTCTCGTGGTGAGGGTGTACGTGTGGTCCGCGACGAGCCGCAGGGTGAGCGGGTCGGCGATGGCCGGTTGGCGCCGGATGGCGTCAACGGCCGCGGTGACACGGTCGGGGGGCCAGCCGAGCGCCCTGGCCAGTGTCCCCACGGTGACCGGGCGGCCGGCGTGCGCGAGGGCGGCGAGCACGGTGAGCGCGTCGGAGGCGTTGGCGGCCTCGGCGAGGCCACTCATCTGTTCGCCGAGCTTGGCGAAGAACCGGCCCATCGTGTCGAGTCGGGCGCCGGCGGGCGTGTCGGCGCCGAAGATGTCGACGCCACGCCGTGCGGTGGCCGCGACCTGATCGTGTGCGCCGGTGTCGGTCCGCCACGCTCGGAGCCAGACCTCCTCGTCGATCACGTACCGCTCGCGGCGGCTGCCGGGGTCCGGGTGACGGACGACCAGGTCCATGGCTTGGAGTGAGCCGACGGACTTGGACACCGATGCCGGGCTGACCCGTAGCCGGCGGACCAGATCGGCGGCGGTCAGGCCGTCGGCGTCGGCGGTGAGCAGGCAGACGAACACCCGGGCGGTCATCCTTGGCATGCCCGTCGCGGCCAGCACGGTGGCGAACTGGTCGACGAAGGCGCGCACGGCCTCGGCCGGCTGCTCGTCGGTCGTCGGCTCGGCGGGTGGCGCCGACCTGCTCCGGCGCGCGCGGTGGTCGGCGGCCCGCTGCGCTCGGGCGGCCCGGTAGTCACCGGGTGTCCCGTTGCGGGTGACCTCCCGGCTGATCGTGGACGTCGGCCGGCCGAGTTGTCGGCCGATCTCCGCGTAGCCGAGCCCGTCCGCCAGCCACGCCGCGATCCGCTGGCGGTCCTCGTGGGTCAGCCTGCCTCCGGGCACCGGCAGCCCCTCCCTCCTTGCGTTCCTCGACAGTACATTGCAACGACCCGGCTGAGGGAATTGCGTTTTCCCACAGGCCTGTTGCAACGATTCGCAAGCTGAACTGGGGTTTTGTCGAGACAGAGTTGACGGAGAGAGAAACGCAACTTAGCTTTCTTGCATCTCGAAAGGGAGGAAACCTCATGCACGTGATGGCCGTGTCGACGGTCTCGGACCAGGACAGGTTCTGGAGCGGCCTGAAGAAGGCACACGCCAAGCTCCCCAGGGGCGCCGCCTGGAAGGTGGCGGTCGCGAGCAAGGACGGGACCAGGGCGGTGAACATCATCACCCACGACTCCATCGACGCCGTCCGGGACTTCTTCGAGACACACGCCGGCGGCCACGCCACCACGGAGTACTTCGAAGCGGACGCCGCCAACGCGGTCGGTCTCCCGCGATGAGGCTCGACATACCGCGCACCCGCGCCCGGGTCGCCGAACTCCTCGCCGAGTACGGGATCCCGAGCGCCGCGGTCGGCGTGCTCCACGACGGGGAGGTCGCCGAGTTCGCGGTCGGCGTCAGGGACATGCGGACGGGGGAGCCAGCGACGACGGACACCGTCTACCAGTGCGGCTCCATGACCAAGACCTGGACGGCCCTGGCCTTCATGCAGCTCGTCGACGAGGGGAAGGTCGACCTGGACGAGCCGGTGCGGGCCTGCCTGCCGGGTTTCACCGTCGCCGATCCCGAGGCGGCCGCCACGGTCACCCCTCGCCACCTGTTGTGCCACACCAACGGCATCGAGGAGGCGTACGGCGATCCCGGCGAGGACGGCGACGTCTACGCGCGCATGGTCGAGAACATCGCCGACGCGCCCCAGGTCTTCCCGGTCGGTCACACCCACGGTTACAGCGTGGCGCTGGGCTACGCGATCCTCGCGCGGATCCTTGAGGTGCGCGACGGCAGACGCTGGGACGACGTCATGCGGGATCGTCTCTTCGACCCGATGGGGCTGACCAGCACGCACAGCTGGCACGAGCGGGTGGACGAGACCCGGGCCGCGACCGGGCACCTGCTGCGCTCCCCGGAGGAGGGCCCGGTCGTCACACCGGTGGACCACCTGCCACGCGCCTTCGGCCCCGGCGGCAACATCACCTCGACGACCCGGGAGGTGCTCGCGCTGGCGCACGTCCTCCTCAGCGACGGCACGGCGCCGAACGGAAACCGGATCGTCTCGGCCGAGAGCGTCCGGGAAATGACGCGGTCGCGGGTTCCCGTACCCGACCCGTACATGTTCGGGCCCGAATGGGCGCTCGGTCTCATCGTGTGCGACTGGCACGGCGAGACCGTCTACGCGAGCGACGGCAGCACGATCGGGCAGAACGCGCGGCTGCGGCTGCTGCCGGACTCGAACACCGCCCTCACCATGCTGACCAACGGCGGACCGCGAGACGGCTTCTACCGCGCCGTGTTCAACGAGATCCTGGCCGACCTCGGCGCGACCACCATCCCTGAGCTGCCCGCGCCGGACGCGACGCTCGACCTCGACCTGGCCCGGTACGAAGGCGTCTATGAGCGCCCCGGCACCCGCTACGAGGTGTCGGCCGAAGGGGGAAAGCTGTATCTGACCCTGGTCGTCGACCCCGTGCAGGCGGAGTTCCTCCAGCAACCCGACCGCGTCAGGTACGAGTTGCTCCCAGTGAGCGAGACGCACTTCCTGATGCCGCCGGCGCGGGCGTGGGAGGACACCCAGACGGTCGCGATCTACGGCTTCACGAACGGGGTCGCCCGCTACCTGCACACCAACTGCCGGGTGACCCCGCGCACCGGACCGCTGCCGCTCGACCACCTCCGCGCCGTCGACTGACCTGCTGAGCCCTCGACCCGCCGTTTACCGTACAGTCAGGCTTTGCACATCGCTTGATCACCACGGGGGGAAGTTCGTGGCACGTCCGTCTGACTGGTCGCCGGTGGACATGGACCGGGACCCGACGCCGGGCAATCCGGACGAGGTTCGTGACCTCGCCGACTCGCTCCAGACCTTCGCGGACGACGTGGGCGAGGCGCTGGGCCGTATCCGGGGCATGGCGGAGGACCGGGCGGTGCTGGACTGGGCCGGTCTGTCGGCCGAGGCGTTCCGGTCCGAGTTCGACGGGGTACCGGGGAATCTGGAGAAGCTCCAGACGTCGTATGACATGGCTGCCCAAGCCCTGGCGACCTACTGGCCGACGTTGGAGACGGCGCAGGGCATGGCGGACCGTGCGTTGGACCGCGCCATCGCCGCGCAGGCCGATCTCTCCTCAGCCCAGGCGGCGTTGACGGACGCGCAGGACTGGGTGTCGCGGGCCGGCGAGGAGGCCGACCGGCTGGAACGCGAGGGCGAGCGGGAGGGCGTCGAACCGCCGTCCGAGGCGGAGGTGCGGGCGGCGACCCGGGACGCGTCCGCCGCCAACGAGGCGGCCTCCTCCGCCCAGGGCCGGGTCGACGGCGCCGAGGAGGCCCTCTCCGCCGCCCGCCAACTCGCCCAGGACGCCAAGGAGATGCGCGAGGAGGCCGCCCGCACCTGCGCCTCCGAGATCGACGCCGCCTCGGACGCCGGCATCCAGAACCGTCGTTGGTGGGAGGACGCCATCCACTGGGTGTCCGAGAACTGGGACACCATCGTCGAGATATGCAAGGTCGTCGTCGCCGTTCTCGGCATCGTCGTCATGATCATCGGCGGACCCCTCGCCTGGGTCGTCCTCGCCGCCGCCCTCGTCGTCCTCGCCGACACCCTCTACGACTACGCCAACGGCCGAGCCTCCCTCTGGGACGTCGCCTTCGCCGCCCTCGACTGCATCCCCGGCATGAAAGGCCTCACCACCCTCGGCGGCCTCGCCCGAGGCCTACGCGGCCTCGGCTCCACCGGCCTGCGCGGCATGGTGGCGGGCGTGGAAGGGCTCGGGCAGAGCATGCGCGGCATGGCACGAGGCATGCGACGGCTGTTCTGCCGCACGGACCCGATCGACATGGCCACCGGCGAGATGGTGATGTCGGCGACGGACCTCGAACTCCCCGGCGTGTTGTCCCTGGCGCTGGAACGCCACCACCGCACATCGGTCAGGACGGGGCGTTGCTTCGGCCCCTCCTGGGCCTCCACCCTGGACCAGCGGCTCGTCCTCGAAGACCGGGGCGTGCGGTTGTGCGCCGACGACGGGATGATCCTCCACTTCCCCCGTCCCCTGCCCGACGAGCCGGTACTGCCGGTCGAGGGTCCGCGTTGGACGCTTTCCTGGGACGGCCGGCCGGGTTCGCCCATGTCGGTTCACCAGCCGGAGACCGGACGGACCCTGCACTTCACGGCGGTTCCCAGCCGCCAGGGCGCGGAGCTCCCGCTGACCGCGATAACCGACCGCAATCACAACCGCGTCGACGTCGAGTACGACGCGGAGGGCGCGCCGTGCCGCCTGGCCCACGACGGCGGGTACGAGGTCGGCATCACCACCGTCGGGGGGCGCGTCACCGAACTCCGGCTGCTCAGCGCCCCGGACCGGCCCACGCTGCGGCGCTATCGTTACGACGAGCGCGGCAACCTCGTCGGAATCCACAACTCCTCCGGCCGGCCCCTCACTCTGACCTACGACGAGAAGCGTCGCATCACCGGTTGGCAGGACCGCAACGGCGTCTGGTATCGGTACACCTACGACGACGACGGCCGGTGCGTCCGCACGGAAGGCGTCGACGGCTTCCTCAGCAGCCGCATCGACTACGACCCCGTGACCCGTCGCACGCTCTTCACGGACTCCCTCGGCAACACCACGGTCTACCAGTTCGACGACAGCTACCAGTTGATCACGGAGACCGACCCCCTCGGTCACCACACCCACCGCACCTGGGACCGCTACGATCGGCCGCTGACCGTCACCGATCCCATGGGTGGCACCAGCCGCTTCACCTACGACGACGACGGCAACCTGGTACGGATACAGCGTGCCGACGGCAGCCACGCGAGCGCCGAGTACAACGACAAGCGGCAACCCGTCGTCATCGTCGAGCCGGACGGCCAACGGTGGGGGCAGAACTACGACGAGCGCGGGAATCTCGTCGCCGTCGTCGATCCGCTCGGCGCCACGACGTCCTACTCCTACGACGACCGCGGTCATCTGGTCCAGGCCGTCGATCCCCTGGGAGGCGTGCGCCGGCTGGAGAACGACGCGGCCGGGCTTCCGGTGCGGGTGACCGAACCGGACGGCTCCGTGACGCGTTGCGTGCGCGACCCGCTCGGGCACGTGGCCGAGACGATCGACCCCATGGGCGGGGTCACCCGCGTCGACTGGTCGGTCGAGGGCAAACCGCTCCGCAGGACACTGCCCGACGGTAGCGTCGACTCCTGGGCGTACGACGGCGAGAACAACCTCACCGCGTACACCAACGCGGCCGGCGGCGTGACGGCCTACGAGCTGACGCACTTCGATCTACCCGCCGTTCGCACCGGTCCGGACGGCGCCCGGACCACGTACGCCTACGACACCGAGGGCAACCTGATCTCGGTCACCAACGCACGGGGCCTGGTGTGGACATACGCGCTCGACGCCTGCGGTCGCGTGGCCAGCGAGACGGACTTCGACGGCCGGACGATCCGGTACCGCTACGACGCCGCCGGGCGCCTCTCCGAACAGACCAACGGCGCCGGCCAGACCGTCCAGTTCGACCGCGACGCGCTCGGCGAGATCGTGACCCGGCGCGCCGGCGATTCCGTCACCGTCTTCGAACGCGACGGCCTCAGCCGCATCGTCCGCGCCAGCAACGCCGACGCGGAGCTGCGCCTCGAACGTGACCTGCTGGGTCGTGTCGTCGCCGAGATCTGCAACGGCAGAACGCTGGTCTCCGAGTACGACGCGATGGGCCGGCGCACGTCCCGACGCACCCCGTCGGGCGTGCTCAGCAGCTGGCGGTACGACGAGGTGCACCGCCCGCTGGCTTTGGACGTCGCCGGCCGGGTCCTCGGATTCGCGCACGACGGCGCGGGGCGCGAGGTCCGGCGTGACCTCTCGGCCACCGTGCGCCTCACCCAGCGCTGGGACGTCTCGGGCCGGCTCGTCGCCCAGACCCTCACCGGCCCCGACACCGGCGACGGCGAGGCCGCGCCCCCGCTCCAGGAGCGCGGCTACGCCTACCGGGCCGACGGCCACATGTCCTCGATCACGGACCTGATGGGCGGGGATCGCCAGTTCACGCTCGACGCCGCGGGCCGGATCACGGGAGTGGCGTCCGGCGGGCAGACCGAGTCCTACGCCTACGACGCCGTGGGCAACGTGACCCACGCGACCTGGTCCGGCGAGGAGCGGGACGCACAGGGCTCACGCGCCTACGCCGGTACGCTCGTCCGCCGGGCCGGACGGATCGGATACGAGTACGACGGGCAGGGTCGCGTCGTACGGCAGACGCGGAAACTGCTGTCCGGAGGCAGCCGCGTCTGGCGGTACGTCTGGGATGCGGACGACCGCCTGGTGCGACTCGAGACGCCGGACGGGAGCCGCTGGCGCTACCTCTACGACCCGCTCGGCCGCCGGGTGGCCAAGGAGCGGGTGACCGACGACGGGGGCACGGCGGATCGGACCGACTTCGTCTGGGACGGCACGCGCATCGCCGAGCGGTCAGGCGGTGACGGACGCACCACCACCTGGGAGTGGCAGCCGGGAGAGCACCGGCCCGTGGCCCAACTCGACAAGGCAGGTGTCGACGAGCGTTTCCACGCCATCGTCACGGACCTCGTCGGCACCCCCACGGAACTCCTCGACGACGCCGGGCACATCAGCCGGCAGCCGGAGACGAGCGTGTGGGGCGTCGTCACCGGGAGCGCCCCGGACGACGCCGCGTGCCCGTTCCGCTTCCCTGGCCAGTACCACGACGCCGAGTCCGGCCTCAACTACAACTACCAGCGCTACTACGCGCCCGAGACGGCGCGTTACCAGTCGCCCGACCCCCTCGGACTCCTCCCCGCCCTCGACCACCATTCCTATGTGCACAACCCGTTCTCGTGGACGGACCCCCTCGGCCTGTCCGGTTGTGACGAGTACTTCTCGATCTACCGCACGCCGAGGCGTGACGACCTGGCGGACGAGTTGGCGAACGGCCCCGACCCGGCGAACTTCCCGCCCGTCACACGCCAGTCCGGCGCGTACTTCGGTGAGCGCAGCGTCGCGGCCGAGTACCAGGGGCGGCGTGGCTATGCGGAGGGCATGGTTCGTTACGATATGGACCCCGCCTTCGTCAACGAGTTCATGGACTGCATGCACCGCTACGACTGGGCCGGACCGAACGGCTCTCCCCGCATCGAGTGGTGCATCCCGGCCGACCGGCTGGCGCGGTTCAACGAACTGACCGGTGGGCGAAGGACCTTCATCCCGATGTGAGGAGTGCGGTGCACGAGGCGGTATCCGTTCACCAGGAGTTCGACGCGACCGTCACCGAGATCGCTCCCTGGGGCGTGCTGGTCGACCTGGGGGGCGGGGTGGCGGGGCTCATCGACAACCTCAAGCTCCCGGAGTGGCTCGACGACGAGCCACTCCCCGAGGTCGGCAGCGTCGTCCATGTCGTCGTCCTGGACGACGCCCGCGATCCGGTCCGTGTTAGCGCTCTGGCCTCGGACCTGGAGATCGCCCGCGGTCATCGCGGTTGACCTCGCTCAGGTGGCCGCCCGGCCGAGGAACTCCGCCAGCTCCGCGCTGGTCGGGGCCGTGGCCGGGCCGGTGCGGGTGACGGCGATGGCGGCCGCCGCGTTGGCGGCGCGGGCCGCGTCGAGTGGGGTGTCGCCCTGGCCGAGCCGGGCGAGGAAGGCGCCGACGTGGGCGTCGCCGGCGCCGTTGGTGTCGACGGCGCGGACGGGGAAGCCCGGCACGTGCCGGGGCTCGGAGCCCGGCAGCGCGAGCCAGCAGCCGTCGCCGCCATCGCGGACCAGCGCGCCGGCGGCCGGCGAGAGCCGGCCGCGCAGGGCCGCCGCCGCGGCGGCCGGCTCCGCGTGGCCGGTCATCAGGCGCGCCTCGCGGGCGTTGGCGCTGAGCCAGTCGACACGGGCGAGCACCGGGTCGAGCACGGCCGGCGGGATGTCGGCGACCAGCGGGGCCGGGTCGAAGCACAGGGTGACGTCGGCGGGCAGCCCGGCCGCGAGCCGCGCCAGCGGCGGCCCGCCGGCTGGCAGCGCCAGCGCGTAGCCGGACAGCTGGACCAGGTCGCCGGGCCCGATCGCGGCGGCGACGGCGGCCACCTCCGGCTCGGCGAGCCTGGCCTCGACGCCGAAGCTGGTGACGAAGGTGCGTTCGCCGCCGCCGTCGACCAGGGCCACGGTGAACCCGGTGTCACCGTCGACGCGGACTGGCAGCAGGGTCTGGATGCCCTCACCGGCCAGCGCCGCCCGCACCAACTCGCCGTAGGGGCCGGTGCCGTGCGGTCCGGCGAAGACGGCTCGGGCGCCGAGCCGGCGGGCGGCGACGAGGGTGTTGAGGCCGCCGCCCACGGTGAGCTCGGCGCGTGAGCCGATCACGTCGCCGCCGCGCTCCGGCAGTGCCGGGATCTCGATGACCAGGTCGGCGATGACGTTGCCGACGAGGACCAGGCGGCGGCTCATCGGCCGGCTCCCTGGAGGGCGGGCTCCGGGGTGGCCTGGGCGTCGGGCCTGGCGGCCCGGTCGGTCAGCGCGTAGCTGGCGGCGCCGGTGGCCATCGCGATCGCCCAGCCCAGGCCGTTGGTGCCGGCCCAGGTGTCCGCGAAGGGGCCCTCGAACCAGACGTCGGTGCTGGTGGCGGCCGTGGTGAAGAGCAGTCCCGCCACGATGGCGGCGGCCCAGCCGATGACGGCCGGCAGCCGGAAGCCGCCGGAGTACCAGTAGCGGCTGGTGCGGCCGGTGTCCATCAGCGCCTCCGCGTCGTAGGAGCGGCCGCGCAGCGAGTCCACCGCGACCACGCCGATCCACGCCGAGATGGGGACGGCCAGGAGGGTGAGGAAGGTGGAGAACGGGCCGTAGAAGTCGTCCGCGATCAGCATCAGATAGATGCCGCCGGCGAACATCAGCACCACGTCGAGGGCGACCGCCCACACCCGGGGCACCCGTAGGCCGAGGGTGATCATCGTCAGTCCCGCGGAGTAGGTGGACAGGTGGTTGGACATCAGCAGCCCACCGAACGCCGCGACCAGGTACGGGATGGCCATCCAGGAAGGCAGCATCTCGTTGATGGCGGCGACCGGGTCGGACGAGGTGGCGAGCGTAGCGTCGCCCGCCGTCAGCAGGGAGCCGAGCGAGATCAGCAGGAGCAGCGGGATGCCGGCGCCGAACGCCGAGGCCACGATCAGCCGGCTGCCGGCGATCTCCCGCGGCAGGTAGCGGGCGTAGTCGGCGCCCGCGTTGGCCCAGCCGATGCCGGTGCCGGCGGCGATGAAGCCGATGCCGGCTATCACGCCGCTGGTGGCGCCGGCCGGCGCGTCGAGGACGCGGCTCCAGTCGACCGTGGCGACCAGGAAGCCCATCACGATCAGGTTGAGTACGCCGAAGACGACGGTGGCCCACTTGTTGATCCACATGATGGTGGCGTGCCCGAGGCCGCTGATCAGCAGGGTGCAGGCGATGAAGACCAGCAGGCAGAGCAGGGTGAGCACGGTGTTGCGGTCCAGGCCGAACGCGATGTCGAGCATGGCGAGCAGGGCGTAGGCCGCGGTGGTGGTGGAGATCGTCTCCCAGCCGATCCTGCTCAGCCAGCTCACCAGGGTGGGGCCGGCGTTGCCGCGCTGCCCGAAGACGGCCCGGGAGAGGGTGAGCGCCGGGGCGCCACCCTTCTTGCCCGCCAGGCTGAGCGCCCCCACCAGGGCGAAGGAGCCGAAGGACCCGACGAGGGCGACGAGTACCGCCTGCCAGATGTTGAGCCCCCGGAAGGCGACCAGGGTGGCGCCGAGCGGAAGGCCGAGGATGCTGATGTTGGCGGCGAACCAGGTCCAGAACATCTGACCCGCGTGGCCGTGCCGCTCGTGGTCGGGAACGGGCTCGATGCCGCGGGTCTCAACGGCGCCGACGCGATCGTTCGTCTTCGAAACGCTCATCTTCGGTGCCTCCTTAGTGGTGCGATGGGGCGGGTGGTGCGATGGGGCGGATGGTGCCGGGCGGATCAGCGCGTCAGCGCAGGGCGATCAGCCGGTGGGTCAGGGGTTCGAGGTCGAGGGAGTTGACGTCGCGCAGGGTGCGCACGGCGTCGGGGGGCAGGGCGGAGAGCCCGGCGACCGAGCCGGCGATCGCGCCGGCGATCGCGCCGATGGTGTCGGTGTCGCCGCCGAGGTTGGCGGCGAGCACGGCGGCCCGCCAGGGGTCGCCGTCGGCCATGGCCAGGACCGCGAAGGCCGCGGGTACCGACTCCTGGGTGGCCACGCTGCTGCCGACCAGCTCCGAGACGCGGTCCACGGCCTGCTCCTCGGGCACTCCTTCGACCAGCCGCCAGGCCCACTCGACGCGGGCCGCGACATCGGCCCCGGCGATCCAGTGCCCGCGCCTGGCTCCCGCCCGGGCGGCGGCGACCGCGGCCCGGACGGCGTCGGCGAGGCCGCCGCCGGCGACGCCGGTGCTGACGGCGGCGGCGACGGCCGCCGCGCCCGCGATCCCGATCGTCGTGTCGTGGGTGACCTGGCAGGACTCCACGACCCGGTCGAGGAACGGTTCGAGCGGTTCGGCGGGGAAGGCGATGCCGACCGGGGTGACGCGCATCGCGGCCCCGTTGGTGGTGCCGAACCTGCCGGCCTCGGCCGGGGGCACGCCACGGGCCACGGCGTCCAGGGCCGCCTTGGTCGACGGGCCGAGCAGGTCGAGGGAGCCCTTGGCCCTCATCTGCTTCTCCCAGTCGAGAAGCTCCTCGGCGAGGCGCAGCGGGTCGATCCGACCCTGTCCCTCGGCGATGAGCCGGCCGACGAGCACGGCCTGGTCGGTGTCGTCGGTGATCGAGCCGGCCGGCATGCCCGCGCTGATCGGGTTGTCGGGCGAGGAGTCGTGGAAGCCGGAGATCGTCCCATAGGCGCGCCGGACGTGCTCCCGCGACATCGACTGGGTCGGCATGCCGAGCGCGTCGCCGAGGGCGAGGCCGTAGTAGGCGCCGAGCGCGCGGTCGAGCAGGGGCGGGGCGGTCACCGTGGTGCTCCCTGGTGGGACGTCTCGTGGGTGCGTATCCGCAGCTGGAACCTGGCGGGGTCGAGGAGGCTGGTGACCTGCTCGACGACCGAGCCGTCGGCCGCGCGGTGGACCTTGGCCAGGTGGAGGAAGGGCTCACCCGTGGAGCGGTGCAGCACGGCGGCCTCCGCGGCGTCGATCGCCCGGACCGACACCAGGCCCTCGCCCGAGGCGGTGACGCGACCGGCGGCGACCAGCGCCGTGTTGAGCGAGCCCTCCCGGAGCCCGCGCCGCGGCAGCTCGGCCAACTCGCCCACGGCCGGGATGCGGCTGCGCTCCAGGGAGACGCCCTGCCCGTCGGGAAGCCGCCTGACCCGGTCGAGCGCGACGAAGGCGTCGGAGGCGACGCCCAGTTCGGCGGCGAGCGCCGGGTCGGCGATCGTCTCGAACCGGTGGATCTCGGTGGTCAGGTCGACGCCCCGCTCGGCCAGCGCCTGGGTCCAGCCGCGTCGGGTGTCCAGCGGAGTGCCGTCGAAGGTGACGAACGAGCCGATGCCGGCGTGGGTGGCGATCAGCCCCTCGTCGCCGAGCACCCTGAGCGCCTGCCGCAGCGTGGTCCTGCTGACCCCGAACCGTTCTCTGAGCGCGTGCTCCCCCGGCAGCCTGCTGCCGTCGGAGTGGACCCCGGCACGGATCTCGTCGGCGAGGACGCGGGCGATGCGCTGATGTTTGTGTACCTGTCCAGGCATGTCTAGAACATAGGCGCGACGAACCCCTCGGGTCCATAGCCACCGCCAAGATCTTTCCGGACCGGTCCGGCGGTCCCCTGCTGTGGTGGACGCCGGGCGACGACGCGTGAAAGGCTGGCGTTCCATGCCGCCAGTGGTCTTCCTGCACGGTCTCATCGGGCCGTTCGCCGACGAGCGCGCGTTCGTGCCGCTCCATCCGTCCCGGATCATCGCCCCCGACCTGCTCGGCTACGGTGCGAACGCGACCGCCGACCCCGGCGGCATCTCCATCGACGCACAGGTGGAGCACCTGCGCACCGTCCTTGACCTGGCACTGCCCAACACCCCCGCGCACCTGGTCGGTCACTCCGTCGGCGGCGTGATCGCGGCCACGTTCGCCCACCGGTTCCCGGACCGAACCGCGTCGTTCGTCAACGTCGAAGGCAACTTCACCCTGGCCGACGCCTTCTGGTCGGCGCAGATCGCCACGAAGACGACCGCGGAGGTGGAACAGCTGCTGCGGGCCGACCGAGCAGAGCCGGAGCGTTGGCTGCGCGACGGCGGCATCGAGCCGAGCCGGGGTCGCGTCCGCTCCGCCGCGCAGGCCCTCGCCCACCAGCCCGCGACCACGGTCCAGGCGATGGCCCGTGCCGTCGTCGACCACACCGCACGGGCTGACTACGAGCGGTCGCTGCGCGAGGTGTTCGAGCGAACCCCGGTGCACCTGGTCGCCGGAGCCCGCTCGCGCCCCGGATGGCACGTTCCCGAGTGGGCCCTGGCAGCCGCGGCCACCTACACCGAACTGCCGGGGACGGGCCACATGGTGATGCTGGAAGCGCCGGAAGCCTTCGGCGCACTTCTCGCCGAACTGATCGCCACCGCCCCGACCGGCCCACGGACGTAGGCCGAAGGGCTGAGCCCGGGTAGGTCCGCTTCGCGGAATCGACCCACGTCGGCGCGGTGTTGGGCGACGAGAGGGGCGCGTTCGGCCCCTCGCCCGCCGGAGGCGACAGGCGCCCCGCACCAGGAGAGGATCCACGCGTCATGACGCGCGATGCCCGCACGATCACCAACCCGCCCACGCTCCACGACCCGACGCCGTTCGGCTACAGCCACGCCGTCTCGGCACCAGGGGAACTGGTCTTCGTCGCCGGCCAGTACGCCTCCGACGCCACCGGCTCCCCGGTGCCGGGGGACTTCGCCGCCCAGGTGGACCTGGCCTTCGACCGGCTGTGGTCCGCGCTTGAGGGGGTGGGGCTCGGTTTCGAACACGTGGTCAGGCTCGGCTCGTTCATCGTCGCCCACGGCCCCGAACGGCTGGAGACCCTCGGCAGGGCGCTCCACGCCCGCTTCGGGGACCGGCTGCCGGCCCAGACGCTCAGCGGGGTCGCCTCGCTCGCCCTCCCGGGGATGCTTTTCGAGGTCGACGCGATCGCCGTCCGGCCGACCACGCCGGGGGCGCCGGGCGCCGCCTGACGGCGGGCGGAGCGTTCAGTCCAGGATGATCGGGTTGCTGAGCGCCGCCATATGCCCGTGGGGATGGCGTACCTCGACGCGCACCAAGCCGGCCTCCCGGGCGCTGGTGCGCCACTCCACGGCGCCAGTACCGGTGTCGGGCAGCGACTCGTGGTGCGCCTTCCCGACCTCGGTATGGAAGCTGACGGTGCCCGACGGCACACCGCGGACGTCCGCCCGCACCAGGGCCGGCCCGCCGCCGGTCTCCAGTCGCTCGCCGATCCCGGCGACGTGATCGCCGGCCAGCACCGTGAACGTGAACTCCACGGCGGCTGACTCGGCTATCCAGCTCCGGCCGGCCCGGATGCCGGCGAGGATGGCGTCGGTGCTCAGCTCGTCCGCCAGCACGACGGTGTGCGGAGTGCCGAGCTGGCCCTTCAGATGGGTGTCGCTGTTGCCCATCGCCGGCCGCCACCGCCCCCGGTGGACGTCCGCGGCCAGACCGCGACCCCATTCGGCGAGTGCGGCCTCGTTGTCGGCGTTCCACGGCAGGTCCGAGCTCCACGGCCCGTTCCACACCTCGACCACGTCGAACCCGTGGTACGGGTACATGAACGTGCCCGAGACGTACGGCGCGTACGGATGGGCCGCCACGCACACCCCGCCGACCTGACGCACCCGCTCCAGATGCCGGTCGACCACCGCGTCCCGCACCCCGTACCGCCAGTCGATCACCTGACCGGGGCGGAGCCCGAGCGCCAGCCAGTGCCCGGTCCTGGTGGTGACCTCCTCGCCCAGGACCACCAGCAGGTCGTCGCCCGCGTACCGGCCCCAGACGCCATGCGTGGCGGCCGACCCGTGCTCGGTGGTCGCGAGGAAGTCGAGACCCGCCTCGTCGGCGCCGGCCGCCAGCTCCTCGGGTGTCAGCTCGCCACCGACCGAGCACGCCGAATGCACGTGACAGTCACCGCGGTACCAGCCACGCCCCCTGCCCGCCACCCGCACCGGCGGAAAGTCCTCCCC